>CANQBS010000004.1 GCA_947589075.1 uncultured Acetatifactor sp.
CCCAGGGCTCCTACATCATGCCTTTGGGCTTTATGGGGGAAGATATCGTTTATGGGCTTGCCCGGCAGGAGGATGTGGCGACGGATTCTGTCGGCAGGATCTTTTATCCCATGTACCAGGTCGGGATCTGCAGTTCAGAGGGCGAAATCCTGAAGGAATTTGGCCATGACCGGATCTATACCATCGGATGTACCGTGATGGAGAAGCAGATCGTTCTGGAACGCGTTCAGAAAAAGGAGGATGGCAGTTATCAGGAGACGGACCCTGAATATATCATGTCCAATGAGGAGGTATCGGCGGCAAAAAACAATGTTGTGACTGCCGTGATCGATACTTATGAAAAGTATGTTCAGATCCAGGTAAAAAATGAAATTGACAGGAAGAGTCTTCAGGTCCAGACCCCCAGGGAGGTGGTATTCGAAGAAAGCCGCAATCTGGAAATTACGGGAGAAACGTCTGTTTCCAGATATTATGTCTGGGGAAAAGACGGAGTGGAAGGAATCTATGCGGATCCTGCAAAGGCTGTGGCCCGGGCTTATGAGGAAAACGGCTGCGTGCTGAACGAGGGAGGAGAACGTATCTGGATACGAGGCAACCGCGTGACCCGCAATCAGATCATGGCGATCGGCGCAAAAGAGGTTCAGGAAGGGCAAAGCAGTCTTGCGGTCTGCCTGGATACTATTTTAAATTTTGAAGGCGTTTACCGGAATTCCCAGATGCTGCTGGAGGAAGGGATGGATGTTCTTAAGATTCTGGAAGAAGGTCTGGAGGATGCGGATGTCCTGGATCTGACCGGCTGCAGCCTGGATGCGGTGCTGTATTTTGTAAATCAGGACATTCCTGTCCTGGCGATTCTTGAGGATGGAGAAGCCCTTCTGATAACGGGCTTTAACGAATTAAACGTTGTATTAATGGAGCCTTCCACAGGAAGGCTGTACAGGAAGGGCATGAAGGATTCTGCCAGCCTGTTCGAAGAAAATGGGAATTGTTTTATTACGTATGTCAAAAACAGGGATTAACAAATGAGGCGGGGACAGATGACTGCGGATCCTGCGGCAGGGCCGGGCGTCTGTTCATGTCCAAAGGGAGGTGTACAATGAAGCTTCATCTTTTACAGAACAGGAAAAAAGAAGGTTATACCACATGGGGCTGTACCTGGAAAAAAGGGGAATGCCCCGGAGATTCCGGATTCCTCTGCACAAACCGGGATGGCGGAAGGGTGCCCCTGCAAAGCAGGGTCACGGCTTACTGGCCGGATGGAAGCGTGAAATGGTCTGCCCATACTGCGGACAGCGAGACCCTGGATGACGAGATCCAGGTGAGGCCCCTTCCCCGGGGAACTTGTTCCTTGAAGGATATGGAGCCTGTAAGCGGAATGACGCTGGAAGAATCGGAAGATACCTTTATCCTGCATTCCGGCAGGCTGACTGTGGTAATTGCGCCGAAGGCGGATGAATTGTTTGAATCCGCAGCGTGGGAAGGACGAATCTGTCTGCAGCACGCCAAACCCGTGCTGCTTTTGGAGGAACCCTCTGTGCAGGGGGATTGTCAGGTGCGGATAAACAGACCTTACCATGCTGTGATCAAAGAGGTGGAATTTGAGGAAGAAGGGGCTTCGCAGACCATTCTGCGCTTCTCAGGATACCATGAGGACAGCAGGGGGGAACAGAGAATTCCCTTTATCATCCGCATGAAGGTAGGATTTGACAGCGGACGGATCGGATTTGTCCATACTTTCCTGTATGATGGGGATGAGGACAGGGATTTCCTGAAGGGAATCGGCCTGTCGGTACAGGTTCCCATGGAGGGCGCCCTTTACAACCGCCATGTGAAATTTACAGGGGACGCGGGAACCTTCCATGAAAGCGTGGCCCATATGATCGCCTGGCGTCCCAACCTTCCCCGAAAGTATTCGGAAATGCAGAACCGGGGGGAGAGACTTGAATTTACTGGAGATACGGCACAGTCCGTAGAGACCATGCTGGGACAGATGCCCTTCTGGAGTGAATATGATCTTTGTCAGGACAGCATGAATCATTTCGGCATCCGGAAAAAGATACAGGATGAGAACTGCTGTTATATAGACTGCCTTCACGGGAACCGTTCCGAAGGCGGAGCTGCCGTGGGTTCTGAGGCGGGGTCCGTGCTTTTTGCGGTGAGGGATTTCTGGGAGACTTATCCTTCCGGAATTCAGGTAAAGGGTCTGGATACGGATGCGGCGGAAGCTTTTATCTGGCTTTGGTCCCCCAGGGCGGAGGCCATGGATTTTCGCCATTATGCGAACCGGGGATATAACCAGGTCTGCTACGAAGGCTATGATTACAAAGGAGCCAGCCCTTACGGGATCGCCAGCACCAGCGAATATTCCATGGCTTTGTGCGGTGAGCTGATCCCTTCCGACGAAGTTCTGGAGAACTTTGCGGAGAGCGTCAGGAAACCGGCGCAATATGTAGGAACCCCGGAATATTATCATGAGTGCAGGGCTTTCGGTTACTGGTCTCTGCCGGATTTCGATACGGAAGTGGGGCGCTGGATCGAGGAACAGCTGAAACGCGCCTTTGAATTCTACAGACAGGAGGTGGATCAGAGGAACTGGTACGGGCTGTTCAATTACGGGGACTTCATGCATACCTATGAGCTGCCCCGGCATCAGTGGCGCTATGATGTGGGAGGCTATGCCTGGGATAATACGGAGCTGGTGCCCACCCTGTGGCTCTGGTATTATTTCCTGCGCACCGGCAGGGAGGAGGTCTTTACCCTGGCTGAGAAGCTTTCACGCCATACTTCGGAGGTGGATGTGTACCATATGGGGAAGTATAAAGGCCTGGGTTCCAGGCATAATGTCCGCCATTGGGGCTGTCCCTGCAAGGAGGCCAGGATCGCCATGGCGTCCCATCATCGGTTTTATTATTATATGACCGGGGACTACAGGATGGAGGATATTTTTGAAGAGCTGAAGGACAATGAATGGACTTTCCTGAACAAGGATCCTCTGGGAGATTTTTATCAAAAGGAAAATATGGTATATCCCAGCCATGCCAGAAGCGGGCCGGACTGGTCCTCCCTCTGTGCCAACTGGATGACCCAGTGGGAGAGAAGCCAGGATACCGTTTACAGGGATAAAATCCTTACCGGAATGGAGGATATTAAAAATACGCCCTTAAGGCTGATCTCGGGGCCGGATTTCGAGTTTGATCCGGCGACAGTGCATCTTCGTTATATCGGAGAAAAGGTGACGGGAGGCGTTCATCTGCAGATCTGTATGGGGGCTCCCCAGATCTGGATGGAGATGGGGGATCTGCTGGAGGACGAGGAATGGAAGGATATGCTGGCTGAATACGGAAGGTTTTATTTCCTTCCGCCAGAGAAGAAACAGGAGGAATCCCGGGGTATGATCGGAAAAAGGAAATTTTCCTATCCTATGTTTGCCACCGGGATCGGCGCATACGGCGCCGCGAGGCACGAAAGCGAGGAGGAAGCCCTAAGGGTAGCCGGGGTGCTTCTGGGTTCCCTTTTGCGGGAAGGAGAGGAAGGGGGCTTTGAGACAGTGAGGGTGAAAAATGCCGGGAACCGGGAGGAACTGGTGGAAATTCCCTGGATCTCCACCAATTTTACCGCTCAGTGGTGCCTAAACGCCATCGTAGCCCCGGACTTTATCAGAAAGTGGATGCCAAAGACCCTGGAGGAAGCGCTGAAGCTGATCCGGGAGAAGGAGGGAGACTCCTTCAGAAAGGGATGATCCGCCGGGGAAACGTGGGTTCTGTCAGGATATTTCGAACTGGCGGACCCGCTTTCTTACCTGTGCACCTGTCAGGACTGCAAGGAACAGCTTTATGATCTCTCCGGGAAGATAGGGGATCACTCCTGCCCAAAGGGCGGCGTAAAAGCTGTAGTGAGCCAGATAAGCCAGCCACAGGGTTCCGAACAGGAAAAGGAGAACAGATCCAAACAGGATTCCGATCACATGCATAACGGGTTTGTTGGGGAAATGGTCTATGAAAAAGCCCCCCAAAAGCGCCAGGAAAATGTAGCCGATGAGGTATCCCCCGGTGGGACCCAGCGCTTTTCCGATCCCTCCGGTGAAGCCGGTAAATACCGGGGCTCCGGCGATCCCCAGCAGAAGGTAGATCAGAACGCTGATGGTACCCCTTTTCATGCCGGACACATAGACTACGAAGTAGACGGCCAGGGTTCCCAGGGATATGGGGACCAGATGCATGGGAAGGGGAATGGAAACAGGACCCAGGATACAGATCACTGCGGTCATCAGACCTGTGAGCGCCAGCTCATGGGTCTTTTCTTTGGAGGGTGTTTTGGTGGGGGATGGGGTGGAAGTTTTCATGGGGGTCTCCTTTTTTTAATTGGTTTTAGGTGGACGGGTGATCGGGGGTTTGTGATCACCTGTTTTATTAGTATATAGGAAAGAAAAGAGATTGTCAACTATTAATATATAATTAGTTGACAATTAAATCAACATTAAATCAAACATATCAAACAATTAATTGCAGCAGGACGGCGGGACCGGGCATGATAAAAGAACCGCCGGACCTTTGGGGTTCGGCGGAGCGGTGATTTTGTTTTCAGTTTATGAATTTTACAATTTTTTCTCTTACAGTTCTCCGTTCTTGTATCTGGCAACGATGTTTTGGATCCTTTCATTGGGGTTCAGCAGGTCGCTGATGGAAGAGTCGTGGTTCAGGGTGTCGATGATGTAGGCGATGTATTTGCTCATGTCGCAGTTGATGTACCATTCTCTCTGGAGGAGATCGGGAGTCTGGTATACCAGGTTGGTGGTGAGAACCCTGGTGATGGTGCCGTCCCTGTATGCCGCGTCAAACTTGTCCAGTCCGTTGGTGAACAGTCCAAAGGTGGAGAAAACGAAGATTTTGGCGGCCTTGCGCTTTTTCAGTTCTCTGGCCACCTCCAGTACGCTGTCTCCGGAGGATATCATATCGTCGATGATGATCATATCCTTGCCTTCCACGCTGGAACCGAGGAATTCGTGGGCCACAATGGGATTGCGTCCATTTACGATCTTGGTATAGTCCCTGCGCTTGTAGAACATTCCCATGTCCAGGCCCAGAACGTTGGCGATGTAGATCGCCCGGCTCATACCGCCCTCGTCGGGGCTGATCACCATCATATGGCTGGAATCCAGCTGCAGGCCCTTTACGTTGCGTAAGAGTCCTTTGATAAACTGGTATGCGGGCCGCACCGTTTCAAAGCCATGGAGGGGGATCGCGTTCTGTACTCTGGGGTCGTGGGCGTCGAAGGTGATGATGTTGTCCACGCCCATGCGGACCAGCTCCTGCAGGGCCAGGGCACAGTCCAGGGATTCTCTGGAGGTTCTCTTATGCTGGCGGCTTTCATACAGGAAGGGCATGATCACGGTGATGCGCCTTGCCTTGCCGCCCACAGCGGAAATCACACGTTTCAGATCCTGGTAATGGTCGTCAGGGGACATCCTGTTCTCGTGGCCGCAAAGCCGGTAGGTGAGGCTGTAGTTGCAGACATCCACCAGAAGATAAAGGTCGAAGCCCCGGGCAGATTCCATGATCATGCCCTTTGCCTCCCCGGAACCGAAACGGGGCACCTTGGCGTTCATCAGGTAAGAAGGGCGCTGATAGCCGGAAAAAGCAAGGGAATCCTTGTGCTCATTTTCCCGCTCTGTTCTCCATTTTACAAGATACTGGTCGATTTTTTCTCCGATGGGCTTGCAGCTCTCTAAGGCAATGATGCCCAAAGAGCCTACAGGAATGGTCTCCAGATTCCGTTTTTCTTCGCGGTTGGCCATTGAAAAATCCTCACTTTCGCATACGTTTTTTGTAGATCCTGATATCCGGACCGGTCAGCTTGCAAAGAATATAATTGCTGGTCAGTCTTGAGAAAATTCTGTCTGAATATCTGTCCCTTAACTCCTCAAGGCTTAAGTTCGTGGAGATGATGGTAGATTTACGGCGCAGCGCCCGTTCATTCAGACAGGCAAACAGCTGCGAGGTTACAAAAGAATTGGTTACTTCCGTTCCCAGGTCGTCTATAATGATCAGGTCGCTTTCATAAAGATCCTGATAAAACTGGTATAAGTTCTCTTTTTCCCTGGAATCGAAATTATAGCGGGCCAGCCTGTCAAAAAGTCCGGAAGAACTGAAATAGATCACGGAGTAACCTTTATTTAAAAGTTCCTGGGCGATGCATCCGGACAGAAAGCTTTTCCCAGTACCTACTGTACCATAAAAAAAGAGATTTTGGTAGTCTTTTTCAAAGTTTTGTGTAAAATCCATGGAGATTCTCACTGCTTCCTGGAACCGTTTCCGGTCCTCCCCCTCATAGTACTCAAAAGAGAGGGCAGAGAAATTCTCCTGACGGATCGTTTCCCGGATGTTGCTCTGCTGGTAAAGGAGGCTGATCTCTTTGCTGCGCAGGCAGTGGCATTTCTGGTTCTGGCCTGTGAGGTACCCGGTATCCCGGCAGTCCGGACAGTCGTAAATGGGATCGAGATAATCCTCCGGGAATCCGGCTGCAAGCAGAAGGCTGCGTTTCCTGCCGCGGATCTCCGAAAGGGCGGCATGGAAGTCGGGGAGGCAGTCTTCATCCTCCAGCAGTCGTCTGCCGTAATCCAGGGAAATACGTCCTACAGACTGATCCAGTTCTTTGTATTCAGGCAGACAGGAATAGACCCGACTGAGCCGCTCCTCCAGCAGATGTCGGTTACGGTTCCGGGTCTCTTCATATCCCTTCATAATAGATTCGTATTGTTGGTTGGTTAGTGCCACAACGGATCTCCTTCAGCCTGAACTGTTACGATTTAATTGCTTAACAGTTCCCGCTCCAGTTCGTCGAAATTGTAGTCGTTCTGTTTAAACTGATTGAATTTATTGCCTGTACCTGCGTTCCTCACCGTATTTCTGCGTTTCTGCTGATACAGCTCGTCGATCCGCAGGATATCGGATTTCCTGTGGACGTTTTCTTTCAGCCAGCTGCTCAAGATGCTGTCCGCATATTCAAAGCGGTGCTTGTCGGTAGCCAGAACCGTGCGCTCGCAGGCCTCGAAGATGATGTCCATGCCAAAGCCGTATTCCTTTAGCCAGCGGTTGATGAACTCCAGCTCCTTTGCGGTGGGGGAGCCGCTCTTCCCCAGCTGGTCCATGATGGCGTAAACGGTTTTGTCATATCGTCCCACGATGGCCTTCGCCTGTTCGGGAGCGGTGATCCCCTGTTCCGCCCAGCTGATGGCTACCTTATCTATGTATTTAAAGTCTTTTTTGCCGCGGCTTACGCAGTAATCGAGCAGATAGTCGATCAGATTCTCGGAAAAATGAAGCTCGTCCATAAAGAAGAGAATGGATTTCATCTCGGCCGGAGTCAGCGGCCTGCTAATATAAGCCTGAGCAATCGCCAGAAGCTCGGTTGTTTCTTTTCTGCTCTTGAATTCCGCAAGCTGGCTGGTTGTATAAACAGGCTTCCGGAAAGGGGAGGCTTCCGCTGGAACTTCTGCTTCCAGCGCAGCGCCGGCAGAGGAAAGTTCGGAAGGCAGATCCGCGTCAGGGGCGTCATGGTTTTCCTTCAGGTCCCGCAGATGGATGCCGGTGAGACTTCCTTCTCCGTCATACTCCAGGCTCAGAAGCTGCTTCTTTTCCCAGTATTTGAGGGCACGCATAACGTCCTTTTCCGTATGGTTGAACTTGTCCGCGATATCGGACACACTGATAGCCCGATTGGCATTCAGCATCCGGATCAGATACAAATATACCTTCAGCTGGGCGTCATTTGCATCCTTCATATAATGATCTATAAAATAGTTGGACACAACGGTGGAGTCCACATAATTGTCCCTGTAAATCGTTAAACGTGCCATTTTGCAAAATTCCTTTCCAGTAACCGGGCATCGGGCGGCAAAGATCCGCAGCATTTTCCGTATACCGGCCCCCAACCCATGGAGAAAGTATAACATAAGTGTTACTGAATGA
This sequence comes from uncultured Acetatifactor sp., assembly GCA_947589075.1. GTDB lineage: Bacteria > Bacillota > Clostridia > Lachnospirales > Lachnospiraceae > Acetatifactor. Next base: position 7,968 of record CANQBS010000004.1, read on the forward strand.
AAATAGCAAAAGTGCCGGAAATAAATCTGTCCCTGAAAGGACAGCAAAAATGTGGATATTGTGGATTCTGTGGACAGATTTGAAGTCCTGTCCGATTTTTGCGGATAAATCGGGCATTTCCCGACAGAATTCGACAAAAAACTTATCCACAGTTTCCAACGAAAAATCCACAGCCGGCTTCCGGAGATTTCCGGTTCGCTGACTGTGGAAATGTGGATAACTAAGTCCCAAGGAGGTTTTCTCCGATTTTATGCACATCTCCGGCGCCCATAGTTATCAACAGATCGCCGTTTATGCAATTTTCCAGTAAAAATTTTTCAATTTCATCAAAAGTGGGAAAACAGACAGCATCCTTTCCCAGCCGGCGGATTTCCTCGCAGACGTGTTCGCTGCTGATATCCAGGGCCTCGATCTCCCTGCCGGTCACTTCATAAATAGGAGCCAGCACAACCCGGTCTGCCAGGGTAAGGGCCTGGGCGAATTCGTGGAGGAAAGCCCTGGTCCGGGAATGGGTATGGGGCTGGAACACACACCAAAGGGTCTTGTGGGGGTAATTGCGGGCGGCAGTGAGGGTAGCCGCAATCTCCGTGGGATGGTGGGCATAGTCGTCGATGACAGTTACGCCGCCGATCTGTCCCTTATATTCAAAGCGCCTGTCCGTCCCGGTAAAGTCCTTCAGCGCACCGGCAGTGATCGTCCGGCCGATGCCTAACAGGTCCGCCACCGCAATGGCCGCCATGGCGTTGCTCACATTGTGATCGCCGGGTACGCTCAGTGTAAATCTTTGCCTGTCCCCAGAACTGCGGCAGAGGGTAAAGGAAGCTCTGGCCAGTTCATCATGGGATACCTCCTCAGGATGATAATCAAATCGGTCGTTCCAGCCGTAGGTGATTACCCGGCACTTTAACCCTTCCGTGAAATAGGAGAGTTCGGGGATCTCGCCGTTGATGACCAGGGCGCCGTCCTCCGGCAGGAGTCCGGCAAATTCCCGGAAGGAATGGCGGATATCTTCCAGATCCTTGAAAAAGTCCATATGATCTTCCTCTACGTTTAATATGACGCCGATCCTGGGGAAGAAGCTTAAGAAGCTGTTGGTGTATTCGCAGGCCTCCGCCACAAAATAGTCGTGGCCGCCGCTTCTGTAATTGCCGCCGATACTGGGTAAGATCCCGCCGATGGAGAGGGTAGGATCCGTGTTCCCATGGAGCAGGATCTCGCTGATCATGGAGGTGGTGGTGGTCTTTCCGTGGGTTCCGCTGACTGCAACGGGCATCTTATAATTCTTCATCAGTTGTCCCAGCAGCTCCGCTCTGGAGAGGACGGGGATCCCCAGTTTCCTGACCGCCTGGAATTCGGGATTGGTATCCCGTATGGCGCTGGTGTATACTGCGCATTCTATATCCGGGGTGATATTGGATTCCCGCTGGCCGATAGCCACCGGAATCCCCTTTTCCTGCAGCATATCGGTCATGGCGCTTTTTGTGCTGTCGGAGCCGGATACTTCAAAGCCGGCGTCTTTTAAGATCTCGGCCAGACCGCTCATGCTGATGCCGCCGATGCCTATAAAATGTATTTTTCCCGGATGCCTGAAATCAATCTGATACATAACTGTCACGCTTTCTTATCTGATCTATGGTCTGTTCTGTTGTCCGGCTCACTTTTGGATCCGAAACTTCACCTACATTATATACACTGAGCGCGCAAAAAACAACTTCATTTTTGAAAATGTAAAAATAGATAAAGATACAGAGGGCGAATTCGGACAAATTATGTGGAGAATTGACAAAAAAAAGTCGCTAAACACTGGAATTATATAAATATTATAACTGAAAATGGGAAAAAGCTTGTATTTTTTCCGCTTTAAATATTCACTTTCTTAAAAAGTTGTGTTATAATGGTTGTACCATAATAGGTAGTAGGTAGACGGCCGTTCAGATTTTTTGGAATCTGTTTCCCGGATCAGGGCATCGCTTTGTCAGGCAGCAGGGAACAGAGGTCGTCAGGCTGGATTGAGGTGATAACTATGATCAAGAAAGAGATGATCGCCATGCTTCTTGCAGGCGGTCAGGGCAGCCGCCTGGGAGTGCTCACTTCCAAGGTCGCAAAACCAGCAGTTTCCTTTGGGGGAAAGTACCGCATCATTGACTTTCCGCTTTCCAACTGTATCAATTCAGGCATTGATACGGTGGGGGTGCTTACCCAGTATCAGCCCCTTCGGCTGAATACCCACATAGGAATCGGTATTCCCTGGGATCTGGACCGTAACTTCGGAGGCGTGACGGTTCTGCCGCCTTATGAGAAGAGTACCAACAGCGAGTGGTATACCGGCACTGCCAATGCCATTTATCAAAATCTTGATTATATGGAAAGCTATCATCCTGATTATGTGCTGATCCTGTCAGGGGATCATATCTACAAGATGGATTATGAGGTGATGCTGGACTTTCATCAGAAGAAGGGTGCGGATGTGACCATCGCCGTGATGCCGGTTCCCATGGAGGAAGCAGGCCGTTTTGGCATCATGATCACGGATGGGGATCACCGCATTACGGAGTTTGAAGAAAAACCGGCTCATCCCAGAAGCAATCTTGCCAGCATGGGCATATATATTTTTAACTGGAAGACCCTGAAGGAAGCTCTGATCGCCATGGCGGACCAACCGGCCCTGGATTTTGGCAAGCATGTCATCCCATATTGCCATGAGAAGGGATCGCCCCTCTATGCCTATGAATTTACCGGCTACTGGAAGGATGTTGGAACCCTGAGCTCTTATTGGGAAGCCAATATGGAGCTGATCGATCTTGTTCCGGAATTCAACCTGTATGAAGAGTACTGGAAGATCTACACCAAGAGCGAGATACTGCCGCCCCAGTATGTATCGGACTCAAGTGCAGTGGAACGCTGTATTATCGGTGAGGGTTCAGATATCTATGGAGAGGTGTACAACTCCGTGATTGGCTGCGGTGTTACCATTGGTAAAGGCAGCGTCGTCCGTGACTCCATCATTATGAATCAGACCTCCATTGGAGAAGGCTGTGAGGTAAATAAGGCGATCATCGCAGAGAATGTTTCAGTCGGGGATCATGTCCGTCTGGGCATCGGCGAAGAGGTTCCAAATGAGACTGCGCCCCATATTTACGATCAGGGTCTTGTTACTATCGGAGAGAAGAGCGTCATACCGGAAGGGGTCAGTGTAGGCAGGAATACGGTGATTTTTGGCGAAACAGAGAAAAAAGATTATCCGGATTCTTATCTTGCCGGCGGCAAATCATTGATTAAGGCAGGTGAGTGACAGTGAGAGCGATTGGAATTGTTTTGGCCGGAGGCAACAGCCACAGGATGGGAGCTCTTTCCCACAGCCGTGCGGTCTGCGCCATGCCGGTGGCGGGCAGCTACAGAGGGATTGATTTTACCTTGAGCAATATGTCCAATTCCCATATCCAGAAAGTAGCTGTCTTCACACAATACAATGCCCGGAGCCTGAATGAACACTTAAGCTCTTCCAAATGGTGGGATTTCGGACGCAAGCAGGGCGGCTTGTATGTGTTCACACCTGCTGTGACAGCAGAGAACAGCAACTGGTATCGGGGGACGGCGGATGCCATATGGCAGAACCTGTCCTTCTTAAAGAGCAGTCATGAACCATATGTGGTCATTGCATCCGGCGATTGTGTCTATAAGCTGGATTTCAATGCGGTGCTGGAGTACCACATCGAGAAAAAGGCGGATATTACCGTGGTTTGCCGGGATATGGAGCCACAGATCGGTGTGGAGCGCTACGGGACGGTCCGTCTGGATGAGGACAACCGCATTGAAGAATTTGAGGAAAAGCCCTTGTATGCCAAGACCCGTACGATCTCCTGCGGTATCTATGTCATCAGACGCAGACAGCTCATTGAGATGATCGAGAAGTGCGCGGAAGAGGACAGATACGATTTTGTCAGGGACATTCTGGTCCGCTATAAGGAGCTGAAGCGCATCTATGGGTACAAAATCACAGACTACTGGAGGAATATCGCTTCGGTGGAGGATTACTATAACACCAATATGGATTTTTTGAAGCCAGAGGTGCGGGATTATTTCTTCAAGCAGTATCCGGACATCTATTCTAAGGTAGATGATCTGCCTCCTGCGAAATACAATGTCGGGGCAAAGATTAAGAACAGCCTGATTTCCAGCGGCTGTATCGTCAATGGCGTAGTGGAGAATTCCGTGATTTTTAAGAAGAGTTATATCGGCAACAATTGTGTGATCAAGAACTCCATTGTCCTGAATGATGTTTATATCGGGGACAATACGCATATTGAAAATTGTATCGTGGAAAGCCGCGGTACGATCCAGGCCGGCTCCCGTTATGTAGGGGAAGACGGTATTAAGGTAGTAGTGGAAAAGAACGCAAGGTATGTGATCTGAGAAGCGCTGCAGGCGAATCCCTAAGCAGCGGTTCTCGCAAAAAAAACAATAGTTCAGTCGTACCTCCACGCACAGACTAGCACGATTTGACATAATTTTCGGGATAGTCGACTGACGCAGTTGATAGGTTACTGTAGCATTAGTAGATGGACGGAGGTATGCTGGTATCACTGCATCCCCTCGTACAGATACTAAAATCAAAGTTACATGGGGGTCAAACGAATGCAGATTACAGATGTTAGAGTTCGCAAGATCGCGAAAGAGGGTAAGATGAAGGCTATTGTATCGATCACGCTGGATGATGAATTTGTAGTTCATGATATCAAGGTGATTGAGGGTGAAAAGGGATTGTTTATCGCCATGCCCAGCAAAAAGGCTTCTGATGGGGAATACAGGGATATCGCCCATCCCATCAACTCCGCCACCAGGGAGAGTATCCAGAGGATCATCCTGGAGCACTATGAGAACGCGATGGAAGAGCCTGAAGAGGAATCCGGGGAGGAGCCGGAAGCATAGGGGATATGCGGGTTACAATTGCATTGAAAACGACTAGTTATATGAGACATAAATGAGCCGGAGAAGCCTTGGGGAGAATGTGGTTTCTCCGGTTTTTTTGCTTGATTATTTCTGCGGCTTTGTTTATACTATATTTCTGCAGGAAAATTTTTTTCATAAAAATGGGAAGCTTAAGGTTTGGGAGGCTTCTTTGGATATTTGTGGAGGTATGGGATGTATATCATCGTCGGTTTGGGGAATCCCTCCAGGGAATATGAAAATACGAGGCATAATGTGGGGTTTGACGTGATCGATGCCCTGGCGGAGAAGGAAGGCATCCGGGTGCTGGAGAAAAAATATAAGGCTGTTGTCGGTAAGGGAAATATTGCCGGGAACGCCGCGGTGCTGGCAAAGCCCCAGACCTATATGAATTTAAGCGGGGAGAGCGTAAGGGAGCTGGTATCCTTTTATAAGGCGGAGGAGAAGACCCAGCTTATTGTGGTATCCGACGATGTGAGCCTGGATCTGGGGCAGATCAGGATTCGCAAAAAGGGCAGCGCCGGGGGTCACAACGGCCTGAAAAACATCATTGCCAATCTGGGGCACGATGAATTCATCCGCGTCCGGATGGGCGTGGGAAAGAAGCCGGAGCATTATGACCTGGTGAACTATGTGCTGGGCCACTTTACAAAGGAAGAGCGGAAGGTCATGGATGCGGCGGCAGGAGAGGCGGCGCAGGCCATAGAGGTGATCCTTTCGGAGGGACCGGAGGCGGCCATGAACCGTTTTAACCGGAAAAATGAGACGTAGCAAAGGGATTGCAGACGAAATAAGGAGATTGTGCGGCACAGGAGAATTGAGGCGCAGCAGAAAGCGAGGAAGCATATGCAGGCATTGGTTGCCCCCCTTGGGGAGCTGGCAGAATTTGGCGAGATGAAGGACGCGATCCGGAAAAAACGTACACCGGTGTCGGTAACAGGCTGTGTGGATTCCCAGAAGCTGCATTTGATCTACGGACTGTCGGAAGGGGTGAAGGTAAAGGTCATCGTTGCCTACAGCGACCTGAGGGCCAGGGAGATTTACGAAGAATACCAGTTTTATGACCATAATTCCTACCTGTATCCCGGGAAGGACCTGATCTTTTTCCAGGCGGATATTCATGGCAATCAGCTGACCAGGGAGCGGGTGCGCACCCTCCGCAGGATCATGGAGGGTAAGCCCCTGACCGTGATCACCACCTACGCCGCCCTCATGACGCCTCAGGCGGTATGGGACGGGAAAAGGGACGTGATAGAGCTTTCCCAGGGGGAGGAGCTGGATCTGCGGGTCATTTCCCGCAAACTGACGGATATGGGTTATGAAAAGGTCTATCAGGTGGAAAGTCCGGGGCAGTTTTCCATCAGAGGAGGCATTCTGGACGTGTTTGACCTGACTGAAGAGAATCCGGTCCGCATCGAGCTGTGGGGGGATGAGATCGATTCCATCCGCAGCTTTGATATTTTGAGCCAGCGTTCCATTGAGAGGCTGGAGAGCTTCACCATATTCCCCGCCACGGAATTTGTCCTTTCCGACGAAGAGATCCGCCTGGGGATCAAGAAGATAGAAAAAGAAGCGAAACGTCAGGAGCAGGTGTTTCGGGATGCCCATCAGCCTGAAGAAGCCGGGCGGATCGCAGCCCAGGTGGAGGAGTTAAAGGAGCAGCTGGTGGAACTGCGTTCCTATACCAATCTGGAAAGCTATGTCCGGTATTTTTATGAGGAAACCATGACTTTGCCGGGACTTCTTGCAGGGATGGGGGAAAGTCTGGTCTTTTTTCTGGATGAACCCGCCAGGATAAAAGAGCATGGGGAAGCGGTGGAGCTGGAATTCAGAGAAAGCATGGAGCAGCGCGCCAGAAAAGGGTATGTCCTGCCCGGACAGATGAATGTGCTTTACAGTGCGCAGCAGGCAGCGGCGGAGCTTCTGCGGTCCCCGGTGGTGATGCTTTCCGCCCTGGAGGCGCGGAACAGTCTTTTTAAAGCGGAGAAGCGTTTTGATATCGAGACCAGAAGCATTTCTTCCTATAATAACAGCTTTGAGTCTCTGGTAAGGGATCTGCAGATGTATAAGCGCAAAAAATACCGGGTGCTTCTTCTGTCCGGTTCCAGGACCAGGGCAAAGCGGCTGGCGGAGGATCTGCGGGACAATGAGCTTTCCGCCGTCTATTCCGAGGATCCCTGCCGGGAGGTGCTGCCGGGAGAGGTGCTTACCTATTACGGCCATGTGAATAAGGGCTTTGAATATCCTTTCCTGAAATTCGTGGTCATTACGGAATCGGATATTTTCGGCGCGGAGAAAAAGAAGAAAAAAAGGCGTAAGTTCAGCGAAGGCCAGAAGATCGGCGATTTCAATGAGCTGAAGGTGGGGGATTACGTGGTTCATGAGAGCCATGGCCTCGGGGTGTACAAGGGCATTGAAAAGGTGGAAATGGAAGGGGTGGTCAAGGACTACCTGAAGATCGAGTACCGGGACGGAGGAAATCTTTATATCCTTGCCACGGGTCTGGACGTGATCCAGAAATACGCCTCCGCGGACGCCGCCAGGACGCCGAAGTTAAACAAGCTGGGGGGCAAGGAATGGGAAAAGACCAAGACGAAGGTCCGCACCGCCGTAAACCAGGTGGCAAAGGATCTGGTGGAGCTTTATGCCAGAAGGCAGCAGTCAGAAGGCTACCAGTATGGACCGGATACGGTATGGCAGCGGGAATTTGAGGAAATGTTCCCCTTTGAGGAGACGGAAGATCAGGCGGCAGCCATCCTGGACACCAAACGGGATATGGAGAGCAGGAAGATCATGGATCGCCTGATCTGCGGGGACGTGGGCTATGGCAAGACGGAAATCGCCATCCGGGCTGCTTTCAAGGCGGTGCAGGAGGGAAAGCAGGTGGTATACCTGGTGCCCACCACCATCCTTGCCCAGCAGCATTATACCACCTTTGTCCAGAGAATGAAGGATTTCCCGGTGAGGATAGATCTCATGAGCCGGTTTCGGACCGCTGCAGAGCAGAAGAAGACCATTGCGGATCTGCAGAAGGGTTTTGTGGATATTGTGATCGGCACCCATCGTGTGCTTTCGGATGATATGAAATACAAGGATCTGGGGCTTCTGATCATCGATGAGGAGCAGCGTTTCGGGGTAGCCCATAAGGAGAAGATCAAGAAGCTGAAGGAAAATGTGGATGTGCTGACCCTGACCGCCACTCCCATTCCCAGAACGCTGCACATGAGCCTGGTGGGGATCCGGGATATGAGTGTGCTGGAGGAGGCGCCGGAGGATCGTCTTCCCATCCAGACCTATGTGATGGAGTATAACGAGGAAATGGTGCGGGAGGCCATTGTCCGGGAGCTTGCCAGAAACGGGCAGGTCTATTATGTTTACAACCGGGTAAATAACATTGCGGACGTTACGGCGAATATTGCCAGGCTGGTGCCGGAGGCTACGGTGGCCTTCGCCCATGGCCAGATGAAGGAAAGCGAGCTGGAGCGTATCATGTTCGATTTCATCAACGGGGAGATCGATGTGCTGGTGTCCACCACCATCATTGAAACCGGTCTGGATATTTCCAATGTGAACACCATGATCATCCAGGATTCCGATCAGATGGGTCTTTCCCAGCTTTACCAGCTGCGGGGAAGGGTGGGGCGTTCCAGCCGCAATGCCTATGCCTTTCTGATGTATAAGCGGGATAAGATGTTAAAAGAGGTGGCGGAGAAGAGACTTGCGGCCATTAAGGAGTTCACGGAGCTGGGCAGCGGCTTTAAGATCGCCATGCGGGACCTGGAGATCCGGGGAGCAGGCAATCTTCTGGGGATGAGCCAGCATGGTCATATGGAAGCGGTGGGTTACGATCTGTACTGTAAGATGCTGAACGATGCGGTGAAAAACCTGAAGGGGATTCCCACCGCCCTGGACGATTTCACTACGGTGGTGGATCTGGATGTGGACGCTTATATTCCGGCGGAATATATTGTGAATGAAGTGCAGAAGCTGGATATTTATAAAAGGATCACGGGCATTGAAAATGAAAGGGAAAGGGACGATATGCTGGATGAACTGCTGGATCGTTTCGGAGCCATCCCTCAGTCTGTGGACAATCTTTTGCGGATCGCCCTGATCCGGGTATCCGCCCATAAGCTGTATCTGACGGAGGTAAAGGGAAAAAACGAGAGGATCACGCTGCAGTTTAAGGCGGATGCAGACGTAAATCCGGCAGGGATACCGGCGCTTTTGCGCAGGTTTGGAGAAAATCTGAAATTTACCGCCTATGGGACGCCGTTTTTTACTTATCGTTATAAAAAGACGGGGCTGGCGGAGAAGGACGAGGCGCGGCTTTTGGAGATGACGGAGAAGCTGGTGCGGGAGATGGGGAAAACACTTTCGGACGAGTGAACTGGAAGTGTGTAAATTTCGAAAAAATTAAGTTGCGGGAATGGTGAGGTTGTGGGATAATAGAAGTGTGGCTTGTCAGGAATGAGAGTCTGATTTTATGCAGGGGACCGAGGGAAAATGAGTGTAAGCGATTGGAACAGGATAGGAAATCAATTGAGGGAAGCCGTGGAGGATTCCTTGAATACAGGAAATTTCCAGCAGCTGGGGGACGCGTTGTCCGATACGGTGAATTCTGCCCTTGCGGAGGCAAGGAGACAGGTAGAGGCATATCAGAGTAAAAGCAGTGCTACATATCAGAATCCCAGACAGGAGGATGGCAATCCCGGTCAGGGAAGCGACAGTTCCGGGAAGAGCGGCACTTCCGGCCAGGGAGGCTATAATTCCCGGCAGAACAGTGCTTCCGGGCAGGGAAACAGTTTCCAGCAGGCAGTGAATCATTTCCGTCAGAACGGTACGGGCTGGAACGGAGGCGGCAGTGCTTTTCAGGGAGGTCAGTGGTACAACAATGGGGGCTGGAACGGAAACCAGCAGAAAAGACCTCATTTTCAGCCTGTAAAAATGAATAAAGTGGGCCGTATTTCCAGCGTCCTTCTTATGGTGTTCGGCGGGATCGGGACCGGAGTTATGGCCGTGGGTCTGTTTGTGCTTTTATTGACGCTGATGATAACCTGGGCCTGGGATCCTGATCTTTTGACTGCCATAGGAATCGTTGGCTTTCTGCTGGCCTTCAGCATTCTTATGATCCGGAAGGGCTGTAAGCTGAAGGACAGGCTGAAGCGGGCGCTGCGGTATGTGCAGATCTGCGGGCACTGTCATTATATCAATATTGTTGATCTGGCGGCGCAGATGGGAAATACCGTGAAATATACCCTGAAGGATATAAAAAAGATGCTTAAGGCGGGATTCTTCCCGGAGGGACATCTGGATCAGGAGGATACCTGCCTGATGCTGGACGACGCCACCTATCGTCAGTATCTTGCCATCCAGAAGGAGCGAAAGGCAAGGGAAATGGAGGAAAAGGTGGCAAGAATGCGGGAACGGCAGCAGGCAGGGCCGGAGAATCCTTCCGTTCCTTTCCAGGCGGGACAGGCTCCGGAGAATATGGGACCTCCTCCCGTGCCGGAGAATCCTGAGCTGGACGCAATGGTCAGGGAAGGCCAGGAATATATTAAGAAGCTTCGGGAAATGAACGACAATATTGAAGGAGAAGTGATCTCCTCCAAGCTGTTCCAGCTGGAGAATCTGTTGAAGGAGATTTTTGAGCGGGTCAGGGAGCATCCGGAACAAATGCCCAGGATGCAGAAATTTATGAAATATTATCTGCCCACCACCTTAAAGCTGGTGGAGGCTTATGAGGACTTTGACAGTGTGAGCGTACCCGGAGAGGATATTCTTTCTGCCAAGAAGGAGATCGAGAAGACCCTGGACACCATCAATCAGGCTTTTACAGAGCTGCTTAACAGGCTGTTTCGGGATTCTGTGTACGACGCCACTACGGACGCGCAGGTGCTGCAGACCATGCTGGCACAGGAGGGATTGATGAAGACGCCGGAATTTGATAAGGTGTCCAGATAAAAAGTTTTTCAGGAGGGATAAAAAATGAGCAATGATTTGGATGAGATGCTGAAGGAAGCGCCGACGCTTACCTTTGAACCTTTTTCCGGCACGCAGCCGGAGGTTCCTGCCGTGATGGAGCCTGAAAAGGTGCCGAAACCGGAGGAGATGCAGGTCAGCCTGACTGCGGAAGAGCAGAAAATGGTGGATGATTTTGCAGCTCAGATCGATCTGCGCAACACGCAGATGGTTCTCCAGTATGGTGCCGGAAGCCAGAAGAAGATCGCCGATTTCTCGGAGACCGCCCTGAATAACGTGCGCACCAAGGACATGGGGGAAGTGGGCGAGATGCTGACCAAGGTGGTGGCACAGCTTAAGGAATTCGATGAGGACGAGGAAGAGAAGGGTTTTCTGGGGCTGTTTAAAAAGAGCAGCAATAAGCTGGCCAACATGAAGGCGAAGTACGATAAGGCGGAAGTGAATGTGAACAAGATCAGCGACGCCTTAGAAGAGCATCAGGTCACTCTGTTAAAGGATGTGGCGATGCTGGACAAGATGTATGAGCTGAATCTGAATTATTTCAAGGAGCTGTCCATGTATATCCTCGCGGGCAAACAGAAGCTTGCCCACGCTACGAAGGTAGAGCTTCCGGAGCTGGTGGCGAAAGCTGAGAAAAGCGGTCTTCCCGAGGATACCCAGGCTGCGAAGGATTATGCCGAGATGTGCAACCGCTTTGAGAAAAAGCTTTATGATCTCGATCTGACCCGCACCATTTCCCTGCAGATGGCTCCCCAGATCAGGCTGATCCAGAATAATGATACTATGATGTCCGATAAGATCCAGTCCACTCTGGTGAATACCATTCCTTTGTGGAAGAGCCAGATGGTGATCGCCATCGGCCTGGATCATTCCACGGAGGCGGCCAGGGTTCAGCGGGCGGTTTCCGATATGACCAATGAATTGTTAAAGAAGAATGCGGAGACCCTTAAGATGGCCACTGTGGAGACCGCAAAGGAATCCGAGCGGGGAATCGTGGACATTGAGACCCTCCAGGCCACCAACCAGACCCTGATCAGCACCCTGGACGAGGTGATGAAGATCCAGGAGGACGGAAGAGAGAAGCGTAAGAACGCGGAGATCGAGCTTCGCAAGATCGAGAACGAAATGCGGGAAAAGCTGCTTGAGATGAGCAGATAAAGACGCCTGGAGCAGATCTGACCCAGGGAAAAATAAAGCTTAGGTAAGATTTAGGTAATGTAAGCTTTCATGATATCATAAATTGCTGTACAAAGAATCCTGCGATAACGGAAAATCGCAGGATTTTTTTTGCGAAAGTATAAACCCCATTATGTCCCCACAGACATATGAACAGATTCCATCTCCAGAACTACTACAGATATGTATAGTTACAAATTGGTCAATTCTTTTGTGCACTATCACCTAAAATTAAAAGCATAAATTGGTAAAAAGGACTATTTTAACAAAGGGCTATTGACTAATACAAATTAAGGTAGTAGAATGTAAAACATAAATGTAAAGTTACAAAATTTAATTTTAGAGGAGGTACACAATGAAAGGAAAAATGGTAATCCGTTTCGGGCTGGTAGTGGGTCTGCTGATGCTTTTTCTTGCCGGCTGTGGGCGCGGAAACGAGGATAAGACCACCTTCACCTTTGCGACCTGGGCTGCCGGAACAGAGCTGTCAGAGTTTCAGGAGATCATTGACAAGGTGAATGAGGAAGCGGGCGGTGCGTACAGGATTGAAGTGCTGAGCATTCCCTCTGATTATTATGTGAAAATTTCAACCAAGATCGCTGCCAAAAAATGTCCGGATTTCTTCTGGCTGACCCAGGAGCTGATTTCCAAATATGCACAGATGGGTGTGCTGGCGGATATCACGGAGGCTTTTGAGAACAGTGAAACGCTTACTCCCGATATGTATTATGACGGAGTGGTTTCGTCCGCACAGTATGACGGATCCTACTGGGGGCTGCCTTGGATCGCGAACCCGATGATCCTGTATTGCAATAAGGACATGTTCCGGGAGCTTGGCGTAAAGCTTCCGACAGAGGATGATGATTGGACCTGGCAGGAGTTTATTGATACCTGCAGGCAGTTTAGCGGGAAGGAATATAAGGGCAATACCGTGTATGGCACCGTGATAGACGGCTGGCCCAATATCGAGACTTTCATATGGGCAGGCGGCGGAGATATTATCGCGGAGGACGGTCAGCAGATCATCCTGAACTCCGCAGAAGCCAAGAAGGGTATGGGATACCTGCAGACCATCGTAAAGGAAAATTTGAGCCCGAGATATGCGGAAGTAGCAAGCCTCGGGGATAATAACGTCTGGTTTGAGAAGCAGCGCGTGGCGATGTATTTCGGCGGCATCCAGGATAATTTCGAGAAGAAGGTGTCGGAAATGTCCGCCGACGAACAGTTCGAAATCGCCTATGCACCCATGCCGGTCTGCGACGACGGAGGGGCATGGAGCTTCGACTGGACGGCTTCCACGGTAATGGCGAAGTCTCTGGAAGGAAACGAGCTGGCATACGAGATTCTGGAAACAGTGACAAAGGCTTTCTTTGAATGGAAGGTGGCGCCTCCTGTCAAGGATTCCCTGGAAAATGTGATTCAGATCGACCCGAACAAAGAGGGCGCCATGAAAACAATTGAATATACCATGCCGTATGCCCGTTCTGCCAATTATATACCGGAATGGTCGGATATCAATGATAAGCTCTGGTACAATTTATATGTTTCGCTTCTCAATGATGCTTCTTTTGATTATCAGGGGAAAATGGATGAGATTAAAGAGTATTCCGAGGGTCTGGTGAAGGAAAGGAAATAGCCGGGACCGAAGGGGGTTAGTAGAGGAAGGTGTGAGAGTATGAAGAAAAAAAGACAAAGGGCAGGTTTTTATTTTGTGCTGCCATGGCTCATCGGGTTATGCGTATTCACGGCGCTCCCCATGGTCGCGGCTGTTTATATCAGCATGACGGACTGGGATATCGTCGGGAATGCGGACTTCGTCGGACTCAAGAATTACATCACTTTATTTTCGACTGCCGAATTTGTCAGGAGCCTGTGGGTGACGGTCCGGTACGCCGTAATCGCCGTGCCGCTTATCATCGCCACTTCAATGACAATAGCGGTTCTGGTATCCAAGAATTACAGAGGCGCAGGCGTGTTCCGTGTTATTTATTATATGCCTGCAATCGTTTCCGGTGTTGCGGTAGCCATTGTATTTAAATGGATTTTGGATCCCAGCTATGGTCTGCTGAACGGAATCCTGTCGTTTTTCCATATTCAGGGTCCTGACTGGCTGTATGATCCGAACTGGGTTCTGCCATCCTATCTGATCATGGCAGTATGGGGCGCCGGGGGCGGTCTGCTTACGTATCTGGCGGCTCTTAAGGATATCCCGGAGGAGTTATACGGGGCTGCCATGATTGACGGAGCCGGGACGTTCCAGAAGGTTTGGTATATCACAGTTCCGCTGATGACACCCATCATTTTTTACAACCTGGTGCTCGGCATTATCGGAGCCTTTCGGAAATTTACGGATGCCTATGTGCTGGGAGGCGCGGGAAAGGAAGGCAACTTTTATATGGTCTATCTGTATGAGGAGGCCTTCGCGCATTATCGGATGGGATACGCCACGGCGCTGGCTTGGGTGCTGTTTGCCATCATTCTGCTTTTAACCTTTGTGGTGAACTGGACGAAGAAATATTGGGTATACAGTGAATAGCTGGGGAACGGAGAAGAAAGATGAAAAAAAGAAGGAATTTTGAAATAAACTTCAGTATTGTACGCCGCGTGATGTGGTATGTCATTTCAATCGCAGGCTCCTGTATCATGCTGCTTCCCTTTTTGTGGATGGTCAGCACCAGCTTTAAAATGGAAAATGAGATTTTTACGGTTCCTATCAGCTGGCTGCCCCAGCAGATCACGTTTCAGAATTATACCAGGGCGTTGGAAGTGGTTCCGATTTTCACATGTATGCTGAACACGGTGATCATAGCCGTTCCGAAGATTCTGGGCGAGGTTTTCGTATCGGCCCTGGTGGCATTCGGCTTTGCGAGATTTGAATTTAAAGGCAGAAATGCCATGTTTATGATCATGCTGGCGACGATGATGCTTCCTTATGAGGTGACGATGATCCCCACTTTCATGGCATGGTCCGCTCTGGGATTTGCCGACAGTTATGTTCCGTTGACGCTTCCGGCGTTCTGCGGTTCCGCCTCTTATATTTTCTTCCTGAAGATGTATTTTGAGACGGTGCCCAGGGATTATGAGGAGGCCGCGTGGATTGACGGAGCCTCCAATCTCAGGGTGTTCCGGATGGTCTTTCTGCCTCTTGCCAAGCCTGCCCTGATCACGATCTGCCTTTGGTCGTTTATGGGAACCTGGAACGATCTTCTGGGGCAGCTGA
The DNA here is from genome assembly GCA_947589075.1 of uncultured Acetatifactor sp. Classification (GTDB taxonomy): domain Bacteria; phylum Bacillota; class Clostridia; order Lachnospirales; family Lachnospiraceae; genus Acetatifactor. The sequence continues at coordinate 23,293 of CANQBS010000004.1, forward strand.
TCTACATAGATTCCCAGTCCAAATACACGGTACAGCTTGCCCTCGCTTCCTTCAGCTCCATGACCGGCGAGACACTGTGGGGACCGTTGATGGCAGCTTCTTTTATGGCTTTAATCCCTGTAATTGTTCTCCTGCTTTACGCGCAGAAGTATTTTATGGAAGGCGTAAAAATGGGTGGAATTAAAGGGTGAGCAAAATATACAATTTCAATTATGGAAGGAGATTACTATGAAAAAGAAATTAGCAGCACTTGCAATGGCCGCGGTCATGGCGATTGGATGCCTGGCTGGCTGCGGTAAAAACGAAGAATCCGGAACCGGATGGACGGAGGTACAACATTTTACGTACAAGGATATTGCTTCCTGGACCAGCATGCAGACCCCTTCTGAAGGAAGCGGATCAGGCTCTGTGGAAGGCACCAATGATACGGACGGTTATGTGACCATTCATGCGGCAAGCGATGGATGGGGCGGAGTCGAATCCGGTTATTTTGAGATCGATCTTTCCAAGGATCCCATTATCCTGGTGAAGATATTTGAAAATCCGGACGGCTACAACTGGTGTTTGAAGGTCGTTCCTGAGAATCCTATTGAAGACCATGAGTGGGGCTGCTATGTGATTCCCGACAACAATCTGAAATGGAACAAGTATGCCGGAGCGGATCTGAACGAGGCCCTCGGGGAAGAGTTTAAGTCGATCTATGGGGAACAGTGTAAGATTAAAATTTGGATTTCGGCAGCGGGCGGTCCGGACGGAGTCGTTTCCGTATCAGAGATTCTTGTGATGAACACAAAATAAAAACGACGGTTCGGCTGGATGAATCATTGCTTATAAAATGCTCACGATACAGGGTGGAATAGAATTTCACCCTGTATTTATAAAGATCTTTTGGAAGGGGTACGGTGGGTGGAAAATGAAAAGAGCACTGGCATGGATTCTGATTTTTCTGTTATCATTTGTAACGGCCGCCTGCGGAAAAGAGGATCAGGGAAGGGGCGGGCAGGCTATGGCAGGGCAGAAGGAGATAGCGCGGATTGACCGTTACGAAGAGGAAATCCCTGCGGACTATGCCTGGTTTGATTATAAGGCCAGCGCGCTTGCTTTTGACGGACTGGTTTTTGGAAAGAATACACAGGGGAAATATTTCCCGTTGATCTGGCAGGATGAGACAAATGATACCTTTGGGTTCGCCGCATATGTGGGGGATCCCCGCAACGGGGCGGACGGGGCGCAGGAGGCTGTTGCAACGGCAGCCGCTATCCTGAGCGCAACCCTGCTTGGAATTGACAAGAGCAGCCAGGCGGGCGAGGATTATGTTGCACAGCTGCATGCCTATTTTTCCCAGGAAGAGGGCGTTGTCCTGAATAATCCGGGAGGCACCTCAAAGGGCGCGTCCATGTGGTACATGCTGTATCCCACTATTCTTTTTACCCAGGTCTCCCTTTATTATCCTCAGGAGAAACAGATCAGGGAGGATGCCCTTTCAGCCATCGAGAGCTGGTATCAGGCTTATCAGGTCATGGCAGAAACAGGAAGTTTCGACTATACGGGTTTTGATTTCACCGAGAAAGAGCCTTATGAAAACGGCGTGTGGAAGGAGCCTGACAGCGCTGCCGGTATTGCGGTCCTGATGAAGCTGGGCTATGAACTGACCGGTAAGGAAGAATACCGGGATGCCATGGTTCAATGCCTGGATTATCTTGCGGATTTTAACGGAAGCCCCCTTTACGAGGTGCTTCTGTATTTCGCGCCGTCGCTTGCCGCGCAGATGAACGCCCAATATGGGATGGATTATGATTTGGAAGATATGTTGGGGGATGTGCTGAACGGCGGCTCTGTTCCCAGGGGCGGCTGGGGTTCTATCCTCGGAACCTGGGGAGACTGCTGTATGAACGGAACGATGGGCAGTACGACGGATCAGGGAGGCTATGCTTTTTCTATGAATACATTTGCGGGAGGCTATGCGCTGGCATCCGTGGCGAAGTACGATACCCGTTATGCAAGGGCTATGGGTATCTGGTTTGTGAACGCCGCTTCCGCAGGCAGATATTTCTTTCCGGGAGAATCCCCGCAGGAAAATCAGTCCGCCTCCCAAGATCCTGATACCATGGAATTTCTGAAGCTGTCCGGCGGGGCGATACCCTATGAAGGAATCCGTAAAAGCGGCAATTCCAAAACACCCTGGATCGGGGGCGACCCGACGGTGTACGGATGGGCGGAAACCGATCTGTCCCTTTACAGCGGCGCCCATACGGGTCTGTTTGCATCAACCGTGGAGCAGACCGATACAGAGGGAATATTAAAAATCAACTGTAATGTCGCGGAGACGCCGGGGCAAGGCTATGCCACTTATCTTTTGTACAATCCGTATGGGCAGGCAAAGAATGTGAACTATAGTTTACCCCAGGGAAGGTGGGATTTGTTTGACAGCGTGCAGAAGCGCACTGTTGCAGAAGGAGCAGAAAAAGAGCTGACCCTGACGCTTGAACCGGGGCAGGCTGTTGTGATCGTGGAAATGCCGGAAGGCTCCCGGGTTGTGCATGAAAACGGACAGTACAGGGCGAATGGGGTGTGGATCGCTTCTGACACAGTAACAGTTGCATTGTCGGGAATTCAGAACAATGACTCTGTGAAAGGGAAGGTAACGCTGGATGTCAGGGTGACTGCCACGGATCCTTCCGTCACCGTAGAAGAAATTATCCTGGAGATAGACGGTAAGGAAACAGCCTTTCAGGACTCGGAGAAGGTGACCTTTCAGACGGCGGACTATACTCCCGGAAGCAAAAGCATATTTATCACCGTGATGATGTCAGACGGGAAAACAGATACAACAAGCATACGGTTAAACTTTAAAGAATAAAAAACGATTAAATTGGATGTCTGCCGGAGCGGACAGGAAGGTATAAGCATGAAAAGAGAACCCAAGAATCCGATCATTACAGCCGATAAAGTGAAGCCTTCCCAGGATTTCCTGAAGGTAGACGGGATTTTTAACTGCGGAGCCGCAAAGCTGGGAGAAGAGTATCTGCTTCTGTGCAGAGTGGCGGAGTCCTGCGCCGAAAAAGAAGAGGGCTTCCTTTGCATCCCGGTTTACGATGAGAGTGAGGATCGTCTGAAAAAAGAGCGGATTCCGGTTGAAGAACTTCGGCGGGAATATGATTTGAGCGACAGCAGGATGATCTCCTCGGTAAATGAGTGTGGAATCAAAAAAATCCGGTATCTGACCTCCATTTCGCACTTAAGGCTGGCGCGAAGCAGAGACGGGATTTCCTTTGAGGTGGAGGATCATCCCGCCCTGCCGTTAAAGGGGCGGTATGAAAGATGGGGAATGGAGGATCCCAGAATCACATATCTGGAGGAGGAAGGCAGATATTGCATCACATACACCGCCGTATCCGATCTGGGCGCCATGCCCGCCCTGCTGATCACAAAGGATTTTATAGAGTATGAAAGGATAGGGGCTATTTTTCCCCCGGAAAATAAGGATGTTGTAATTTTCCCCCGGAAAATAGGAGGGCTTTACTATGCTTTCCACAGACCTGTGCCTTATGAGATCGGAACCCCCGATATCTGGGTGTCTTCTTCCCCTGACCTGAAGCATTGGGGAGGACACCGGCATGTGAGCGGGGTCTGTACGGACAGCTGGGAAAACGGAAGGGTAGGCAGCGGAGCCCCTCCTATCCATACGCCGGAGGGCTGGCTGCACATTTATCACGGGGCGGATCACGGCAGCCGTTATTGTCTGGGAACCATGCTGACGGATCTGGAGAATCCCGGAAGGGTGATCGCAAGATCGACGCGCCCTGTTCTGGAGCCCTGCGAGCCGTATGAAACGGAGGGCTTCTTTGGAGGCGTGGTTTTTACCTGCGGATGTATTGTGGAAGGTGATAAAATATCCGTTTATTACGGCGCTGCGGACGACAAAATAGCGAGGGCGGAAATGTCCCTTAAGGAGCTGCTTACGGGTCTGTCATGGAAGGAAGCTTAAAAGGGAATCTGGCGAGTGAAAAAGGGCATGCGTCTGGCGGCGGATTCTTTGAGGAAGTGTTCAGTTTAAGATAGGGAGGTTTGCCAATGGAAACAATATGGGAAATGTTGGATTGCCACAGAAAAACAGGGGAAGGAAGAGCGGCTGCCCGGCTGCATTTTCTGGGCGTGGACGGCTACGATGTATACAATCCTACGGCGCCCTTTTGGTATCAGGGGAAAAAGCTGCTCTGCGCCCGGGTGGAAAAAAGGGACAGTGAGGTATCCCGCGCGGTCTTTTTCCGGGAAACTGAGGAAAATGTTTATGAGGTGATGGAAGGGTGGAAGCAATATCAGCTTCAGGATCCCTGTATCACAAAGGTATTGGGGCACTATGTCCTGGGAGGCACGGAGGTTTATTCCAAGCCCGGGAAGCCGGGGCAGATTAGCTGGCATACCAGCTTTTATTACGGAAAAAGCCTGGAAGAGCTTGAAAGGCTGGCGGACGGTCCGGAGGGCATGAAGGACGTCCGCATGGTGGAGCTCGCGGATAAAAGGATTGGCATCTTTACCAGACCCCAGGGAGAGAAGGGCGGACGGGGAAAAATCGGATTTGCCATTGTGGAGGACTTCTCAGGCGTCACCGCGTCCGTGATGGAAGAAGCGCCCCTGCTGGATCTGTTTCATGAGGATGAGTGGGGCGGAGTAAATGAGGCAACGCTCCTTGCTGACGGCAGGATCGGTGTGCTGGGGCATATTGCCTGTTTCCGGCCGGATGAGGTGCGCCATTATTTTCCGATGGCATTTCTTTTTGACCCAGTGACCATGGAATACACGAAACCGCGGATTCTGGCGGAGAGAAGGGAATTTTTGCCCGGACCCAGCAAACGCCCGGATCTGGAGGATGTGTTGTTTAGCGGAGGCATCCGGAGGGAAGGAGAAGACGCGGTACTGTACGTCGGGGTTTCTGATTGCGAGGTGCAGCGCATTGTGGTTCCGGATCCGTTTCAGGGAGTATAGCGGATGAAGAAATTTAAGTGGTACGAGAATGTGGTGTTTTATGAAATCTATGTGCCCTCCTTTTGCGACGGCAACGGCGACGGGATTGGAGACCTGAGAGGTGTTATTTTAAAGCTTCCGTACTTGAAAAAGCTGGGAGTCGGCGGAATTTGGCTGACTCCCTTTTATCCGTCCCCGAAAGCGGATAACGGTTATGATATCAGCGACTACAGGAATGTGGATCCGGAATACGGCAGCTTGTCGGATTTTGATGAATTATTGGAGACGGCACACCGCATGGGGATCAGAGTGATCATAGATATGGTGCTGAACCATACCTCCGACCGGCATCCCTGGTTTCAGGAGAGCAGAAAGCAGCGCGCCGGTGGGAAGTACCGTGATTATTATATTTGGGAGAAGGAGGTACCCAATAACTGGGAATCCTTTTTTGACGGAAGCGCATGGGAATACGATATGCAGGCTGGAATGTACTATTATCATGCTTTTTCCAGACAGCAGGTATGTCTGAACTGGTCCTGTGAGGCCGTGGTAAGGGAGTGTCTGGATATCCTTGCCTTCTGGCTGGAACGAGGAGCGGACGGTTTCCGGCTGGATGTTATCAATTTCCTGAAAACTGACCGCAGCGCCCTGCGGAAAGAGAATCCTGTCGTGGATGGGATCATACAGCATGTTTACGACAAAAACCAGCCGGGGGTGATCGATGCGGTCCGAAGGATATCAAAGCTGGTGCACAGCTACCCGGAGAAGTATCTGTTAGGAGAAGTGGGAGAAGAGGACATGGAGCTGCTTCATCCTTATATGGGAAAGGGATTGCTGGATTCCGTATTTCAGTTTAACCTTGGGAGCATGCGGAAGCTGGATGCCGCGTATATGGGAGAACAGATCGTAAAAATGGAAGCAGCAGGAATTTATCCTACTCTTTTTTTCAGTTCCCATGACATGAGCAGGCATTTTAATCGTCTGTGTGAAAAAGAGCTATGGAAGGCGAAGCTTCTGGCTGCATTTCTGCTGACAGCGAAGGGAATTCCTTTTCTGTATCAGGGGGAGGAGCTGCCCATGGAGGATGAGGTATTGAACGGTTCCGGGGATCTGAAGGACATTCAGGGCAGATATGGTTTTGAAAAAAAGAAAAAAGAGGGGAAAAGCGACGAAGAAGCCTTTTTCTATGCGTTGGAAAGGTCGAGGGATTACTCCCGCGGCATGATGGACTGGAACCGGGTAAATGAACCGGAAAGCGATTCTTTGCTGCATGTTTATCAAAGGCTTTTAGAGCTTAGGAACAGTCATGCCTCCCTTAGGACAGGCAGTTATGAGGGGATTGATTTTTCCGGAGAATCGTTATATTATCAAAGGGTAGGAAATCAGGAAAAAATTGGCGTATATCTGAACTTCGGGAAGCTGAACGTGAATGTACCGGTTCAGAACGTCCTTTTGGAGATTCAGGATGAGGACGGCAATTTAAAAGGGTTGATTAGGTATGAATAAGATCATGGGGTTGGGGAGGAATTACATTTGAAAAAAGTTTCCATGCAGAGCATAGCCACAGAGCTTGGCATTTCGAAAATGACGGTATCAAAGTGCTTTAAAAACAGCGAGGATATTTCCGCGGAGACAAAGCGTGCGATCCTGAAAAAAGCGGATGAAATGGGATACAAGTATCAAAGACGTATAAAATACCGGATCGCCGTTCTGTTTTCGGAGGTATATTTTGATTCCACAGAACGATTTTATAACGGCCTGTATAAGAGCCTGCAGGAGCTGGAATGGGCAAACAGCATGAAATTTTCGCTTTTCTGTGTGAGCAGGGAGGATGAAAAAAACAATGTTCTGAATGCGGGCGTGGAAGAAAATGATGCCGTCATTTTTCTGGGACAGTTCTCCCGTAAATATGTTATGTTTCTGATGGGAAAAAAAATTCCTGTTCTGTGCCTGGACTTCCACTACAGGGGTGTGGAAGCGGATTCTGTGGTCTCGGACAGTTACCAGGCGAGCTATGACTTAACTTCATACCTGATTGAGCTCGGACACCGAAAGATTGCTTTTGTAGGGAATCTGAACTATACCAACAGCGTCAATGACCGATATCTGGGTTATTATAAGGCTCTTCTGGAGAAGGATCTGAATCTGGATCCTGCCTACCGGATTGATGACCGGGACGAACAGGGGATTCTGGATACCTTCAGTCTTCCTGAAAAGATGCCTACAGCTTTTGTATGCAACAACGATTATACTGCCTTTAATCTGACAAAGCAGCTGAAAAAAGCAGGATACAGGGTTCCGGAGCAGGTCAGTGTGGTGGGCTTTGATGATGTCCTGTATTCGGAAATTTCGGATCCGCCGATTACTTCGGTACATGTGCACAGGGGGTTTATGGCGGAACAGGCGATCCTTCTGATGAAACGCAGATTCCAGCAGCCGGATGCCAGACCGAGCACTGTTACGATCAATTGTTCCATCAAATATCGGGAATCTGTAAAAAGGATAGAAAATGAGTGAAGTCCTTGAATCTTCTGTAATTTTTCTGCGTGCTTACATAAATTTCATCCATTTACAAATAATAGTTTCCATGGATGGAAACTTTCTACAGTGGAAGCCGGATACCTGAAAAGGACAGTAGGCAGATCTGTCCGAAAGGGAAAATACCGAAAGAAAATGGAGGAAAAGATAATATGAAAGCCACAGGAATAGTACGAAGAATCGATGACCTTGGAAGGGTGGTCATTCCCAAGGAGATCCGCAGGACCCTCCGCATCCGTGAAAGCGATCCCTTAGAGATCTTCACGGACAGGGAGGGCGAGATCATTTTGAAAAAATACTCTCCCATCGGGGAAATGAGCACCTTTGCAAAGCAATATGCGGAAAGCCTTGCCCAGGTTTCCGGGCATACCGCCATGGTGACGGACAGGGATCAGTTTATCGCCGTGTCCGGCGGATATAAGAGCATGATGGGAAAGTCCATCAGCAAGCAGTTAGAGGATAAGATCACCAACCGGGAAAGCGTTATGGCTGCCAGAGGGGATCATAAATTTATTCCGGTCTGCGAGGATGGAGGGGACGAGTACCAGCATGAGGCCATCGCCCCCATCATCTGCGAAGGGGATGTGATCGGTTCCGTGATCCTTTTAGAGGATGACAACAAAGGCAGGATGGGAGAGGTGGAGCAGAAGCTCATCCAGTCCGCCGCGGGCTTCCTGGGGAGACAGATGGAGCAATAAGTCAGAGCTCCTCTGAAAGCCCGCAGATCTCATCGATCATTTCACCGATCTTGTCTATGGTGTGGAGCAGGGGTGCATCCGTGGTGATGTCTACTCCAGCCATTTTGGCAAGCCCAACAGGAGGAAGCGTCCCGCCGGCAGTCAGAACCTGTTTCCAGTCTGCCACCGCCGCTTCCCCTTCTTTTTCAATTCTGTCGCATACTTCCGTGGCAATGGTGAGTCCTGCGCTGTAGGTATAAGAATATAATCCCATATAATAATGAGGCTGGCGCATCCAGGTCAGCTCGGCGCCGGGGATGATCTCTACAGCGTCTCCCCAAAACCGCTCCAGGGTCTCTTTTTTCAGGCGGCAAAGGGTTTCGGCCTGGACGCTCCCGCCGGCGTCGATGATCCGATAGACCTCCCGCTGGTATGCCGCTTCCAGCAGATGGGTCACGAAATTATGGTAATAGGTGTGGCCGATCATGGAGCTTAAAACCCAGCGGCGGAAGCGCTTGTCCGGGTTGGTTTTCAGCAGATAGTGGGCCATGAGGAGTTCGTTCATGGTGGAGGGGGCTTCCACAAAATAAGTGGATACGTCCGTATCGAAGAAGGACTGGGCGGCGTTGCAGGCTTTAAAATGACCGGCATGTCCCAGCTCATGGGCCAGGGTGAACACGTCCGACATTCTTTCGTTCCAGTTTAACAGGATAAAGGAATGGCTGCCGTAGGGGCTTGCGCAGAAACCGCCAGTGGATTTCCCCTGGTTGCGGGCAAAATCCACCCATCTGTCCCGATAGGCTTCTCGGATCATTTCCTGATATTCCGGTCCCAAAATGGAGAGGCCCTCCTCGATATAATGCCTGGATTCCTCGATGGTCACTTTAGGGTCATATTCCGGGTCAACAGGCAGCTTCAGGTCCGCAAAGGTCATGCGGTCCAGGCGGTGAAGCTTTTGAAGCAGACGGGCATATTTTCTCATATGGGGAGCCAGCTTTTCCATGATGAGATCGATCTGGCGGTTATACAAGGAAATATCCACCTCCTGCTCAAAAAGCAGGCTGTCAAATACGGAAGAAAAACCCCGCAGGGCGGCCATGAGCTTATCCTGCTGTACCTGAGCCTGATAAGCCGCGGCGGTTACATTGGCGTATTCCCGGATCTTATCGGAAAAGGTCCGAAAGGCCGCGCGCCGCACTTCTGTGCGGGAGTCGTATTCGTAGTTGTCTTCAAAAAGGGAGTAGCCCAGGGGATATTCCTGCCCGTTTACGGTAAAGGAAGGAAAATGCATATCCGCCAGCTTCGCCATGTTATAGACCTGGTAGGGGGTGTTGAAAACCGGCGAAAGGGTGGCGAGGACCCGTTCCGTTTCCGGCTGCAGCCGGTGGGGCTTGAGACGCAGCAGCTTTTTCAGATAGAGGCTGTTTGCGTTGGTCCCTTTTGAGAGGGCTTCCGGGGCGGCGTCTGCGGTTTTGTTTGCAGCGGCCTCCAAAAGGGCGGTATCCTGCTCCAGGATCTCGCTGGCAATGAAGCTCAGACGGCTGAAAATTTCGGACATTTTAAGTTCGATCCTGTCGTTGCGTTCTTTGTTGTGGGCATTCAGGTAATCCACCTCTACCGCAAGATAGGAATAGTTGGACACCAGGGTGCTGACGGCTAAAAGGGCGCGGTATTCGTCCAGACAGGCGTTGATCCGCTCCGCCGTGTTTAGCTTTCCCTTGTAGCGCTTTTCGATTTCCAGGCTCATCGCTTCCATTTTCTCCGCATCCCGCAGCATATCCTCTTCTGTGGCGTAGATTGCGGTCAGATCCCAGGTCAGTTCCTCCGGGACGTCTTTTCTCATCATAAGTTCCATTTTTGGTTCCTCCGGATTTCGTAAAATTAAAAATTGCTCTAACCCGATTTTATCACAAAACGGAGCAGGTTTCCTTATTTTTCTTTATTTTTTCATATTTATTCTAAAATACAGCAGACTGCGATAGGGAAGCTGCAGGATCGGACTGCGGAATTGTATAAGAATTGTGGAAGTTCAGGAAACTCTTCTCTTGTCAGAAGGAAACACTTATGTTATATTTTATATGGTCATAGGTCCCTGGAAAAAGGGTTCAGGACCGGAAAAGAGGTTAGGATAATGAGTGATTCCTTAAAGGTATTGATTTTAAACGGAAGTCCCAGAAGGAACGGGAACACTTCCATCGCCATCCGCGAGATGGAGCATGTTTTCGCCCAGAGCGGAGTAGAGGCAGAGACGGTGCAGATCGGTCAGCTGAATATCAGGGGCTGTATCGCCTGCGGCGGTTGTTACGGGAAAGGGAAATGTGTATTTGAAGATATTGTGAACGAGATCGCCCCTAAATTTGAAGCGGCGGATGGTCTGGTGGTGGCAAGCCCCGTGTATTACGCGTCAGCCAATGCCACTCTGATCGCCTGTCTGGACAGGCTTTTCTACAGCACCCATTTCGACAAGACCATGAAAGTGGGAGCCAGTGTGGTCTGCGCCAGAAGAGGCGGCTGTTCCGCCACCTTTGATGAGCTGAATAAATATTTTACCATATCCAACATGCCTGTGGCATCCAGCGCATATTGGAACAGCATCCATGGGACCGCCATGGGAGAAGCGGAAATGGACGAGGAAGGAAAGCAGGTCATGCGCACCCTTGCCAGGAATATGGTATTTTTGATGAAGAGCATCGCCCTTGGAAAGGAGCAGTTTGGACTGCCGCAGAAGGAGATCAGGGTATCTACGAATTTCATCAGGTAAAGAGCGATCGGATAACTGAGCATGGTTTTCAGATAAAGCGGAGCAGGACTTTCTGCGGTTATCCGAAAAATGTCAACATCGGGAGGATTGTGAAATGCAGTCAAGAACACATACCTGCGGGGAATTGAGAAAGAGCAACGCAGGCGAACGCGTTACCATCGTGGGATGGATGGAAAATGTAAGGGAGGTGGGAAGCAATCTGGCTTTTATGATCCTCCGGGATTTTTACGGCACCACCCAGGTGGTCATAGAAGAGGAAAAGATGATGGCTCAGATCAAGCCCATCAATAAGGAGTCGACCCTTTCTGTGACCGGCGTGGTCAGGGAGAGAAGCAATATCAATACCAAGATCCCTACGGGGGAAATCGAGATCGTCCCGGAAAAGATCGAAGTGCTGGGACTTTGCCGTCATGCGGAGCTTCCTTTTGAGATCAACCGCTCCAGGGAGGCGGATGAGTCCTTCCGCCTGAAATACCGTTACCTGGATCTGCGCAATCCGGAGGTAAAGAAAAATATCGTGCTGCGCTGCAACGTGGTGTCCGCCCTGCGAAACGCCATGACCGAGCAGGGGTTTCTGGAGATCACCACCCCAATCCTCACCGCTTCCTCTCCGGAAGGGGCCAGGGATTATCTGGTACCTGCCAGGAAGCATCCGGGCAAATTTTACGCCCTTCCCCAGGCGCCCCAGCAGTTTAAGCAGCTTTTGATGACAGCTGGATTTGACCGGTATTTTCAGATCGCTCCCTGTTTTCGGGATGAGGACGCCAGAGGGGATCGTTCCCCCGGGGAATTTTACCAGCTGGATATGGAAATGGCCTTCGCCACCAAGGAGGATGTGTTCGGGGTGCTGGAGGAAGTGCTTCCTCCCATTTTCGCAAAATATGGCAAATATAACACCGCTTCCTCCGCGCCTTTTCAAAGGATCCCCTATCTTCAGGCCATGGAGGAGTTCGGCACGGACAAGCCGGATCTGCGCATTGACCTGAGGGTGACGGATGTGACAGAAGAGCTGGCGGAATGTGGTTTCGGACCCTTTGCGGGGAATGTGGTAAAGGCAGTTCCCGTTTCTGACTGTAGGCTTACCAGAAAAGCCATCGACAAGATCTGCGCGGATATCGAGGTGCAGGCAGGCAGCAAGGCTTATTGGTTCAAATGTGATGAAAACGGCGTGCTCTCCGGCGGAATCGCCAAATTTGTGAACGGGGATCCGGAAACCTTGGCCGCGGTGACCGAAAAGCTTTCTCTTGCCCCCAATACCCTGGTGGTGCTAGGCGCAGGGAAGAAGGAAGCTGCACAGAAGATCGCAGGTGTGGCAGTGAAGATGCTGGGAGCGGCCTGCGAGGGTCATATGAGAAAGGAAACCTATGAGTTCTGCTGGATCATCGATTTCCCCATGTATGAGATCGGAGAAGAGTCCGGGGAACTGGAATTCTGCCACAACCCCTTCTCCATGCCTTCCGGCGGGATGGAGGTCCTTCTGGCAGCGGAGCGGGGAGAGATAGATCCCCTCACCATAATGGCGGATCAGTATGATCTGGTGTGCAACGGCGTGGAGCTTTCCTCCGGCGCGGTTCGGAACCACGATCCTGAGATCATGGTAAAGGCTTTTGAAATGGTGCATCTCGGGGAAGAGGAAGTGAAGGCGAAGTTCCCTGCCATGTACAATGCCTTTACCTATGGAGCGCCGCCCCATGCCGGCATCGCTCCGGGCATCGACCGTATGGTCATGCTCCTTGCAGGGGAGGATTCCATCCGTGAGATCATCGCCTTCCCCATGAACAAAAACGCCCAGGATGTGATGATGGGGGCTCCCTCCGAAGTGGAGCAGAAGCAGCTGGACGAGCTGCATATCGCTGTGACATCTGAAAAGTAATGGGCTGAACCTGATAAGATATGGAGAAATCCTCCGGCGAAGTAGTCGCCGGAGGATTTTTGAAAATCCATCGTCATTTTTACACCCCTGCATATCACGGGCCTGCCCGTGATATTGCACCAATGAATCGTTTGAAAGTTTACTTTCAAATTTGCCTCCGCCCACCTAACAATCCGGGTTTCTCACCGACTATACAGGTGAAAGCATTGATCAATCGCTTGGAGTGCAGCCATGAAAAAACAGGAATTGCTGAAATACCTTGACGACAATCTGATGGACAAGCTGTACGGGTTTTGTTACGCCCGAACCAACGACAGCTATGAAGCCCAGGACCTGTGTTCGGACATTATTTTTGCCCTGGTGAAGGCAGCCGGAACCCAGGGAGAGGTTTTAAACTTCTATCCCTTCCTCTGGAGGATTGCCCGGAACGTATATGCGGATTTCTCGGAGAAAAAAAGAAAACGGGCGGATGCCTTTTACGAAGGGGATGCGGAGGAACTCCTGCAGTCTCTGGCCGCGAAGGAGGAGCCGGAGGCGTGGGACGAGCTGCTGCAGGCAGTTTATAAGCGGCTTGCCTTTCTCACCAGGGCTTACCGGGAGGTCATGATCCTCTACTATCTGGAAGGATTGTCCGCCGCAGAGATCGCGAAACGGCAGAACACCAGCCCGGTCGCCGTCCGTCAAAGGTTGTTTCAGGCAAGGCAAAAAATCAAAAGTGAGGTGGAAAAAATGACGGAAATGGATAACAGGCCCATGAGCCTGAAAGAAATTGATTTTGAGATATGGGGGACTGGCAGACCCTCCTGGGGCGACCCGCGGGATGTCTGCACCAGAATGCTTTCCCGGCATATGGTATGGCTCTGCCATAAGAAGCCTATGAGCACCTCCGAAATCGCAGAAGAGCTGAACGTCCCCACCGTTTATGTGGAGGAAGAGCTTGAGATCCTTACAAAAGGAACGAATGGAGAATATGGGCTCTTACGCAGGTTAGAAAATGGGAAATATGCCATCAATTTTGTCCTGCTGGATTCAGAGGCAATAGAAAAGGCAAACGCCATCTATCTGGAGTATCTTCCCAGGATCTGCGGGATCCTCTCATACTTTATCGAAGCCTACAAGAAGGAATATCTGGCCTTCCCCTATCTGAACAAACGGGTTGACCTGAACCTGATCCTCTGGCAGCAGATCAGGGTAATGGTGGACAGCTTTTCCGGCAGCGTAAGACGGATCCTTTCGGAAAAATATTTTTCCCGGGTTCCCTCCACAGACCGCCCCTTTAGTGTGTATGGGTATGTTTTGGATAAGGATGGAAGGAGCTTTGGAGCCGGTTGGGATGGAACGGAAGCTGCAAACATCTGCGGATTCTCCCGTGTCAAACTGGAGAACATCTACTACTTCGCCCGGATCAAACCACACTTCCACTGCGGTCACAACGTCGCCACCGATCCCCAGCTTCAGCTGGCCATCAGAGCCATCCAGGGACTTAAGATTTCCGATCTGTCGGAAGAAGAAAAGGAACATGCAGCGAAGGCTGTGGAATGCGGCTATTTATATCGGGAAGGGGAAGCCCTCTATACCAAAATACTGGTGAACTCCATGGAGGACAACGACAGATTGTTCGGTGTGAGCGTAAAGCTGCGAAACGGCTATTTCCAGGAGGAAGCGGAACTGATCGCGGAAAAAATCGCAGATTTGATCCGCAGGACTATTCCGGAATATCTGCTGGGGGAATGGCGTTTTGCCAATGACCTCGCCTCTTATCCCATCTTTGACAACGTGGTGGAGGAACTCATCCGGAACGGGATCCTCACACCCCCGAAGGACGGCGTCGGCGCGGAGGGCTGCTGGATGAGCGTCATGAAGTGAGGAAACTGCGGGTGAACACAGGCAGGATCTAAAAAAGAAAAGTTTGGAACACATATGTGCCGCTTTGAAAGAAAAACAAAGCGGCACTGTATTTTTTATAAATTTACCCAACCTTTTTATTCTTTCAATTGTCTTATTTATAGCGCTGATCGATTGAAAAATGAGCCTGATAGATTATTTTTTCAATCGGATGAAAAAGAAAGCTTTCAAAAAAGTACGGAAAAGAACAGGAGAACACGGATGTCTATGATGGATCAGAGCGATGGGGCGCTGGTACTTTTAGCCCTCGCGGGGGAGACGAAGGCCTTCGAGGCTTTGGTGAAACGGTATGAGGGCAGGGTCCGCACCGCCGCTTATTGGGTGACGGGGAATGTCTATATCGCAGAGGATGCGGCCCAGGAGGCCTTCCTCGCCGCCTGGATGAAGATGGATCGGCTGCGGGAACCGGAGAAATTCGGGGTCTGGGTACAGCAGATCGCCAAAAACTGTGCAAGAAATATGACTGCCCGTTTCAGGAGCTATATCAGCCTGGAAGAGGCGGGAGGCTTGCCTAGCAAGGAAAGGATGGCTTCCCATGACCAGATGTTATCCAGGCATGATGGAAGGCTTTCTGTCCTTCATGATCCTGCCCCCGGGCCGGAGGATCTGCTTTTGAACGATGAGGAAGCTTCTCTTTTGCGCCTGAGTCTGGAACGGCTTTCCGACCGGGCAAAACAGACCGTGTATCTCCATTATTACGAGGATCTGGACGTGACGGAGATTTCCAGGAAACTTGGAATTTCCGAAGGCACCGTAAAGTGGCAGCTGCATGAAGGCAGAAAGAGAATGCGAAAGGAGTTGTGCGCTATGGATGAGCGTTTAAACGAGACATTTACACAAAAGGTGATGAAAAAGGTGAATGAACTGAAACTCTGGGATCTGAAAAATTCCCAGAAAGGCTTCGGTCCCGTTTATCGGGAAACTCTGGCGGAAGCGGAAGCCCTTGGGGAAAGCATGCAAAAGCACCATGCACTGGCAGACATTTTGCTGCGGGGTTATGCATGGGTTCCCACAGAAGCCGGCGACGCAATGCTTACCCGGATCAAGGAAGAGGCGGTCCGTGGGAAAAATGAGGCGGTTATGGCCAGGGTGAGCGCAATGGAAAATGCAAAATATAAAGATAAGGAACGGCTGGAGTATATTAAAAATGTTCAGATCCCATACCTGGAAAAAAACGGGTTTCTCCAGAGTCTTGGGGAACAGTGGTTCAAGCTGGGCTGCCTGTATCAATCGGAGGGGAACTGGGATGAGGCTGCCGCAGCCTTTGACAAAACCTTATCCCTTTTAAAAAAGGATCAGCTTTTCCACGCCTATGCTCTGTCCGCCAGGGAGCATCTGAAGGACCTTTTGTCCGGGAAATTTCAGATGGACTGCGCGCAGAGCTGGCGGCTCTCCTTCGGGGCGGCCTGCCTGGAAAAGGTGGGGCAGGAATTTTGCTGCATGGATTTCAGATATCATAGTGACGGGGAACTGAAATCCGTGTATCAAGAAGCGACAGGAATATTGGGAAACGCCTTTGCCTGGGATGGGAAAATGAATCGGCCGCATTCTGCAGTGGGGGAGATTTATAAGGCTTCCGACGGGATGCTCCTTGTTCTGGAGGCGGAGGATGTGACAGTATCCACTCCCGCAGGGAATTTTGAGGGCTGCCAGGTCTGGATGTCGCAAGGATGGGATATCGTCAGAACCTACTTAAAAGAAGGGGTTGGAATCGTCAGACAAGAAACCATACGGGAAGGACTCTGTGTCGCTATGGACCTGAAAGCCTGCCATGTAAAAGGCGGGGAAGGGCTCCTGCCCCTGGCCGAAGGAAACGATTGGGAATATGAGATCGCCGAGGCGGGAAGCGGGGATACAGCCGCTGGCGGCAATCAGGAATCGAATGATGGGGAAGGCTCCCTGTGGGAAACCTCCAGCGGCAATCGGGGTGAATGCACGGAGCCGGACCGGCCTGCTCTGGAATGCTCCGTCTGGCTGACTGTCCGATATTTTGATGGAAAGAAAGCGCTTCTCACCCAGAACTGCCGTATGCACAGGTTCAAATACGATGAGAATTCCTGGCTGGACATGATTGAAAAGGTGAAGCTGGACTATTGGTGCTATGATAAAGACGGAAACCAGATCCTCAGGGATGTGCTTCCTTATGCCAGACGGGCTGTTGTCCTGGCGAAAACCCCGGTGGAAAAAGCCCGGGCAAAGATCAGCGCTGCAGTGATGGAGCGTATTCTGGACACGGATCCCGTCTTTCATCCGGGGACAAGGACTGTGGGACTCTGGAATTTCTTCCAAAGCAGCGTGACGGAAAGAGTGGATGGGAATCTTTTCCTGGAAGGCAGCTATCGCTGGAATTTTGAATGGAAAACTGCAGATGGTTCCGCAGAATGCGGGCAGTTATTCCATAATGACATTTATGATATTCTTGCGGACTGCGCAGGCTGCCTTTGGTCGGATAACTGGGTGCCCGGATATCAGTCCACGGAACACCGCTCTTGCTGTGGGATTTCGCTGGAAAGCCTCCTGCAGTGTGAAGAAGCCGGGGAAGTAAGCTGCAGGGCAGGGACTTTCCAAAACTGCCTGAGGCTTACCATTGTGTGTAAAGGCTTTCAAGGCGGCCTTGCCTATCGCGGCGGCAGGCGGATCTATACCTTTGCCCCGGGCATTGGGCTCATCAGGGTGGAAAACGAAGCCTATAGACCGGAGGCTTCCGCCGTTATCTTTGAACTCACCTCCTTTTTGGGGGCAGGGAAAGAATACATGCCCGTGGAAGACGGCATGGTGAGGCATTACGAGGCATTGGATCTTACAGGCGGCTATGAGGCCTATGCAGAATACACCTATGCGGCGGATGAGCAGGGAAGAATCCTTGTTTTCGAGAACCTTGCAGGGGTGAGGAAGCTGCAGGAGTGAGGAAGCTGCAGGACTGACGGAGGGACGGCAGATACAACTTTGATCCGAGCCGCCCCTTACAGTATTTTTGTCCACAGGCATGGATGAATTCGTGGACTGGGAAAAGGGAACCTGTGATTTTGACAGTGAGGAGTTTAAGGAGTTTCTGGCTTTTGCCCGGGATTACCAGGGCGGTTACCGTTCAAAGAACCTGATGGAGGCGATCCATAGCGGGGAGATCGCGGTCACATACGGATGGATAAACGCAGTGTCTGATTATCAGATCGCGAAG
The DNA here is from genome assembly GCA_947589075.1 of uncultured Acetatifactor sp. GTDB lineage: Bacteria > Bacillota > Clostridia > Lachnospirales > Lachnospiraceae > Acetatifactor. Next base: position 41,190 of record CANQBS010000004.1, read on the forward strand.
GCTCTGTATGGGGAGAACTTAAGCTTTATCGGTCTGCCTACCCAGAAGGAATCCGGGGTTGCCGCATATTTCGGGGAAGAGATGGCGGTTAATGCAAGGAGCCTTCACCAGGAGGCGGCCTGGGAGTTCTTAAAATATTATATCCTGAACGGCAGCCAGAAGGTCGCCAAGAACACCTTCATTACCGCAGCGGGAGATTCCGTCATCGTGTATGCGGCTACCAGAGAGGAGGAGGCTTCCTATTATTTCAGGAAAAAGAAGGATGTGAACGCAGTGGTGGATGTCATCCAGAACAGGGTGACGCTGTATCTGCAGGAAATGCAGTGATTCGTAAAAAAACGCTGGTCATAGAGAAGGAACTGTTACAGCAAAATAAGAAGGATTTGTTATAGCAAAATTGCGTTGACAATCTCCCTGAAAGAAGGTAACATGAATCTTACCAAACAGAAAAAAGGGAGAGGACATAAAATCATGGACGACATCAGGATAGGATATATCGGTTTGGGCGCAAGAGGCTATTGGCTTTTGAAGGACGTGGTGCTGAAGCAGGGAGAACGGGTAACGGCAGTATGCGACGTTTATGAGGACCGGGCAAGGGAAGGCGCAAGGCTTGTGACAGAAGCGGGACAGGAGGAGCCACGTGTCTATACGGATTACCGTGATGTGATCGCAGATGAGTCTGTGAATACAGTGATCATCCTGACAGCCTGGGAATACCATGCGGAGATCGCGATAGCGGCCATGCGGGCGGGAAAGGCCGTGGCCATGGAGGTGGGCGGTTCTTATACGCTGGAGCCCTGCTTTGAACTGGTGAAAACCTATGAGGAGACCCAGGTGCCTTTTATGTTCCTGGAGAACTGCTGCTTCGGCAGAAGGGAAATGATGGTGCTCCATATGGCACAGCAGGGCGTTTTGGGAGATATTGTACACTGCAGCGGGGGATACCAGCACGACCTGCGGGAGGAGATCTCCTATGGCAGGGAGAACAGGCATTACAGGCTGCGCAATTATCTGAGCCATAACTGTGAGAATTATCCCACCCATGATCTGGGACCGATTGCCAGGATCCTGAAGATCAACAGGGGAAACCGTATGATGACTCTTTCCTCTACAGCTTCCAGGGCAGCGGGGCTGCATGCCTATATTCTGGAGCATAAGCCGGAGGATGCATTTTTGCGGGATAAGCAGTTTGCCCAGGGGGATGTGGTTACCACCGTCATCAAATGCGCGGACGGTTCCACCATTGTGCTGACCCTGGATACCACCCTTCCCAGGTATTACAGCCGGGGCTTTACCGTGCGGGGGACGAAGGGGATGTACGAAGAGGTAACGGATTCTGTTTTCCTGGACTGCCCGGAACACAGAGCCCATGATTTTGACTGGCGGAAAAGCTGCATCAACAATGCCCGGGAGTTTGAGGAAAAATATGATCACCCGGTATGGAAGCAGTACCTGAAGGAAGGGACAAAGGGCGGTCATGACGGTATGGACTGGCTGGAGTTTCAGCAGTTCTTCAAGGCGCTGCGGGAGGACGCTCCCATGCCGGTGGATGTCTACGACGCCGCCAGCTGGATGGCTGTGACGGCCCTTTCCGAGATGTCCATCGCCAGAGGCGGGGCAGTAGTGGATGTCCCCGATTTTACCGGCGGTAAGTGGCACCGGGATATTCTTCTTTAAAATAGAAAAAGCGGCGAAATGGCATATCTGACCATTCCGCCGCTGCTTTTTTAGAGGCGCAGGATAATGCCGGGTGCCGATTCGTCATCTGGCATTACTCTGTGCCTTGAGCGCCGCCGATCTCACCTGAATACCGGCAGGGTGGAATCGTAATCGTATTCTTCCGTATTGACTACTTTCCAGCAGGCGATCTGGTAGAAGCCCTGCTCATCTGAAACAGGATAAACGGGCTCCAGGGACACCTGAAGTATCTGGGTATCGGAGATCTTTACCGTAAAGGAACATTCCAATTCTCCGGTCTTTTCGGAATATTCCGCCGCAGAAGAAGAGGCCTCATGTGCTTCTGCCAGCTGTCTGTCCAGCTGGGCGATGCGGGCTTCTGCAATGTTGCAGGCGTTATAATAATCGGTGGTCCGGTTCAGGATCTTGCGGCTCAGCTTGCTGTCGGCGTTGGCGCTGACCAGGGAGAGGGTTGCGAAGGAAACCAGGCACAGGATCACAAAAATAAGCAGGATGGAAGAGGAACCTACATTAACTCCCATCCGTATCTTCCTGGGTGCAGGGGACTCTTCTGTATTTGACTTAGGGCTTAAGGAGGAAGAGGATTGGAGATTGTTCATCATTGAGCCCTCCTTTCAGAAATATGATGATCCAGGTGCAGGGAGTAAATGGTTTCCTGACCTTTTATGCTGAGAAGCTGAATATCCGCGCTGATCAGCCCCGTGTCCTGTGACGGTCCGCTGCCCGATACCACGGCGGTATAGGAGGCTTCATTTTCAGAACAGGCCGCCCATGTATTATCCCAGTAAAGTGAGAGAGTTCCCGTTTCAGACAGAGTGCTGTCCGGGAAAAGCTGCTGCAGGGCATCCAGATCGCCTTCTGTTCCCAGGTAGCCTTCCGCCAGGTTCTGAACCAGATTGATGGCGTGATTTTCGTTTATGGTCTGCTGGCTGATCAGATGTGAGCGGACAAACAGTCTGATGCACACGGTGCTGGTCAGAGAAAAGAACAGGATCGCTATAATAAGTTCCATCAGAAAAAGGCTGGATTTTGAATGTTTCATAAGAAAGATCCTTTCTCTATTGCTTTGAATGTACATTGAGAAGAAGGGACTTGGCCTCCCCCTCCGCAGTGGTCAGTCTGACTGAGAAAAGAGAGTCCGACAGGGCTTTTATCTCCATATCTTTTAAGGGCATGATGGCCTGCCCCGCTCCAAGGGTGTCGCCTACAAGATCAGCGCCTCTGCGGGTAAAGAGCTCCATCAGATTTCCCTGATGAAAGTACAGGTAGGTGCAATATTCCTGACCTTCTATGTCCTGACTTAAGACAAGGGCGTCCGTATCTTCCAGCTGCTCTAGGGAAACGCTCCCCGCCGCGTCGCCCTGGCGGAGCTTCTCCGTGATATAGGCGGTAGCCGTGCGGGAATCGAAGTTGCTGCTCATATCGTCTACGGTATTTTGATAAACATTTGCGCCGATCATTACGAGCATCAGCGCTGAAAAGGCAAAAATGCCGAAAAGCGCCAGTACAAACAGTACATCTATAATATGCCGGTCCTGGGTTTTATTCATGGCTTGTTCCTTTCTTTTGCTTTCCTGTGACAGAGATCGTCAAACTGGTATTCCGGGACACAGACGGCAGCCGGTCTATTGGAAAAAAGACTGGCCCGTGCGGCGTATCACGGTCACATCGGGAAGCATATTGGATGCAAAGATCTGATAATCTATGAAAAAAATTTCCTTATCGTAAAGAAGTCCGTAATGCTCCTCCAGGTATTCCAGGCTGGGAGGATAGACCCCTTCCACCGCGTAACATTGGGAAATGCTGCGGGAAAGAGCGTTTTCCAGGCTTTCCTTCTGTTTCTCCAGAGTGGTGTCGTTCACAGTAGTGATCCCCCTCAGGAAGATGAAAAACAGGATCAGAAAAGCTGCGATGGGAAGAAATCCCATGAATCTTCTCATAAAATGGGGCTTATTATGTTCGAATCGGTTGAACATACCTCAGGTTCCTTTCTTTTCAATGGATCTCGGCGCGCCGATACAGATTCCGTATCCGCAGGGCGCAGACCGACTCAGGCTTATCCGATGCTGGCCATGATCCCCATAAGGGGCAGGATGACGGAAAGAAGGATCATGCCTACGATCAGGGACAGGATAATGACCAGGGTGGGTTCCAGGACAGAAAGAATGGATTGGATCCTGCGGTCGGTTTCCTTCTCGTAGTTATCCGCTATCTTGCGCATCACAGCGTCTATATTGCCGCTGCGGAAGCCTACGGCCACCATCCTGGAATGCAGGCTGGAAAAGATATCCGCGCTTGTCAGAGCCTCCGCCAGGTTTTCTCCTTCCTGGATGGCTTTCTTGCAGCCGGCGATCTTCTCCCGCATTTTATCGTTCTCCACCAGGAGACTCACCATGTCCAGGCTGGCAAAGGTATCCATCCCGCTGCTCATGGCCATCGCCATGCCGCTGGCAAACCGCTGGCAGGCAATGCTTTCATAGAAATGTCTGGTCAGGGGAAAAACTGTCAGGAAACGGCTGGTCTTTTTCTTCCCGAACTTTGTGCGGGTAGCCGCGATATAAAGGGCTGCCAGGAGGATCAGGACTGCGATCAGCACCAGGGAATAGCGGTTAATGGAGTTGCCCAGCTTTAAAAGCGTGCCGGCAAAACCGGTCATTTCGCTTCCCAGCTCCACAAACACCTGATTGAAGATCGGGAGGACCCTGCTGATCAGGACGAAAATGACCACCAGCATCATGACGATCATGATGAAAGGATAAGTGATGGCGCTTTTAATGTTATTGGAGATAGCCTCCTCTTTTTCATAATATGCGGCGAGGGACTGCATGCAGTCATCCAGGTTGCCGGATTCCTCTCCCAGGGCGATCATGTTGAGCACATAGTCCGGAAATAATCCTGTTGCCGCCAGTGCGTTATGGAAGGATTCTCCCTGCCGGCATACATCCAGAATCTTACTGATGATTTCTCTGCCGCCGGAGGCATCCGTGTCCTTTAACAGGATATTCATGCTTTCCTCCGGGGCGATCCCTGCCTGGAACAGCATGGCTGTCTGACTGCAGAAGGAAGCGATTTCAGCGTTGGATAATAATTTTTCTTTTTTCATGGCTTTCTCCTTAATATTCATAGCTTATAACGTAATTGGTTCCGTCCCCGATATATTCCCTGAGCTTTCTTTCTGAAGTGTTGGGATTCGCCGCAAAGGTAGGATCCATCAGTTTCCAGTTCTTTCCGTCAAATTCCACGATGTTGTTGACCCAGCCGATATCTGTGATATAGGTGCTGATCCATGCATGGTAAGCATCCCCTGCATATCCTACCTCAAGCTTGGTAGGGATATTCTGGCTGCGGAGCATACTGGTCATCACCGCGGCATAGTCCAGACAGATACCGGTACCGGTTTCCAGGGTGGAATCCACATCGCTGATGTAGCCCGAAGGAGGATTCTCCGCCTTTGCATAGTCGTAAGTGATATTATCGATTAAATAATTATAAACGTTTGCTACAACATCCAGGTCGGAGGCAGCGGTTTTTGCCAGATCGGCTCCCTTGGCAACGGTATCGCAGTCCCTGTCATAGAATACATACTGACTGGGTACCAGAAAGGGCTGGAATTCATCCTCCAGCTTCACTTCTACTTCGACCTTCATGGCCGCGCTGTAGGTGGTGCCGGAAACATTCTCATAAACGCCGATGGAATAGGTGCCGTCCCCGGCAGTGAAGGGGAAAGCGATATAATCCTTTTCCTTGAGATCGTACTTATATTGCACCTTGTCAGGTCCGGTGATCATCAGCTTTACCTTGGGATTGCTCCCGAAGTATTTAGCCATGCAGTAGCCCTTGGAGCTGTTGGACACATCCACGGAGGTCACATCGTTGCTGTAGCTTTCCGTGCCGGGGGCTTCCTGTTCAGGAACATAGGGAGTATTATCCCTTAAAATGACCTCCTCCTGGGGAGGCTGCTGGACCGAAGAACTGGAAGGAACAGGGGTCTCAGCCATGGTGGTGGCTTCTACAGTTATGGAAGGTTCCGTACTGTCTGGCAAAGGAACGGTATCCGAAGCGCCTGGGCCGTCAGAGGCGCAGGCCGACAGGCCGAGCGCCGCTGCTGCAATGAGGGCGGCAAGATACCTCTTTTTGAATTTATAATGATACAATTCGTACACCTCCAATGGAAATACACTCAATACTTTCATTATTATAATGCATTTATAAAAAAAAGAAAAGGGGGAAGGACTTTCTTTTTCAAGAAAACTGTTGTATACTAAAAGCCTGAAAGTGAGGTGCGGAATATGAAAGTATTTGTAACGGGCGTAAGAGGACAGCTGGGCTATGATGTAATGAATGAATTGGAGAAAAGAGGACTGGAAGCAGCAGGCGTCGATATCCAGGAAATGGATATTACGGATGCGGACTGTGTGGAAAGAGTGATAAGTGATGCCGCGCCGGACGCGGTGATCCACTGTGCAGCTTATACGGCTGTGGACGCCGCACAGGACAATGAGGAATTGTGCAGAAGGGTGAACGCGGAGGGAACTGCCAATATAGCCAGGGTCTGCAGGGAGCGTCATATTAAGATGATGTACATCAGCACGGATTATGTGTTTGACGGAAAAGGAACAAGACCCTGGGAACCGGATGACGAGAGGCATCCCCTGAATGTCTACGGTCAGACGAAGTATGAAGGGGAGCTGGCGGTGACTGAAAATCTGGATCAGTATTTTATCGTCCGTATTGCCTGGGTATTCGGGGTGAATGGGAAAAACTTCATCAAAACCATGCTGAATCTGGCCAAAACCCACGATACCATCACGGTGGTAAACGACCAGTATGGTTCTCCCACCTATACCTATGATCTGGCGAGGCTTTTAGTGGATATGATCCAGACGGATAAATATGGTTTTTATCATGCGACCAACGAGGGGATCTGCACCTGGTATGAATTTGCCTGCGAGATTTTCAGACAGGCAGGAGTAAAGGTGAATGTCCTGCCGGTTTCCGCCGCCCAGTATGCGGCGAAGGCGCCTCGCCCGGAGAACAGCAGAATGAGCAAGGAGAAGCTTACGGAAAATGGATTTGAAAGGCTTCCGGCCTGGCAGGATGCCCTGGGAAGATATCTGGAGGCGTTAAAAGAGCGTTGACAGTATAAAAAAGCTGGTGAGATCATGCCTCGAATTGACAATGAGGTGTTTCCTTCCTATAATAGGTATAATTTTATGGAAAATTTCAGCAGAAGGAATCAGAGGAGAGGTTAAATGCATTTGATTAAGAATTTCAGCAAAAACAGGCAGATGATACGGGTGTTTGGAATTGCACTGGTATTAATGCTGTTTGGTTTGGGGTCCTTTTTATTCTGGGGAAGCAAAAAACAGGTATGGTTTTGTGATGAAATATACACATACGGCTCTGCGAATGGCTTTGAACAGGACTGGCCCGCCGCTTATGTGGACGAGTGGATGACAGGAAAAGATGTGGAAGCTTTCTTTTCTGCTGATTGGGATGTGTTAGCTTTAAATGAGGTAACTGTACGCCTTTATAATGATCATGTTCCTTTGTATTTTTGGCTGTTTCGTATAATATCTTTTTTGTTCTTTCGGGGAAGCGGTTCTATTTGGATCGGGCTCAGCATCAATCTGTTTTTTTATCTGTTTTTTTTGGAGATAGTGTATTTCCTGTTCCTGAAATTGACCAAAAGCCCTGTTCCGTCGGGCATGGCAGCCTTTTTTACGGTTATTTTTAATCGCTTGATAATAGAGCAGGCAACGACCTTGAGAATGTATATGATGCTTTTATGGGCACAAATGTTGTTATTGCTTGCAGGAATGTGGGTTCTAAACAGTATTTGGAAGAATAAACTCAGTCCGTTTAGTTTCATTGGCTTGTACTTGATCAGTGTGATTGGTTTCCTGACCCATTATGATTTTTGGGTGTTTTATGCGATAACGGCAGCGCTTTTCTGTTTATGGTTATTGTTTTTAGTTTATAAGAAGCGTGGAAAGATGTTCTGGCGCTCGAAAGAGTTTGGCTGTGTCCTGATCTGGTGTATTGACTTTGCCCTGGCACTCTTTTCTACGATTTTGCTTTTCCCATATTGCAGATGGAATTTAAATCGGGGGAAAGGGCAGATAGCTCTTTATTCCTTAATGGACTTCTCTTCTGAAAAGATTAAACAGATAATTTGGGGGTATGAGCGTTTATCCCGTTCTATTTTTGGAGAAAACATGCCCGTAGCTGCAGGGCTGCTTCTCATTTTCGGATGTATTATCGGCGGTGGGATTTTATTATACAGAAAAAAGGAAAAGAAGCTGCTGACCGGATATGTGCTGACAATGCTGGTCGCGCAAAGCTATCAGATAGTGGTATGCTTTACTTTGCCGGATGCTTGGGAAGAACGTTACCTTTGGGGAGAATTTACTCTTGTGATGCTTTGCATGGCCTGGGGCGGAATATTGCTTTTGAATTGTATATTCGATAAAATAAAGGATAGCAGATATCGCAGGATCTCGATCCTTTTAACAAGCATTATTCTGTCTGTCTGTATCCTTGCAGGGGAATTTTCCATCATTGACGATGGAAGAGGGGTTGCATATCTGTTTCAGGAGGAAAAGGATGTAAAGGTACTTGAGGCTCATAAAGATATCCCCTGGGTTATTTACGGTCCTACGGGAGGCGTATATTCTTATTATGATTGGCTGATTCCTCAAAAAATATGTTTTCTTACCGAGAATGATACGGATGAAGACAGATGGGCAATACAGGAGCTGCAGGATGAAAGTAGTTTTATATTGTATTCTTTTGAAGAATATTATCCACACGCACTGGAGTTGTTTGAGCAGGAACTTGGAGAAAAGCTGGAGGGAAATTTTTTGTTTAGAAGTACGAACTTAAGCATATACCTGATACAGAAGAGGTGAAAAATTTTTTCGGCCGCACAAAAGAATTTCAGTCACACAAAAAATTTTTAGTCACACACAAAAAAATTTTAGTCACACAAAAAATTTTTAGTACACACAAAAAATATCTTGACAACAGACCTGCAAACAAGTATACTACTCTAGTATGTCGGTTCACGTACGTTTATTTCTGGCGCAGTGAATCACATATAAAACTCCATTGTTTGCAGGTTGTTTTTTTATCTGCGAATAAAATGGAAAAATTTATCAATACTACAACAAGAAAGAGGTGAAACAGAATGCCAACATTTAACCAGTTAGTGAGAAAGGGTCGTCAGACTGCGGTGAAGAAATCCACGGCACCCGCTTTGCAGAAGGGCTATAACTCCCTGCATAAGAAGGCTACGGAGATTTCCGCTCCTCAGAAGAGAGGCGTATGCACCGTTGTGAAGACAGATACCCCGAGAAAGCCTAACTCAGCCCTGAGAAAGATTGCCAGAGTACGTCTTTCCAATGGAATCGAAGTGACCAGCTACATTCCCGGCGAGGGTCATAACCTGCAGGAACACAGCGTGGTGCTGATCAGGGGCGGAAGAGTGAAGGATATGCCTGGTGTAAGATATCACATCATTCGTGGTACCCTTGATACCGCAGGCGTTGCTAACAGAAAGCAGGCCCGTTCCAAGTATGGCGCCAAGAGGCCTAAGGCTGGTAAGACCGCTGCCAAGAAATAATCGGTCTGAAAGTACCACTGAACGAACTAAGAAAAGTGTTGGAATTCTGTATGACAGATAGCAGCACGAACACTTGGGGAAACACATGTGAGTACCGTTGATCTATTGAAGAGCCGGATGGCTATGAATAAGGAGGGAAGAGACGTGCCACGTAAAGGACATATTCAAAAAAGAGAAGTATTGGCAGATCCCATGTACAACAGCAAAGTCGTGACCAAGCTGATCAATAATGTCATGCTGGACGGCAAAAAGGGCGTTGCTCAGAAGATCGTATACGGGGCGTTTGCCAAGGTAGAAGCAAAGGCCGGAAAACCGGCTTTGGAAGTTTTTGAACAGGCCATGAACAATATCATGCCTGTATTGGAAGTAAAGGCAAGACGTGTGGGCGGCGCTACTTATCAGGTGCCCATCGAGGTAAGGGCTGACAGACGTCAGGCCCTGGGTCTGCGCTGGCTGGTAATGTTCTCACGTAAGAGAGGCGAGAAGACCATGATCGACAGGCTTGCCAATGAGATTCTTGACGCATCCAATAATACCGGGTCTGCCGTTAAGAGAAAAGAAGATATGCACAAGATGGCAGAGGCCAACAAGGCTTTTGCTCATTACAGATTCTAGTGCAGGACTTTAGGAGGAAGATATCTTGGCTGGAAGAGAATATCCATTAGAGAGAACCAGAAACATCGGTATTATGGCACACATCGATGCAGGTAAGACCACTCTTACCGAGCGTATCCTTTATTATACCGGTGTGAATTACAAGATGGGTGATACTCATGAAGGTACTGCTACTATGGACTGGATGGAACAAGAGCAGGAGAGGGGTATTACCATCACATCTGCTGCTACCACCTGCCACTGGACTTTGGAAAAAGAGACAAAGCCCATGCCCGGCGCGCTGGAGCACCGTATTAACATTATTGATACTCCTGGTCACGTTGACTTCACCGTTGAGGTAGAGCGTTCACTCCGTGTGCTGGACGGCGCCGTAGGCGTGTTCTGTGCCAAGGGCGGTGTTGAGCCTCAGTCCGAAAACGTCTGGAGACAGGCTGACACTTACAACGTACCCCGTATGGCGTTTATCAATAAGATGGACATTATGGGCGCTGATTTTTATGGAGCAGTAGACCAGATCAGGACCAGGCTTGGCAAGAATGCCATCATCCTTCAGCTTCCCATCGGAAAAGAGGATGAATTTAAGGGAATCATCGACCTGTTTGAGATGAAGGCTTATATCTATAATGATGATAAAGGCGATGACATCACAGTGACAGACGACCTCGGCGATATGGCTGAGGATGCGGAACTGTACCGCTCAGAGCTGATAGAGAAGATCTGTGAGTTGGATGATGACCTGACAATGATGTACCTGGAGGGTGAAGAGCCTTCCGTTGAGGAAATGAAGAGGGTGCTCAGGAAGGCCACCTGCGAATGCGCAGCCATTCCTGTCTGCTGTGGTTCTGCATACCGCAATAAGGGCGTACAGAAGCTGCTGGATGCAATCCTGGAGTATATGCCTGCCCCTACAGACATTCCTCCCATTAAGGGCGTTGACTTAAACGGCAACGAGGTAGTAAGACATTCTTCCGATGAAGAGCCTTTCTCCGCACTGGCGTTCAAGATCATGGCCGATCCCTTTGTAGGGAAGCTGGCATTCTTCCGTGTGTACTCCGGTACCATGAACGCCGGTTCCTATGTTTTAAATGCAACCAAGGACAAGAAGGAACGTGTGGGACGTATCCTGCAGATGCACGCCAACAAGCGGGCAGAGCTGGATAAGGTTTATTCCGGTGATATCGCTGCGGCGGTAGGTTTTAAATTCACCACCACCGGCGACACCATCTGCGATGATCAGCATCCGGTGATCCTGGAGTCCATGGAGTTCCCGGAACCCGTTATCGAACTGGCCATCGAGCCCAAGACCAAGGCCGGCCAGGGCAAGATGGGTGAAGCCCTTGCAAAGCTGGCGGAGGAAGATCCTACCTTCCGCGCCCATACCAATCCCGAGACAGGCCAGACCATCATCGCCGGAATGGGCGAGCTGCATCTGGAGATCATCGTGGACAGACTCCTTCGCGAGTTCAAGGTAGAGGCCAATGTGGGTGCACCTCAGGTCGCTTATAAGGAAGCCCTTACCAAGGCGGTGGATGTGGAGTCCAAGTATGCAAGGCAGTCCGGCGGACGCGGACAGTACGGACATTGTAAGGTGAAGTTCGAGCCCATGGATCCCAACGGCGATCAGCTCTTCAAATTTGAATCCACGGTTGTGGGCGGTGCGATCCCCAAGGAATACATCCCCGCTATCGGCGAAGGTATTGAAGAAGCCACCAAGTCCGGTATCCTGGGAGGATTCCCTGTGGTGGGCGTGTATGCCAACGTGTACGACGGATCCTACCATGAAGTGGACTCTTCCGAGATGGCGTTCCATATCGCAGGCAGCATGGCCTTTAAGGATGCAATGCAGAAGGCAGCTCCTGTTCTGATGGAGCCCATCATGAAGGTGGAGGTCACCATGCCTGAGGAGTATATGGGAGATGTAATCGGCGATATCAATTCCCGCCGCGGACGGATCGAAGGAATGGAAGACATCGGTGGCGGCAAGATGGTAAAAGCCCTTGTTCCCCTTGCCGAGATGTTCGGTTATTCTACAGACCTGCGTTCCAAGACCCAGGGCAGAGGCAATTACTCCATGTTCTTTGAGAAGTATGAGCAGGTTCCCAAGAACGTCCAGGAGAAGGTGCTGGCAACCAAAAAATAAAGACGGCGGATTGCCCCAGTCTTATTTGCAGGTTATTTAACAATTAAAATTACTTTTTCTTGAAATTATTAAAAAATTACTTGAAAAAAGCTTTGTTATTTACTATAATCAAAGATAGCCAAGTTTTCACGCCGGAAGCGTGGAAGAGACGCTTCGGCAACAAAATAGTTGATTTTATTAAGGAGGACTTTAATAATGGCAAAAGCTAAATTTGAAAGAACTAAGCCCCATTGTAACATTGGTACCATTGGTCACGTTGACCATGGCAAGACCACTCTGACCGCTGCTATTACCAAGACCTTGAACCAGAGACTTGGAACCGGCCAGTTCGTAGAATTCGATCAGATCGATAAGGCTCCTGAAGAGAGAGCACGTGGTATCACCATTTCTACTGCTCACGTTGAGTACGAGACCGAGAAGAGACACTATGCACACGTTGACTGCCCGGGACATGCTGACTATGTAAAGAACATGATCACCGGTGCTGCCCAGATGGACGGTGCTATCCTGGTAGTTGCTGCTACCGACGGCGTTATGGCTCAGACCAAGGAGCACATCCTTCTGTCCCGTCAGGTAGGCGTTCCTTATATCGTAGTGTTCATGAACAAGGTTGATATGGTTGACGACGAAGAGCTTCTTGAGCTGGTTGAGATGGAGATCACCGAGCAGCTGGAAGAGTACGGATTCACAGATTGCCCTATCATCAAGGGTTCCGCTCTGAAGGCTCTGGAAGATCCTACCGGCGAGTGGGGCGACAAGATCATGGAGCTGATGCACACTGTTGACGATTATATTCCTGATCCTCAGCGTGACACCGACAAGCCTTTCCTGATGCCTGTAGAGGACGTATTCACCATCACCGGCCGCGGCACCGTTGCTACCGGACGTGTAGAGCGTGGTACCCTGCATCTGAACGAGCCTGTTGAGATCGTTGGTATTAAGGAAGAGACCAAGCAGACCGTTGTTACCGGTATTGAAATGTTCCGTAAGATGCTGGATGAGGCTCAGGCTGGTGATAACATCGGCGCTCTGCTTCGTGGCGTTCAGAGGAACGAGATTGAAAGAGGACAGGTTCTGGCTAAGCCCAAGACCGTTACCTGCCATACCAAGTTCACCGCTCAGGTGTACGTTCTGACCAAGGACGAGGGTGGCCGTCATACACCTTTCTTCAATAACTATCGTCCGCAGTTCTATTTCAGAACAACCGACGTTACCGGTGTTTGCAACCTTCCTGCCGGCACAGAGATGTGCATGCCTGGTGATAACATCGAGATGACCATCGAGCTGATCCATCCCATCGCTATGGAGCAGGGTCTTACCTTCGCTATCCGTGAAGGCGGCAGAACTGTTGGTTCTGGCCGTGTGGCTACGATTATTGAGTAACTTGCACGAAAGCTTTGAGCTAAGCGCATAAGAAAGCGATAAAAATAGGGACTCCAAGTTTACTTGGATGTCCCTATTTTTATTGCTTTCACGGGCATTTAGCGAATGCCCGTGACCGAGGAAATGCGAAGCATTTTCGAGGTGCGCTTAGCAGATTTCGGACGATTTGTCCGGAGTCCTTTTTCTAATCTGTTATTGAGAAAATAACAACGTGGTAACGGAATGATAATAGAAAATTATTGCTTTTTCTGTTAAAACACTGCATAATAAAATAGAATAGATCAAGTGAAAAATGCAGGAAGAGGTAATTGGATTGAAAAATATAATCCAACTGGATTCATATCCGGTGCAGGCAACGCTGAGAATACTTTTGCAGGATAAAACGACAAAAAAATGAATTATTCCGTAATTCAGCCGCGAATATCAATTGTAGTTTCAGTGAAATAGAGTATAGGAAATCTAATTAAAACATGAATGAAGGTGGTGCAGAATGCCATATTTTGAATATAACCAAACTGTAAAAAATGTTGAATATTACGAAATCCTTGAAAATCTCATGGAACGCTGGGAATATGAGATTGTTGAGTTTAAGGAAGCTAAAAGCAGCTATGATACAGACAAAATAGGCAGATATTTTTCCGCAATCAGCAACGAAGCGAATCTGCACCAACAACAATACGGCTGGCTTGTTTTCGGCGTTGGCGAGGAACTTGTTTCAGTCTGCACCGAGTATTATGTGGAGATTATATGGTGCTGACAATATGGATAGGGATTATGCGATTTTCAAAATTCCATTTATCAATGTGGTAGATAAGGTTTTTGCAAAAGTAAGAAATCTGACATACAGGTATATGCCGAATCAGATGACATTGTTTCCGATGGAAACGGAGCAGTATGACAGTTGGCTGATGCGAGAGCTGCTTAACAACTGCATTGCACATACGAATTATCAGTTAGGCGGAAGGATCTATGTTGATGAATTTGAGGATAAGCTTAAATTTAGTAATCCAGGCGATTTTATTCCGCAGAAAATTGAGAATGTTTTGGAGGTAAGCTACCGACCGCCATATTATAGGAATAAACTATTAGCAGATACAATGATGGCATTTCATATGATAGAAACTGCATCATTTGGTATTCGGCGGGCATACAATATTCAGAAAGCAAAATATTTTCCGATGCCAGATTATGATGTTAATTCTGGGACACATGTTGAAGTTACGATATATGGGAAGATCCTAAACGATAGTTACATGCATATATTGTATGATCATCAGGATATGGATTTGCAGACGGTGTTTTTGCTTGACCGGATACAGAAAGGATTACCAGTAGAAAAGGAGGATGTGGACAAACTACGTAGTCAAAAATTGGTAGAGGGTAGATCGACGAGTTTGTACTTATCTGCGTCAGCAGCACAAAGCATTGATAAAAGCGCTGCTTATATTAAAAACAAAGGGTTTGATGACAAGTATTATAAAGATTTGATTGTTGAGTATTTGAGGAAGTATGGAAAGGCAAAAAAGAAAGATATTCGGGAATTGCTTTGGGAAAAGCTGCCGGATGCGTTGTCAGATGCTCAAAAAGAGCATAAAGTCAGTAATTTATTGGCAGCGTTAAAGAAAGCTTATATTATTGACACAGATTCATCAAATCAGCAACGCTCGTATTGGGTATTGAAATAATAGCTTGAATAACCTTGGATAAATTTATTCAAGGTTTATTCAAGAGTTATTCGAGGTTTATTCAAGCTCATTCACCCTGACGAATTCATTAGTAAAAATCTAGATTTTATAAGGACTTCGGATTATTTATCCGAAGTCCTTTTTTAAACCTTTTTTTGCAACAATAGCAGCGTGATAACAGAATGATAATAGAAAATTATTGCTTTTTCTGTTAAAACACTGCATAATAAAATAGAATAGATCAAGTGAAAAATGCAGGAAGAGGTAATTGGATTGGAAAATATAATCCAACTGGATTCATATCCGGTGCAGGCAACGCTGAGAATACTTTTGCAGGATAAAACGACTAAAAAAAATATTATATGGGCGACAGATTCCTATGCCTCTTTTGGGGAGGCATACACAGATAGAAGTCAGATTACAGAAGATCAACTAAAAAAAATGAATTATTCCATAATTCAGCCGCGAATATCAAAAGATATGGAGCAACAAACACAGCGCACCAGAAAGAGTGCGGAGGTTTTTACTCCTGCCTGGCTTTGCAATAAGATGAATAATTTCTGTGATGAGGAATGGTTTGGTTACAAAGATGTTTTTAACCGACAGGCTGAACATGAATGGATTCCTATAGAAAATAATATAAGATTTCCTGATGGGAAGGATTGGAAAGAATACATAGATTCTAAACGATTGGAAATTACATGCGGAGAAGCGCCTTATCTGGTTTCAAGGTATGATGTTTCCACTGGTAAGATGATTGATATTCCTAAGCGAGTTGGACTTCTTGACAGAAAACTCCGTGTTGTGAATGAAAATGCGACAGATGAATCAGAATGGATGAAGTGGGTGATTCGGGCATTTCAGAGCGTGTATGGATATGAATATCAAGGGGATAATTTATTGATTGCACGCATCAACTTGTTGATGACATTTGTTGATTATATGAATTACAAGTGGCACAGACAGCCAGGGAAAGCAGAACTTCGGAAGATCGCTAACATTATTAGCTGGAATATTTGGCAGATGGATGGACTGAAAGGAACAGTCCCTATAGGTATTTTAAAAGAGGAATATCATCAGATGTCGTTGTTTGAATTGTTTCAGGAGAAAGAAGAACAGGATGATGTGTCGGAAGTAAGGTGTAGGGTATATGATTGGCGGGCAAATAGTTCTATTTTATACGAGACATTGGAGATAAACAGGAGGTATTGAGCTTTATGAATGATTACGAAAAACAGAAAGAGCATTATGACAAGGCTATGGAGAAGCTGATTGAGGCAGAAAAAGAGTTTCAAGAATTAACACCAGAGAACAAAGAGAAATATGTGGATCAAGTGCTTAGAATGTATGGAATGTCTGAAGTATTAAATATGTTTAAAAACCGAAGGTAGAGAAAATGGCATTTAGTGAAGATATAAAAACAAAAGCTATGATTTCATGTGGAAGATGTTGTTGCATTTGTCATAAGTTTTGTGGAAATAACATGGAGGTACACCATATTAAAGCGCAGGCAGACGGTGGCGACAATTCTTTTGAGAATGCAATACCATTATGTTTTGACTGTCACGCAATAGTACGACAATATGATCCAAGGCATCCTAAAGGAATAAAATTTTCGGAAAAGGAACTTATTCAACACAGGGATGCTTGGTATAAACATATACAGAAGGGGAATCAGGAAACCGAAAAGCAAAACAAATCAAATGAAGTTAAACCAATTAGAATTTATCATCAAAAGGGATATAAGGACATTGTACTGAATAAAGTTTCTAATGGCAAAGAAATGTTAAGGTATTTGATAGGAGCTTATGGGATTGTTTATGATGAGGAGGCAGAAACACTAGAAGAGGTAAAACTAATAGGTGAATTTATACAGAGCATAAAAGAATTAGTGGATTTTGACGATTTATTAGATGAGCCCTATGACAGAATCATGACAGCGTTTAATCTAACTGAGAGTATTAAAGAATTAGGCGAAGCAGGGTTTTGGGTTTTTGTAGGAAAAGAGGATAGGGTAATAACAGGTGGTATAAAGGAACCAGAAATATGTCCAACATTATTAGTGCGTGTTGTTAGAAAAGACAGTAGTGAAATTATAAAAGTGAATTTTAAAGATGAGTAAAAATAATTTGGTTAAAGCATAAGTAGGAGAAACTGCAATGAAATTCGATTATATAATAGGTAATCCGCCATATCAGGATGAAACAATTGGGGATAATAAAGGATATGCGCCGCCGGTATATCATAAATTCCTTGAAAATGCCTATAAGATTGGTGATGTGGTAGAAATGATACATCCTGCCAGATTTTTGTTTAATGCAGGGAGTACACCGAAACAATGGAATGAACAGATGCTGAAAGATCCGCATCTCAAAGTACTATATTTTGAACAGGACAGCAGTAAAGTATTTAGTAATACGGATATTAAAGGCGGCGTAGTTATTACATATCATAATAACGCGAAAGAATATGGTGCAATCGGAACTTTTACGGCATATAACGAATTGAACACAATACTGAGAAAAGTGAGAAACCATACATCCTTTTCAAGCTTTAGCAATATAGTTGTTACCCGTACTGCCTATCGTTTAACGGATAAAATGCATCAAGATTATCCGGAAGCAATTGGACAATTAAGTGATGGACATGCCTATGATATGTCTACAAATATATTTGAGAGATTACCGCAGATATTTTTTGATGAAAAACCACAAGACGGAGCAGAGTATATACAGATTTTAGGACGTGAAAATAATGAACGAGTATATAAGTATGTAAAGCGTGATTATATTAATACAGTTATTAATCTGAATAAATATAAAATATTTTTGCCAAAGGCAAATGGAATTGGAGTATTAGGGGAAGTATTGTCGGCTCCTATATTATGCGAACCAATGATAGGTGCAACAGAAACATTTTTAAGTATTGGAGCATTTGAACAAAAGAGTGAGGCAGAGGCGGTCTTGAAGTATATTAAGACAAAATTTGCCCGTGCATTGCTGGGAGTTTTGAAGACCACGCAAGATATTACACCGGAAAAATGGAAATGTGTTCCCATGCAGGATTTCACCTGTTTTTCAGATATTGACTGGTCAGCTACAATAGCAAACATAGATCGGCAGCTTTATGCAAAATATGGTTTGGATGAGAATGAGATCAATTTCATTGAATCACATGTAAAGGAGATGGAATAAGATGAGCAATGCACCAAAGATTCAGTCTTTTACCCATGTGGTTCCGATGATCTATGCCTACAATACGCCGGGTGTAACCTACCATGATGGCTGGACAAAGATTGGCTATACGGAGAAACAGTCGGTTTCTCAAAGGCTGAACCAACAGACGCATACTGCTGGCATCAAGTGGGTACTGGCATGGCAGGATAATGCTATGTATAAGGACGGTTCGGGTGAATATTTCACAGACAGGGATTTTCACACATTTTTGGAGTCGGATCTGGATGTAGAGCGGGCGCCCGGAACGGAATGGTTCCATGTGGACGCGAAGGCATCTCAGGATTATTTCAATACCTTTTCCAGACGGGAAAGGGTAGAGAAAAATGAGGAAAAGAGTACATATGCTTTGCGAAAAGAGCAGCAGGAAGCTGTCGATATGACAAAGCAATATTTTGAAAATGGCGGAACGGAATTTCTGTGGAATGCGAAACCGAGATTTGGAAAAACGCTGGCGTCTTATGATCTTGTGTGCCGGATGGGATTTAGCAAGGTGTTGATCGTTACCAACAGACCGAGTATAGCGAATTCATGGGCGGATGATTTCCGGAAATTTATCGGCTGGAGGGGAGAGTTCTGTTTTGTCTCCGATACAGATGCCCTGAATGGGAAATCTGGCGTTATGTCGAGAAATGAATATACGAAAGCAATGTTAGTTAAGAATGAAAAAGAACAGAAAGGCATGGTTGCATTTGAATCTCTGCAGGGGTTAAAAGGTTCGGTTTACTTTGGAGGGGAGTATGATAAATTAAAGTGGATCCGCGAGCTGGAATTTGATCTGTTGATTGTGGACGAGGCGCAGGAAGGTGTTGACACAATGCGCACGGACAGGGCTTTTCGCAATATTTCCAGAAAGCACACCCTGTATCTGTCAGGAACGCCTTTTAAGGCGCTGGCAAGTGAACAATTTGCAGAAAATCAGATTTTTAACTGGTCTTATGCAGATGAGCAGGCAGCGAAAGAAAGATGGGATGGCGAGGATTACAATCCCTATGAGGCGCTGCCTCGGCTTGCCATGTATACTTACCAGTTGTCCAATATGATCTATGACCGGATTGAAAAAGGCATGGAACTTCCGGAAAGTGAGGAAAGCGTTGACTATGCTTTTGACTTAAATGAATTCTTTATGACAAATGAATACGGTAAATTTATACATGAGAAAGAAATCCGCAAATTTCTTCATGCGCTGGTTACACAGGAGAAATATCCTTTTTCTACGCCGGAACTTCGGGAAGAATTGTCTCATACTTTGTGGCTGTTGAACCGTGTGAACAGTGCAAAAGCATTAGCAAAGATATTGAAAGAAGATGAAGTGTTTCAGGATTACCACGTGATTTTGGCTGCCGGAGACGGGCGAATGGAAGATGAAGAAGCGGCGGAGGCTGCATTTGATAAGGTGAGAGCGGCGGTCACGGAATATGATAAGACCATTACATTGAGCGTTGGGCAGCTTACAGTGGGCGTTACGATTCCTGAATGGAGCGGTGTGTTGATGCTCTGCAATATGAAAAGTCCTTCTTCCTATATGCAGGCGGCATTTCGTGCGCAAAATCCCTGTATCCTAACCAGAAACAGGAAGCGTTATCGCAAAGAAACGGCGTATATTTTTGATTTTGATCCGGCGAGAACGCTTATTGTTTTTGATGAGTTTGCAAACAATTTATCGGTCAATACCGTTAGCGGTCGTGGGACGGGAGAGGAAAGAAAAGATAATATTAAACGGCTGCTTAACTTTTTCCCGGTATTGGGCGAGGATGAAGAAGGCAGAATGGTAGAACTGGACGCGGCTTCCGTTCTTTCCATTCCAAGAAAGATCAAGAGTCAGGAAGTGGTACGGAGAGGCTTTTTGTCTAATTTTCTGTTTCAAAATATTAGCAATGTATTTGGTGCGCCGAGCGTTGTAAGGGAGATTGTAGAAAAATTGGCGCCAGCCCATGAAGAACAGAAGAAAAACAGGAAAGATGTCTTAGAAGAAATTTCCAATGTGACAGTTGATGAAGATGGGGAAGTCGCGATCTCCAATGAAATTGTGATAGGAAAAACACAGGAACTGTTTGGCAGGAAAGTATATGAACGAATGTCCGAAGATCTGCAGGAACATGTAAATGCGGTTGCCGAAAGCAGCGTATATGAAGTGGACAGAAAATTAAAAACATTGGTAGACAGCATAAAAGGAACTGTGAAGCAGAACGTTTTTGCCCCTGTAATGAACGAATACGATGTAAAAAAAGGGATACAGAATCGTCTGGAAAGGCAGATTGACAATGAGATCGAGAATACCTTTGCCAAAATCCAAGGCGATTATAAGCAGCAGGCGATGATTGCCAGGACAGAGTTTGAAAGGAAGCAGAAAGAAGCCGAGACAGAGCAGGAAATACAAGCGGCAGAGGTGGAATTTCAGTCGAGCATGGACGAGGCAATGTTTGCTTTTGTTAAGACGGTTCAGGACAGTGTACAGAAAACGATTGAAGATAAGCCAAAAGATCTGATGGAACAATTGGAACGCCGCAAAGCCGAGCAGGAGAAAAGAACAGTCGAGGAGGAAGTCAGGGCACATTTGCGCGGTTTTTCCCGCACGATCCCAAGCTTTATCATGGCTTACGGGGACGGTAATCTGACGCTTGCCAATTTTGACGACTATACGGAAGATGATGTGTTCCTTGAAGTGACGGGGATTACGGAAGATGATTTCCGTTTCCTGCGGGACGGCGGCGAGTATGAAAACCCTGAGACTGGAGAAAAGGAATATTTTGCAGGGCATCTGTTTGACGAGGTGGTTTTTAATGATTCCATAGAGGAATTTTGGAAGAAAAAAGAGCTGCTTGCCAATTATTTTGATGAAACTTTGGAAGAAGATATTTTTGATTATATACCGCCGCAGAAGACGAACCAGATCTTTACGCCGAGATGGATAGTGGTAAAGATGGTGGACGAGCTGGAAGCAAACAATCCGGGATGCTTTGATGATCCGGATAAAACATTTGCGGATCTGTATATGAAATCAGGACTTTATATAACAGAGATCGTAAAGCGGTTATATCGCAGCGAGGCGATTAAGGCTGTGTATCCGGACGATAAAGAACGCATCCGCCATATTCTGCAGAAGCAGGTGTATGGGATGGCGCCAACTCGTATTATTTATTTAATTGCTATAAATTATATCCTAGGCTTTGATAAGGAGCTGAAAGCGGAAACACATAATTTTGTGGAGGCAGATGCTGCGGAGGCGGCAAAAGAAGGGAAGCTGGAAGAATTGGTGGAGAAGTGGTTTGGCAGTGATAAATCGATTTAATATATGGGAGATTTAGGAGAATGTTTTGTCTAAGATAATAGTTGGGTACATATTTATATTCCCCAGAAAGCAAATGAAGGGAGATAGTGAAGTTGAAAAAAGATTTTGGCCTTTCACAGTTTGATGAATACCGAGAAGATAATCGCCGAGAAGTAAAGAAGGCAAGCGCTGGTTTGCCAATTTCTCTTTGGGATACCTATTCTGCCTTTGCAAATTGCTATGGCGGGGTTATTATTCTTGGCGTTAAAGAAGAAAAAGACGGAAATTGGACAACTACCGGACTGCGGAATGCGTCAAAGCTTCGCAAAGATTTCTGGGACACGATCAACAATCCCAAGAAAGTAAGCATCAACTTGTTGTCAGAAGATGATGTTCAGATCTATGAAGTGGGTGATAAGAAAGATGTTATCATGGTGATCTATGTGCCGATGGCAAAGCGGGAGCAGAAGCCGATATATATATCAATAATGATATTTTTAATGGCACGTTCCGCCGAAACTATGAGGGTGACTATCATTGTACCAGACTGCAGGTAAAAGCGATGCTTCGGGATCAAACGGAGCGCACAATGGACATGGAAGTGCTGGACAAGGTGCCTATGGACGATCTGAACTATGATACGATTCATGGTTATAGAAACAGCCACCGCTCGTTGAAAGAGGGGCATCTGTTTGAACGCCTGAGCGATCACGAATATTTGAGAAGTATCGGTGCGGCTGCAATTTCTGAGGAAGACGGACAACTGCATCCCACAACAGCGGGTATGCTGATGTTTGGAGATGAGTATAATATCGTGCGTCATTTCCCAGAGTATTTCCTGGATTATAGGGAGGAATTAGATCCTACCACCCGCTGGAGCGACAGATTGCAGTCCAGTTCCGGTGAGTGGTCTGGAAATGTGTGCGATTTTTATTTCAGAGTCTATAATAAAATTATCAAAGATGTCAAAGTGCCGTTCAAGATGTCCGGCGGAGAACGCATTGACGATACTCCGGTACACAAGGCGCTTCGTGAAGCTTTGGCAAATTGTTTGATTCATGCAGACTATCATGGCTTGCGTGGTATCGTGATTAGAAAAGAAACTGACAAGCTGATTTTGGCAAATCCCGGTTATATCAGGACCGGCAAAAAGCAGATGCGTCTCGGCGGCGAGTCTGATCCGAGAAACAAAGCGCTTATGAAGATGTTTAATCTTATCAATATTGGGGAACGTGCCGGAAGCGGTGTGCCGAATATCTTTAATGTCTGGGCAGATGAAGGCTGGGAGGAGCCGGTCATTGAGGAAAGGTTTGATCCGGATAGGACGGTGCTGACGCTTTCTTTTGTAAAAAAACAAGCGATAAAAACAAGCGATAAAAAACAAGCGATAAAAACAAGCAATAAAAAACAAGCGATAAAAACGCAGGAGAACATTGAAAAAATAAGAGATTTTCTTGAACAAAATGGGGAATCAAAAGCAAGCGATATAGCTGAATGTATCGGATTAAGTGTTGTGCGGACAAGAGCGTTACTTAGTGATATGCCAGAAGTTGAGCCAATCGGTGCGAATAGAAATAGGGTATATAGAATGCGTGGGTAGCTGCTCGGTAACAAGGTGGTATTATTATAAGGATTTGATTATTGAATATTTTAAGTAGTAAAAAACTAAGAAGAAAAATATTTCAAGAAGATTTTTCAAGGAGCGTGTTAATATATTTATGAGGGAAACCGCAACAAAAATTGAGAGAAAACAATTGCTTGATGAGTTAGAACTTTTGAATAAGAAAAAGTGGTAAAAGTGGATGGAAAAGCGGAAGCGGAACGCTTTTTCAATTATCCCTTTAACGCATTAGAAGAAGCTGTGGTAAACGCTGTCTTGCATAAAAATTATAGAGAAGATGTGCCGGTAGAAATCCGTATTTACTTGGACCAGATACAGATCATAAATTTTCCGGGACCGGATCGCTACATTGATATGGAAAAATTCGCGGCCGGAAAAATCAGGGCAAGAAGATACAGGAACCCTAAAATCGGAGAATTCTTTAAAGAAATTGATCTGTCTGAGAAGAAATCTACAGGCATAACAAAAATCCTGTGGGAGCTTCGGAGAAATGGTTCGCCACTGCCGGAGTTTGAGACGGATGCTGACAGAACCTATATGATTACGACGATAAGGCAACGCGAAGGGTTTGAGGTTGAAAACCAAAACTTCGCTCAAAAAAATGAGCGAAGTTTTGAGCGAAGTTTTAAGCATAAGGAATTATAACAAAGTACATCCAATTATTAACTTTATTGAAAAAACGGGAAAATTACTCCAAAAGAAGCGGAAATGCTCACTGGAAAGTCTGCGGCAACGGTAAGAAGGTATTTTAATTTATTAGTAGATTCTGGCTATATAGTAGCAGAAGGAAATACAAATAACATATTTTATTGTAGATCTGGATTGTGAATATGATAGGAGATGAAGAAGTGATGAACTACTATTCGGCATTAATTAAGTCAGGGAAAATACTTGAAGGTTATTTTGAACAGAGTAAAAATATATCACATAATGGAAGTAAAGGTACAGTGAGAGAAAATAAAACATTATAAATAAAGTTATCAGGCCTTTTTTGCCTGCTTGCTATGGTTTGTCTGGCGGCGAAGCATTTGATAATGAAGGGAATATAAGCAAACAACTAGATTTAGTTGTTTATGATAGTATATTTTCATATATAATTCCATATATTGACAATTATATACAATTTCCGTGCGAGCCTATTTATGGTAACATTGAAATTAAATCATATTTAAACGAGGAAGAGTTAATAAGAGCTTTTGAAAATATTAAGAGACTTCTGGCCATAATCATGGTATAATCATTGCAAGGATTTTAGGCAGGTGTTGCCCTCAAAATTTTTTTATGAAGACCGCCTTCTTGAGCTGCGCTGCATCCGGTACATTTCCTCCGCTGCCAGGCGGATTTTGGCGACGATATCGCCTTCTGTTTTCGGAAAACAGAAATATAAGGCTTTATCATTTCCGATATTGACGATATCCCCCAGCTCATACCAGAAAAAATCCGCGCATATGCTGTGGGAGGCGGTGGGCTTCTGAACATAGTCCAGCGTCCCGTCGCAGTTGGTGAGATGAAAGCCCTCCTGGGAATGGGTCAGCGTGCCGCTGCCGATCTCATAAATGGTTTTGCTGTCCACCAGCATAAAGATATCCACGGGGATATTTATATGGTAGTTTCCTTCTGCCAATTCTTTGCCTACGCATTCCCGTTCCCAACGATACCAGTTCGGAATATGGGAGAATTCAGTGCGTCCATTTTGTGCTTTCAGGAAACCGGTCTCGGTCAGTTCATATGTTTTCCCGCACTGCCCGCAGCGCAGTGAAGTTCCCTTGCCCAGCATTTTACCCTCCGCAAGACAGTTGGGACACTTATAAAGCACTTTATTCAGACCGTCTGCCCGGAAAGGTTCGGCAATACGGATCTGATTTTCCTGCTGCCAGCGGAATTGATCGAAGGAGAAGCTCTTCTGCAGGATCTCATTCAATTCAGTAACGCTCTTTGCCGCGATCTCTTCGGGAGAAAGAAGATATTCCACATGGGCTTCCACATTTACTTTGCGCAGCTGCAGGCCATTGTAAAGAGGATCTCTCAAAAAAGCGCCGTAGGTGGTGATCATGACCACAGGAACCTTCAGGAGCTTCAGGCATTTCCCCAGGGAATCAGGCAGAGTGGTGGCAGTGCCGTCAAAGGTATATCCCGCCTCCGGATACATGAGTACAGAACTTTTCAAGTCCTTCAGCACATAGATCATATCTTTGATCAGAGTCATTTCGCTTACAAATTTTCTGGTGGGAATACAGCCGATCTGCTCCAACAGCCATTTCTTTCCCACCAGGGCATCCATGGTGCATACAATGTGATAGGGTCTGTCCTTTAAAAGGACGGCCGCTATTTTCAGATCCAGGAAGCTTGAATGGTTCATGAGAAAAAGGCAGGGCTCCCTGTCCCCAAGCCGTTCCATTCCTTCTTGATAGCTCTGAAAATGAACCTCTCGAAGCTCCGGTAAGCTGAGGAGAGAAATCAGTTTCCGGAACAGGGGGGTCTGGGGTCTGGGCTTCCTGTAAGGTTCGCGGGGCAGACTCATAACTTCCTCGTAGGTTTTGTGGACGGTTTTGATCTTCATAGGGATACCTCACTGTGGGGAAGGGTCACGTTTCCAGAGCCGGAAAGCAGGGTACAATCCGCCGCATGAGCGGCGGCAAGCCGATGAAAGCGGCTTGAATTCTGCGTCAGCAGAATTATTGTACCACAAATATTCGCATAAATCACTCTTTTTTTAACAAAAAGTAAAAAAATGTCGTTTTAGCGCGTTATGTTCATATTCGTTTTGCATTCA
The DNA here is from genome assembly GCA_947589075.1 of uncultured Acetatifactor sp. Classification (GTDB taxonomy): domain Bacteria; phylum Bacillota; class Clostridia; order Lachnospirales; family Lachnospiraceae; genus Acetatifactor. The sequence continues at coordinate 67,233 of CANQBS010000004.1, forward strand.
GAAAGAAATTATGGTACAATGTCGGCAGGAAGAGCATGGAAAATGAAACATAACGTTTTGATCAGTTTTTCTTTTCAGGACCACGCTCAACCTCAGGGAGATCTGCGCTATGATCTGTATGGCGTAGAATATATTGACGCAACCGTGCCTTCCATTTTTCCCGCAGAACAGCGATTACATTTTAAATACCTGCGTAATGCTTGCTGAGTGTCATGAAAAACTGGGTCAGGGGGAGGAGGCGTATCCTCTTTGGGAAACCGCCGGAAAGATCGCGGAGGCGATCCTGGTGAAAAACCACCCCGCCACAGAAAAGATCCGCAGCCACATTGCCGGCAGATTTTAGAGCAGAGGAGAGCTTATTTATGAATTATAAGGTTCTGGCTTTGATTTTGTTATGTCTTGTGTTCGGCTATCAGATGTTCCTGCAGGTGGTCAGCTATCTGGCGCAGAACAATCCGGTGCCGGAAAATGTTAAGGATCTCTATGATGCGGAAACCTATGGAAAATGGAAGGCATATCACAGGGAGACCTGCGGCATAGGGATCATTTCCCTGATCGCTTCTTTTCTCCTTTACCTCGTGCTGCTGTTTTCCGGTCTGCTGCCTTACCTGGTATTCTCAGAGAATCCCTACCTGTCCATGATCTCGGTGCTGGTGGTCTTCTTAAGCCTGGACGCCCTGGTGGGCGGAATATTCAGCTACATCTATTCTATGAAAATAGATGAGAAATATGGCTTCAATAAGATGACTCTGAGGACGTTCTTTGCGGATCAGGTCAAATCCTGGCTGGTATCCGTTCTGATGATGGCGGGCCTCACCAGCCTGTTTATCCTGATCTATGAAAAGATGGGAGACTGGATCCTGGTGTTGTTTTCCGGCGTAATGATCGCCTTCCTGTTTATCGTCATGTTCCTGTATCCCTTCTTTTCCAGGCTGTACAATAAGTTCACGCCGTTAGAGGAGGGAGAGTTGCGGGAGAAGCTCACCGCCTTATTGGAGAAGAACGGTTACCATGTGAAGGAAATCCAGGTGATGGACGCCTCGAAGCGTACCACGAAGTCCAACGCTTATTTTTCCGGTTATGGAAAGACCAAGACCATTGTATTGTACGACACGCTGCTGGAGTCCATGTCTACGGAGGAGATCGTGGCGGTGTTTGCCCACGAGCTTGGGCACGGTCTCCATAAAGACATGATCAAAAACAGCTTCTTAAGTATCCTGCAGATGGTTCTCCTGGTGGTGCTGGCCTGGCTGACAGTCAGGACGGAAAGGATTTATACGGATTTCGGGTTCGCGGCGCGCAATTATGGTCTGGCCCTGATCCTGGTGATGCTGGCCCTGCTGCCCCTTTTAGATCCGGTTTTCTCCTATGTGGTGGGTCTGGTTTCCAGAAGGGCGGAGTACCGGGCGGATGAGCAGGCCGTCAGGGAGGGCTATGGGGATGCCCTGGTTTCGGCTCTGAAAAAATTGTCAAAGGACAGCCTTGCGGATCTGTCCCCTTCCCCTATTGAAGTGGCTCTTACCTATTCCCACCCGCCCATCAGCCAGAGGATCGCTGCCATCCAGGCTCTCCAGGAAAAGGCGGATCGGTGAAAACACACAGCTGCATAAAAAATCACAAAAGAAAAGAGGGCGCAGTCAAATGAAAATGTTGGAAGAACGTATCAGAAAGGATGGAATTGTCCGGGAGGGAAATGTGCTTAAGGTGGACAGCTTCATCAATCATCAGATGGACATCGGTCTGTTTGAGGAAATGGCGAAGGAATGGAAACGGCTTTTTGCCGGAAAGCCCATCAACAAGATCCTGACCATCGAGGCCAGCGGCATCGGTATTGCGGCAATAGCGGCCAGGGAGTTCGGGGTGCCTGTAGTGTTTGCCAAAAAGTCCATGAGCATCAATCTGGATCAGGACAATTACCGCACCCAGATCCAGTCCTATACCCACGGAAAGATTTATGAGGTGATCGTTTCCAAAAAGTTCCTTACGAAGGAGGATCATATTCTGATCATCGATGATTTCCTCGCCAACGGCTGCGCCCTGATGGGGCTGCTGGATCTGGTAAGATCCGCGGGGGCGGCGGTAGAAGGCATCGGCATCGCCATTGAAAAAGGATTCCAGAGGGGCGGGGAGCTGATCCGGAAGCAGGGCATTCAGCTGGAATCCCTGGCCATCGTGGAATCCATGAATGAAAACGGGGAGATTGTTTTCCGCTGAAGAGGCTTGAACTAAAAACGTATATGATATTGGTGGGAATGGTACGGCAGCAGCCTGAAATGACGTGAATAAAGGAGATCACCATGTCGCAGTCACTGGATACAAAAACAAAAAATCATCGCCTGGTGGGCCTGGATTTATTTCGGATCCTGGCAGCCTTTGTCATTTTTCTATTCCATTCCGGCAGGGTGGCCTGCGAATATTGGGGAATATATGGATTTGTAAAGATGGGGCCTATCTTTATGACAGGTTTTTTCCTGCTGTCGGGCTTTTCCCTGTATTATTCCTACCAGACAGCGGATATGACGAAACTGGATGCCATTAAGCTTTTTTATAAGAAAAGGTTTGCGAGTATCATGCCCGTGTATTGGTTCCTTGGCGTCCTCTATATTCTTTTCCTGGGAACGGAAAGCATACTGCAGAATATCGTGCTGCTGCCCACGGAGCTGGTGGGGCTCCAGGCGGCGTTCAGCTCCTTATACCTTTATTCCCATAACAGTGCCACCTGGTTTATTTCGTGCATTCTGTTCTGTTATCTGATCTTTCCTTTTCTGCTGGAATGTGTAAAACAGATGAGCGCCCGCGCAAGATTGATGCTCATGATGTTTGCAGGAGCCTTTTTGCTATATTCGCCCTTTGTGGTCAATATGTTTGAACAGTTGTCCACCTATGCCAATCCGGTCTTCCGCCTGATGGAGTTTTTTATCGGAATGATTCTGGCTTCTTTTGCGGAGGAAATGCAGGGGCGCGCAGCCATAAGGAGGGTTTTGTCCAGCAAAATAGTGCTCCTTCTGGAACTCGCGGCTTTGGTAGAAGGAGTGAAACTGTTTTATGGGCTGGGGATCGGGATCGGGGATTACATGTTATACAGCTGGATCGCCCTGCCGATTTTCTGCCTGATGTTATTCGGTCTGGCTCAGGCCAGTTTCCCTGTACTGGAGAAATCGAAAACAATAAGATATCTCAGCAGCATTTCTTACGTCTTTTTCCTGGCACAGTTTTTTACATGGCCTGTTACCGGAAAAATTGTGGAGATCACAGGTTATAACAGCACCCTTTTCAAGTGCACGGTGTCTTTGGCGATCTGCCTGGCGATTTCCGTTCTGATGTATGAGGCGGTTGAAAAACCCTGCAGGAGATTTCTGCTTCGCTTTCCCAAAGAACCGGAAAAAACAGGGAAATAAATTCCTTGCTTTTTTGAATGAGATATTATAAGATACTTCTGTAAGCAGCTCCAATATGGAATGGACAGTTCGAGACCATCCTGTCATGAAAAAAAACTAGGGACAATCAGGAAACAGCGAAGGGAAGTTCTCTGAAAAGTACTGCTGATAACCGTAAAGATTGTTGTGTTTCCAATGGAGGTGGATATATGGTAAATGAAACTATGAATAAGGTGCAGAAGCTGACGCTTTCTGCAATGGTGATCGCCCTTTATGTTGTTGTGATGTACGTTACCCAGGTCTTTGCATCCGGGGCTCATCAGATTCGTATCGCTACAGCGATGTATGCGCTTTCTTACCTGTTCCCGTTCCTGATTCTTCCCATGGGTCTTTCCAATTTCATATCGAATCTGTTATTTGGGCTGGGACCTCTTGATATGGTGGGGGGCTGTATTGTAGGGATCGTAACAGCGTCCCTGATCGTGGGGATCAAAAGGCTTAAGTGGAACAAATGGTTTATTGTGCTGCCGATTATTTTTGTTCCGGGATTAGGGGTATCCACCTGGCTGTCTTATCTTTTGCACATGCCCTACCCGCTGATGGCCCTGAACCTCTGTGTGGGACAGGTCATTCCCGCAGTCTGCGGCGTGCTTCTGGTCAAGGTTCTGGAAAGGGTGCTGAGAGCATAGAGCTGCCGGACCGGAGGGGAAAACACCGGAACCTGAAAAGGTTGCAAGGAAAAGACAGCAGGGAAACGCTGCAGGGAAAAGACTGCAAGGAAAAAGCTACAGAGAAACGCCGCAGGGAAAAGGCAGCAGGGAAAAAGCTGCAGGGAAGAGACCGGAAACAGAAAATCCGGAAGGAAATAGTTCAGGAAGAGAAAAGGAGAGAAACGAATATGGGCGGAAGAACACAGGAGGAATTGGAGGGCGTGACGCTTTTGGGCAGCAGGGGAACGAAATATCCTACGGATTATGCGCCCCAGGTGCTGGAGACTTTTCCAAACAAGCATCCGGAAAACGATTATTTTGTAAAATTTAACTGTCCGGAATTCACCAGTCTGTGTCCGATGACCGGGCAGCCGGATTTTGCGGCAATTACCATCTCTTATGTGCCGGGAGAGCGGATGGTGGAAAGCAAGTCTTTAAAGCTGTATCTGTTCAGCTTCCGCAATCATGGGGATTTTCACGAGGACTGCGTGAACATTATCATGAAGGATCTGATCAGGCTCATGGATCCCAAGTATATTGAGGTCTGGGGAAAGTTTACTCCCAGAGGAGGCATATCCATCGATCCTTACTGCAATTACGGCAGACCGGGGACAAAGTGGGAGGAGATCGCCTTTGACCGTCTGGCGCATCACGATATGTATCCGGAGAAGGTGGATAACAGATAGCGGGGAATGTACCCTGAGAGGACAGAACAGGGAACCGGAGAAATGTACTCTGAGACGGTAAGACAGGGAACCGGAGAAATGTACTCTGAGGCGGTAAGGCAGGGAACTGGAGGAGGATAGCGGCAGAGCGGAAAATTTGGGAGTATACCTCGAAATGACAGGACAGAAAACTGGAGGAGGATTCAGAAGATGGCTGCAGAGAAAGCGATGATTTTGTTCAGCGGAGGCGTGGACAGCACCACTTGTCTTGCCCTGGCCATAGAGCGGTATGGGAAGGAGAATGTGATTCCCCTGTCCATCCGATATGGGCAGAAGCATATGAAGGAAGTGGAGGCTGCGGAAAGAGTTCTGGAATATTATGGAATCAAAGGAATGGAGCTGGATCTGACGCCCATCTTCGCAGAAAGCGACTGTTCCCTTTTGACCCATTCTGAAGAGGCGATTCCTGAGGGATCTTACGAGGAGCAGTTAAAGACCAGAAAGGGAGCTCCGGTAACCACTTATGTGCCCTTCCGCAATGGTCTGTTTCTGGCGTCGGCAGCGAGTCTTGCTCTTTCTAAGGGCTGCAGCGTGATCTATTATGGAGCCCACCAGGATGATGCGGCGGGAAACGCTTATCCGGACTGCAGTCAGGAGTTCTGCAGCGCCATGAATGCCGCTGTGTATGAAGGCAGCGGAAGAGCCCTTCGGATCGAGGCGCCTTTTATCAATCAGAATAAGGCCCAGGTGGTAAAGGAGGGGCTTCGGCTTGGAGTGCCTTATGCCCTGACCTGGAGCTGTTATGAGGGTCAGGATAAGCCCTGCGGAAGGTGCGGTACCTGTATTGACCGGAAAAAGGCCTTTGAGGAGAACGGGGTGAAGGATCCGCTGGAAGGCTGAAGGCGCGAATCGTAACCGGAGGTTTGAACGGCCCTGAAACTATTTTGGCATGATGAGAGAAAATCATTTTGCTCGCTGCAATATAAAGTGAGGTGAGGACAGAATGTTGGATTTTGAAAATCTTGAAAAGTACAGGGAAAATAATCGTATTGAGGCAAAAAAAGCTCTGGGCGGTCTGCCCCATAGTATATGGGAAACGTATTCGGCATTTGCCAATACCTTAGGTGGGATTCTTCTCCTTGGGGTTGAGGAAAGAGAGGATAAAACCCTGCATTCTGTGAATATTCCGGAACCGGAAAAAATGATAAAAGAATTTTGGGATATCGTTAACAATCCGAATAAGGTTAGCGTGAATCTCCTCACAAATAAAGATGTGTCAATACAGCAGGTCGATGGCAATAATATCATTGTTATTTCGATTCCCCGCGCCCACAGAATTGATCGTCCTGTTTATGTAGAGGGAAATCCCATGTCCGGAACCTATCGCCGGAATGGGGAGGGGGATTACAGGTGTACTAAGGAGGAAGTGTTCGCCATGACGAGGGATGCTTCTGTGAAAACGCAGGACATGCAGGTGCTGGAGGAAATGAGTACAGATGTGTTTCATTATGACAGTGTTCATAGTTATCGCATCCGAATGAAATATGCCAGACCGGGTCATGTATGGGAGGACTTGGAAGATATAGATTTTTTATTTAGGCTGGGAGCCGTCGGCAGAGGATCGGACGGCAGATTTCATCCAACTGCTGCCGGACTCTTAATGTTTGGAAACGAATATGAAATTGTTCGGGAATATCCATTTTATTTCCTTGATTATCAGGAGCAAATGGATTCCTTGGAACGCTGGACAAGTCGGATCGTTTCATCTTCCGGTGACTGGAGCGGAAACTTGTATGATTTTTATTTTCGCGTATACAATCGGATCGCACAGGATATCAAGGTTCCTTTTCGTATTGAGAATGGAAACAGAATAGATGATTCGCCTGTGCATACTGCTTTGCGGGAAGCGCTCGCAAATTGCCTGGTCAATGCAGATTATTACGGTCGTCAGGGATTGGTAATTATTCGGAGGCTTGACCAAATCACATTTTCTAATCCGGGGGCTTTTCGGATTGGGATTGACGAAGCGAAGAGCGGAGGAGTTTCAGATCCGAGGAACAGCGCCATATTAAAAATGTTTAATTTGATCGATATCGGAGAGCGTGCTGGAAGCGGGATTCCGAATATTTATCGCGTATGGGAAAATGAAGGCTGGGGAGAACCGGTTTTTGTTGAAAGATTTGAGCCGGAAAGGATAACTCTGTTTTTATCTATGAGGCAGGATAAAAAATCGTCGACAAAAATCGGCGATAAAAAATCGGCGATAAAAAATCGTCGACAAAAATCGGCGATAAATGAGGGAGTTAAGATGCAGATCATTGAGTTCCTTACTGCTGAAAGGGAAGCAAAGACCTCAGAAATTGCGGATCATGTGGGACTAAAAGCCTCCAGAACACGGGATTATCTGAGGGAGCTGATGATAGAGGATGTTATTGTGGCTGAAGGCGCGAATCGTAACCGAAAATATCGTTTAAAATAAGAAGTAAGGTGGAATTTATGAAAAACATTGCATTGGTGGTTATGGACGGTATAGGAATCGGGAATAAGGACGGCGGGGATATGGTCTGGAAGGCGTCCATGCCTGCTTTTCGTAAGCTGTTGTCGGAGTGTCCCCACTGTCAGCTGAAGGCTCATGGAACCGCCGTGGGACTGCCCGGGGACGATGATATGGGCAACAGCGAAGTGGGGCATAATGCCCTGGGCTGCGGGCAGATTTATTCCCAGGGGGCAAAGCTGGTGAACGAATCCATTGAAAACGGCAGTATTTATGATTCCAACGCCTGGAAGGAAATTTTCGCCAACTGTATTGTCAGCAATTCCACCCTGCATTTTATCGGTCTGCTGTCCGACGGCAACGTGCATTCCAATATCAGCCATCTTTTCGCCATGCTGAAGGAAGCTAAGGAAAGCGGTATCGAGCGCTGCAGGATACATATTCTGCTGGATGGCAGGGATGTGCCGGCTCAGTCTGCCCTGGAATATGTGGACAGGCTGGAGGAGCAGCTTGCTGCCCTGAATGATGATTCCTTTGACGGACAGATCGCCAGCGGGGGCGGCAGAATGTGCATTACCATGGACCGCTATCAGGCGGACTGGGAAATGGTACGCAAGGGCTGGGATGTCCATGTCAGGGGACTTGGAAGGCGGTTTGCCAGCGTCCGGGACGCCATAGAGACCTACCGCAGGGAGGGCTGCACATCCGACCAGTATCTCCCTCCTTTTATCATTGCAGAAAATAGCGTGCCGGTGGGAAAGATCCTGGACGGGGACAGCGTGATCCTTTTTAATTTCCGGGGAGACCGGGCCATTGAACTGTCCATGGCCTTTGAACTGGAAGATTTTCCTTATTTTGAAAGGGAAGGCAGACCGGAGGTGGTATTTGCCGGCATGCTGCAGTATGATGGGGATATGAAGATCCCGGAGCGATTTCTGGTGGAGCCGCCACAGATCAAACATACCCTGACAGAGGTTCTGGCGGAGCATGAAATGATGGAATATGCAGTATCTGAAACCCAGAAATACGGTCATGTGACTTACTTCTGGAACGGCAACCGCAGCGGCAAGGTCAGTGAGGAATATGAGGAGTACTGTGAGATTCCTTCGGATAAGGTGCCCTTTGACCAGAGACCCTGGATGAAGGCCGGGGAGATCGCAGATGCGTTCATTGCGGCGATAGAAAGCGGAAAGTATCGTTTTATGCGGTGCAATTTTGCGAACGGCGACATGGTGGGCCATACCGGCAATCTGTTTGCTGCGCAGATCGCGGTGGAGTGCGTGGATCTGCAGCTCGGCAGAATCCTGGAAGCCTGTGAGAGGACCGATACGGCCCTTTTAGTGACAGCGGATCATGGAAATGCGGATAAAATGCTGGATCAGACAAAAGACGGAGAAGAGACGATCCGGACGGCACATTCTTTGAACCCTGTGCCCTTTGTGCTTTTTGTGCCTGGAAAAAATATTGTGCTGAAGGAAGGGAGCTTTGGACTTGCCAATGTGGCTCCCACCATTCTCGATCTTTTTGGCATCAGGGCGCCGGAGGGCTGGAAGGAAAGTGTGATCGAATCAATCCAGCCCTGATCGACATAATGGAGTCAGCTCTGATCAATACAACCATTCCAGCCCTGACCGGCAGAGTTTTATTTCAGTTTAAATAATGTGCCGAGGATACTGCGTCCCAGGGAAGCACCCAGGTTGCCTCCCAGCTTCTTGCCGAAACTTCCGCCCACCTGTTTTCCCAGGTTATTACCAAGCTCTCTGCCGATGGTGCCGGCTGCGCTGCTGGCCACGCTTTTTACCCCGGAGGAGATGGCTTTTTGCCTTCTTTCTGCTTCTCTGGCTTCTTCCTTTGCCTTGCGCTCGGCCTCTCTTTGCGCCTGCTTTGCAGCTGCCTCGGCCTCTTTTTGCGCCTGTTTTGCTTTCTCTTCTTCTACTCTCAGGCGTTCTTCTTCCGCGGCATCTTCCTCGCCCTTCCTTTTCAGGAATTCATAAGCGGAATCCCGGTCCACCATTTCCTGGTATCTCAAATAAAGATTGTCCATCAGGATCTCCTGCCGCTTTTCCTGGTCAGATATGGGTCCCATCAGGCTTTGGGGCGGGAGGATCCTGCATTTTTGTACGATGCCTGGAACCCCCTTTTCATCCAGTACGGAGACAAGGGCTTCGCCGGTGCCCAGCTGGGTCAGCACCTCTCTGGTAGAGAAGGCCGGGTTGGAGCGGAAAGAGTCTGCGGCGGCCTTAACTGCCTTTTCGTCGCTGGGAGTATAAGCCCGCAGGGCGTGCTGGATCTTGTTTCCCAGCTGCCCCAGCACCCCGTCCGGGATATCCTTAGGATTCTGGGTGATAAAATAGATGCCAACGCCCTTGGAGCGGATCAGTTTCACCACCTGTTCGATCTTATCCTGGAGAGCCTTGGAAATATCCTGAAACAGCAGGTGCGCTTCGTCGAAGAAGAATACCATCCGGGGCTTTTCCGGGTCTCCGATCTCCGGAAGGGTTTCGAACAGTTCAGACATCATCCAGAGCAGGAAAGCGGAGTACAGGGTGCTGTTATGGATCAGCTCCCTGCAGTCCAGGATGTTGATCTTTCCCTTGCCCTCTGAGTCGCAGGCGAACCAGTCTCTGATGTTCAGCGCCGGCTCGGCGAAGAATTGTTCTCCTCCCTGGGCTTCCAGGGCCACCACATGCCGGATGATGGCGCTGATGCTCTGTTTGGAGATATTTCCGTATTCCATGGACAGCTCGCCGCTGTTTTCTCCCATATACTGCAGCATTGCCTTTAGATCCTTGGTATCGATCAAAAGCAGGTTCTGGTCATCTGCAATTTTGAAAAGCACCGTAAGGATATCGGACTGGGTTGTATTCAGCTCCATCAGCCTGGAAAGGAGAACGGGACCCATCTCTGAAACGGTGGTTCTGAGAGGGATTCCCATTTTCCCGTAAATGTCCCAGAAAACAGAAGGATAGGACTGATACCGGAAGCCGCAGGCATCAAGACCGAAGGCGCGGATCCGGTTCTGTATGTCTTCGCTGTCTGTTCCGGGATGGCACATGCCGGACAAGTCTCCTTTGATATCCGCAAGAAAGACAGGTACTCCCGCGTCGCTGAAGGACTCCGCCAGCACCTTCAGGGTGATGGTTTTACCTGTGCCGGTGGCTCCGGCAATAAAACCGTGCCGATTGGCCATTTTGGGCAGAATGCAGATTTTTTCTCCCTCCGCGTCGCCGATCCAGATCTTATTCTGATAATACATATCGTCTTTCCTCCTGTTTATTTTCTTGTGAAAATTTGTTTTCCCCATGGGAATTAATTTCCCTATGGGAATTTATTTCCCTATGGGAATGATGTTGCAGCCCTTATCTTATTTTACTTTTCATTCTGGGAATAATCAAGTGTTTTAGGTGGTAAAAAATTAGAATACGTGCTATACTGGTTACAGTTCACAGAGATATTTATTTTTAACATAAGGTAAAGGAAAACGAAATGAGAAGAGGCCGCAGAAGACGAAGAAGGCAGGAGATTGTATATAGAAGGATCGGGACCGGCAGGAGCAGCAGCTACTATAGAAGGCGCAGGAGAAAGATCATACTGGCTTGGGTGATCGCTTTGACCGTTTTGGTCATAGGGCTCAGCGGAGTCTTTTTATGGAAGAGCCTTTCCGATACGGAGAAAGGACCGGAAGGAGAACAGCTGGCAGAGAATCCGGGAAGGGAGGATGGTCTGCAGGGCGGCAGTCCATCCGAGGAGGAAGGTGCCGGAACGAAGGAAGGCACCGGAACAGAGGAAAGCGCCGGTTCAGGAGAGGGAGCGGGAACGCCGGAAGGCGACAACGCAGGAGAAAGCCCAGGAACGCCGGAGGGCACTGATTCAGAAGAAAGCAGCCGACAGGACAGCGGGGAACAGGATCGCGATTTCCCGGGGAACAGCGGTTTCCCTGAGGATTCTTCAAGAAATCCCGGAGCACAGAATTACGCGGCGGATGCGGACAGACCGAAGGTAAAGGGGATTTATGTGACGGGTCCCAGGGCGGGAAGCGACGCCTTTGAGGATCTGCTTACCCTGGTGGATACGACGGAGTTAAACGCTATGGTGATTGATGTAAAAAATGATAATGGGGAGATCACCTTCAGACCAGGGGAAGGTTCCGATCTGCTGATGGGGGCGACTCTGCGGTATATCAGGGATATGGAAGCCTTTATGGAAAGGCTGAAGGAGCATCATGTCTATACCATCGCGAGGATCGTGTGCTTTAAAGATCCCTACCTGGCTTCCAACATGCCGGAGCTTGCCCTGCTTGACCGGAATGGCGCGCCGGTGGTGGACGGCAACGATGTGGCGTGGGTGAATCCGTACAGCAAAGGGGTCTGGGACTATCTGATCGAGGTGGCGAAACTGGCGGGAAGCGTTGGTTTTGACGAGATCCAGTTCGACTATGTCCGTTTTCCCTTGGGAGATGAGGCGGAAAATGCAGTCTATGGGGTTGATACCTCTGTTTATACGAAGCAGCAGGCGATTACGGATTTCTTAAATTATGCGGTGGATGAGTTGGGTAAAGTTGGTCTGCCTGTGACGGCGGATGTGTTTGGAACCATTATCGGCAATGAAACGGATGCTGTCCGGGTGGGTCAGGACTATACCGTTTTGGGGGAAACCATTGCCGCCATTTGTCCCATGGTATACCCTTCCCATTATGCCAATGGAGTGTTCGGGCTGGATGTGCCGGACGCCTGGCCTTATGAGACGGTTCTTTCCGCCATGCTGGGATCGAAGGAGGATCTGATCTCAGTCCCCGCGGAGGAAAGGGCGGTGGTGCGCCCCTGGCTCCAGGCCTTTACTGCGGACTGGGTGAAGGGACATATCGAATACGGCGGAACACAGATCCGTGATCAGATTCAGGCAGTTTATGACGCCGGGTATGAGGAATGGATCCTGTGGAATGCTTCCAACAGATATTCGGCGGAGGGACTGCTGGAAGAGTAGGCAGGCCGGCGAAATATCATGATGGAACTGCGGCGCGCAAGCGCTAAGGAATGGAGATCAAAATGGCGAAACAGAAGGAAATCAAGACAAATGCGATGCGGATCCTGGAATCCATGAAGATCCCTTATACGCAATATACCTACGAGTGCGAAGAGTTTATCGACGGTCTGCAGATTGCCGATATGCTGGGGCTTCCCTATGAAAAGGTATACAAAACCCTGGTCACCCAGGGAGCATCCAGGAATTATTATGTGTTTGTGATTCCCATAGCGGAGGAGCTGGATCTGAAGAAGGCGGCTCACTGTGTGGGAGAGAAGAGTGTGGAGATGATCCATGTGAAGGATATCAATAAGGTCACAGGGTATATCCGGGGCGGCTGTACTGCCATTGGAATGAAAAAGCAGTATGCGACCAGGGTGGACCAAAGCGCAGGAACTCTGGAGAAGATGATCGTCAGCGGCGGAAGGCTGGGTTCCCAGATCGAACTGGAGCCTGCTGACCTGCTGCGCGCATCCGGCGCGGAGTATGCGGATCTGCTCCGATAGAACAACGGTCTGGCTGAACTGCTGCGGGAAAAAGCAAAATATGATATTGACAGAAGGACCTTCTTCTCGTACTATGATATCGTTGATTTCTCTCCTGACATTTTCCTGTGGAAAGCACGGGCAGGATGCCGGAGGCGGGGGTGTCTGTCCGCCGCTGCAAAGATACATAAACTGGAGGAAAGCGAATGGCTAAGCTTTATATCGATGAAAAGAAAAAGAAAAGTCACATCAATCCCGAGCTTTACGGGCACTTCTCGGAGCATCTGGGAAGAGGGATTTACGGCGGTCTTTTTGTAGGGGAGGATTCCGATATCCCCAATGTGAAGGGGATGCGCAGTGATGTGGTGGAAGCGCTGCGAAAGATCCGTGTACCCGTACTCAGGTGGCCGGGAGGGTGCTTTGCCGATGAATATCACTGGATGGACGGCATCGGTCCGAAGGAAAGCCGCAAGAAAATGATCAATACCCACTGGGGCGGCGTCGTGGAGGATAACAGCTTCGGAACTCATGAATATTTTGAACTCTGCAGCCAGCTGGGCTGCAAGACCTATATCAACGGCAATGTAGGAAGCGGCAGCGTCAGGGAAATGAGCGAATGGGTGGAATATATGACCTTTCAGGGGGTAAGCCCCATGGCCGACCTGCGGGCGAAGAACGGTCATGAAGATGCCTGGAAGGTGGACTATTTCGGCGTGGGCAACGAGAACTGGGGCTGCGGCGGCAATATGACGCCGGAGTATTACGGCAATCTGTACCGGAGGTACCAGACTTATGTCCGGGATTATAATCATGAGCATATTCTGAAGATCGCCTGCGGCGCCAATGTGAATGATACGGAGTGGACAAAGGGCGTGCTTAAGACCTGTTTTGCCTTTCCTCATCCGGGTCACGCCCACGGTTTTATGGACGGACTGTCCCTTCATTATTATGTGCATCCCGGCGGATGGCAGAATAAGGGCAGCGCCACTGATTTTACGGAGGAGACCTGCTATAAGACCCTGGATAAGGCTCTTTATATGGAAGATCTGATCAAAGCTCATGGAGCTATCCTGGATGAATATGATCCCGAAAAGAAGATCGGCATGATGGTGGATGAATGGGGAGCGTGGTATGATGTGGAGCCGGGAACCAATCCGGGCTTTTTGTACCAGCAGAACACCATGCGGGATGCTCTGGTGGCCGCTGTGACCCTGAATATATTCAATCAGCACAGCGACCGGGTAAAAATGGCCTGCATCGCACAGATGGTCAATGTGCTGCAGTCCGTGATCCTGACAGAGGGCTCTAAGATGGTTCTTACCCCTACCTATCATGTTTTCCATATGTATCGGCACCATCAGGATGCCGAGCTGGTGGAGAGCTGGCTGGAGGGGGTTGAGACCGCCGGAGTGCAGGACTGCCGGGTTCCTTCTTTGCAGGAATCCGTGTCCGTGGATCAGGATGGAGTGGTAACCGTTACCCTGGCGAATCTGTCCCTGGAGGAGGCTTATCCTGTGGCGGCGGAGCTTGCCGGGATGGAGCCTGCGAAAGCGGAAGCCAGCATCCTGACCGGGAAGATGAACGCCCACAACACCTTTGAGGAGCCGGAGAATGTAAAGGAAGAAGCCTTTATGGATGTGAACCTGAAGGGAAAGCAGGCTTCCTTAACAATTCCCCCCTGCAGTGTGGTGTGCCTGAGACTGAGCTGAGGTGGATCGAATCATGGATCATACATTTATGTGGAATCAGCCCTGGATCTTACAAAGGGCTGATCCCTTTATCTGCCGTCATACGGATGGAATCTATTATTTTACGGCAACGGTGCCGGAGTACGACAGGATCATTCTCCGCAGGAGCCGCAGCTTAAGCGGGCTTTCCCATGCGGAAGAGAAGGTCATCTGGAAGAAGCATTCTTCCGGTCCCATGAGCTTTCATATTTGGGCGCCGGAGCTTCATTTCCTGGATGGAAAATGGTACCTCTATTTTGCGGCGGGAGAAAAGGAGGATCCCTGGAAACTCAGACCCTTTGTGCTGGAATGCCAGGGGGAAGATCCTTATAGGGACAGCTGGGCGGAAAAGGGCAGGGTCCAGGCCGCTCCAGAGGATGAGTTTTCTTTCCGGGCCTTTTCCCTGGACGGTACGGTTTTCGAAAATAAAGGGAAAAAATACTACGTCTGGGCGGAGAAGGTGGGAGTCGGCAGACAGATCTCCAATTTATATATCGGAGAGCTTAAGACGCCCTGGCAGCTTAAGACGGTACAGGTGATGCTTTCCACCCCGGATTACGACTGGGAGCGTAAGGGCTTCTGGGTCAATGAGGGACCGTCAGTGCTGAAGTCTGACGGCAGGCTTTTTCTCACCTATTCCGCCAGCGATACCGGACCGGCTTATTGCATGGGGATGCTGACCGCCTCGGAGGACTCGGATCTGCTGGATCCCTTGTCCTGGCGGAAAGAGCGTTACCCGGTGCTTGCCTCTGCCGAGGAAAAGGGGATCTATGGTCCCGGTCACAATTCCTTTACAGAGGACGAGGAGGGCAATACCATTCTGGTGTACCATGCCAGAACAAAAAAAGAGATCGTCGGAGATCCTCTGGATGATCCCAACAGGCATACCATGCTGATGAAGGTAGATTGGGAGAAGGATGGCCGCCCGGTTTTCAGGATCTGAGCCGGGAGGAAATCCGGGAAAATAAACCTGGAAAAGAAAACTTGGGAAGGAAAACCTGGATAAGTAAACCTGGGAAAGAAAACCAGGGAAAGAAAACTTGGAAAAAATCTGGAAAAGAAAGTTGGGATCTGGAGTATAAAACCCGGAGCATATGGGAGCGAATATGAATTATACAGGATATTTATTTGTGCATTTTATCGGAGAAGGACCGGAGGGGGAGCAGATTTATTTCTCCCTGAGCAGGGACGGGCTGCACTGGCAGGATCTAAACGGCGGGAAACCGGTGCTTTATTCCGGAATCGGGGAAAAGGGCGTGAGAGATCCCTTCCTGCTGCGTTCTCCCTGGATGAAGGAAGGACAGCCAAAATATTATCTCATTGCCACGGATCTGCGCATCGAGGCGGGAAAAGGCTGGCATGCCGCACAGTTTGAGGGCAGCCGGGATATTATTGTGTGGGAATCCGATAACCTTGTGGACTGGAGCGCCCCTGCCGCTCATACGGTAGCTGTTCCTGAAGCGGGCTGTGCCTGGGCTCCGGAGGCTATTTACGATGAGGAAAAGGACGCGATCCTGCTTTTCTGGGCGTCCATGGTGCGCCGCCCGGGGGACGAGGCGCCGAAGCAGAGGATCTACGCCTCCTATACCAGGGATTTCAAAAGCTTTACGGAGCCTTTTATTTATCTGGAAAGCAGGAATCATGTGATCGATACCACCATGATCAGGGCAAAGGATGGATACTATCGGTATTCCAAGGATGAAACGGAAAAGAATATCCGGGTGGATTTCAGCAACTCCTTAAGACCGGAGAGCTTCCGCCAGGTGCATTCGGATACCCTGAAGGACCTGTACGGGGTGGAGGGCCCGGAAATATTCCCCTTCAACGACAGGGAGGAATGGTGCCTGATCGTGGACAGGTTCGCAGCCAGAAAAGGATATCTTCCCCTTGTGACGGATGATCTCTCCACAGGGCATTTCCGAATCCTCGAGGATCCCCAGTTTGATATGGGGCAGACCCGGAAGCGCCATGGAGGGGTTCTGAACATCACGGAGGAGGAATTCAGACGGCTGGAGGAAAGATATTTATAAACGCCGCCGGAAGTAAAAGAAGAGGGATAGTCCTGTTGCGATGCTCCATCCGATGGGCCATGCCAACCAGATCCCGGTGCTGCCCAAAGGGCGGGAGAGAAGGATTGCCAGGACTGTCCGCAGGGTCAGATCCGTAAAGGTAGCGATAACGAATTCCTTCATCAGGCCTTTGCCCCGCAGTACGCCGTCCGCCACAAGCTTGGCGGAGACCACAAAATAAAAAGGCGACAGGATCCGAAGCAGCTGAATGCCGGTTTCCATGGCGGTTCCCTCCGGGTTTTCCATAAAGAGGATCAGGCCAAAGCGTCCTCCCAGGAAGTAGAAAAGGGTAAAAGGCACACAGAGCAGCCAGATCATCCGGATACCGGCGCAGAAACCCTCATGAATGCGGGACAGCTTCCCTGCCCCCAGATTTTGGGCGGTATAGTTGGAAATGCCGTTTGCCAGTGTGGTAAAGGAGGTAATGACCAGGTTGTTAAGCTTGATGGCGGCCGAGTAGCCGGCGATCACGCCCGCTCCAAAGCCGTTGATCACCCCCTGGATAATGATATTTCCAACAGAGACAAAGCTCTGCTGCAGGATGCTGGGTATGGCGATGACAGCGATCCTTTTCAGGAGATGTATGGAAAAAACGGGAATCCTGCCCTCTGTCCGGATCCCCTTAAGACGGCGGAAAACCGTGTATACTGCAAGGAGACAGCTGATGCCCTGACAGAGAAAGGTTGCCCATGCCACTCCCGCCACCCCCATCTGAAAGACGATGACAAATATAAGATCCATCAGGATATTTGAGACGGAGGAAGCTGCCAGGAAGAGAAAAGGCGTCCTGGAATCCCCCAGGGCGGAAAAGATCCCCGTGGCCACATTATAAAAGAAAAGAAAAGGCAGTCCGCCTATGTAGATGCGAAGATAAAGCAGGGAGTCACCCATCAGCTCCTTTGGCGTCTGGATCAGGGACAGAAGTCCGCCGCAGAACAGGAAGCCGAAAAGCATCAGCAATGCGCAGAGGACTGCGCTGGCGATCCAGGTGGTATAAACTGCAGTTTTCATTTCACCCAGCCTTTTTGCGCCGAAAAGCTGGGAGACGATAACGGAGCACCCGATGTTGCAGCCGAAGGCAAAGGCGATGAAGATCAGGGTCACCTCATAACTGTTGCCCACTGCGGCCAGGGCGTTTTCTCCCACAAATTTCCCGGCGATCAGGCTGTCCGCAATGTTATACAGTTGTTGGAAAATAATGCTTCCGAACAATGGAAGGCAGAACCTCCATAATACGGCGGAAGGCTTGCCTACTGTCAGATCTTTATTCATATTATATATTTCCTCTTTCTGTTACTCCTTTTCCCCTCAAATGCGCCTCTCATATGGAGCTTGGACATTCTCGTGTATTATACTCCCTTTTTCGGAAAAATCAAGCGGTATTCATTGACTTCTTTGCGAAAAACAACTATGATGGGAACGAGAGTTTTTCACAGAGAGAAAAGTTTTGTCCTGGAAGAAAGGGAGAAAGATGAAGGAAATTTTTAATGGAATGAATCAAATCGGTGCGGTCAGGAGAATGGTCCTTCGAACGCTGTGTTTTTTCAGCATAGGCTTGTTATGTATGGGATGTGCCGGACAGAAGGATGAGGAGCAGCCGAACATTTACGTGGAGGATATTTCTACAGAAGATTTTTCTGTGGAAGACGATTCAGCTGAAGATACGGAGCAGAGAGGTTCAGCTTCCACGGAGACGGCCTCAGAAGATGACGCTGAAACAGGCAGCGCGCCTCTGGAATCGGTTTCTGCTCAGGTGCCGGAGACCTCGGAGGAAAATCCCGGGCAGGAATCAGAAGCCTCGGAGCAGCCTGAGGAATCCTTACAAGAAACGGTGGACGGATCTGCCGGATCGTCCGGACAGGTTCAGGGCACCACGGAGACACCGGCTCAGGATTCCCCTGAGCCCAACGGTTATATCATCGCCATCGACGCCGGCCATCAGGCCAAAGGAAATAAGGATAAGGAGCCTTTAGGTCCCGGCAGTTCTGAAATGAAGGCAAAGGTTTCCTCTGGAACCCGGGGCGTTTCCACCAGAGTGTACGAATATGAACTGAATCTTGTGATCGCTCAGGCTCTGGAGACGGAGCTTACTGCGAGAGGCTATCAGGTCGTCATGATCCGGACTGCCAATGACGTGGATATCAGCAATAAGGAACGGGCGGAGACTGCCAACAACTCGGGAGCGGACATCTTCCTGCGCATCCACGCCAATGGCTCTGAAAACAGCGAAGTCAACGGCACTCTTACGATCTGCAATACGGCTTCCAGTCCTTATAATGTGGAGATTCATGAGGACAGTCTGACCCTTGCCCAGACCATTCTTGCCAGTATGGTGGAGACCATGGGCTCCAAGGACCGGGGCGTATGGCAGACGGATACCATGAGCGGCATCAACTGGTGTACCATTCCTACCACCATCATTGAAATGGGCTATATGAGCAATGCCGCTGAGGATGAACTGATGCAGACCGCCGATTACCAGCAAAAGATCGTCCAGGGAATCGCCGACGGCGTAGATGAATACTTTTCCATGAAAGCTCAGTCGTAAAGCTTGACCCTGCGGGCAAGCTTGCTTGTCTGCAGGGTCAAGCTTTCACGACGCTAACCCGAATGAGCAAGAAGGGCGGCAGCCCGGATTGCGAATGCGGGCAGGATTGCGGGAGTGCCGCAGGCACGGAGCAATCCTGGAGCTTTCATACTCGAGAGGGGAGCTAACCCGAATGAGCAAGGAGGGCGGCAGCCCGGATTGCGAATGCGGACAAAACCAGGCTTTCACGACATGGTTTGGAGGTAAACGGAGATGAAGAGAGAGATCAGCCTGGAGGAAATCTCCGACGGCAGATTATACGATTTAAACGATATGGTGAAAGCCGACTGCGGCGACTGCAGGGGCTGCTCTGCCTGCTGCCGGGGGATGGGGGACTCCATTCTGCTGGATCCCCTGGACGTTTACCGTCTGACCCTTTGCCTGAACAGAAGCTTTGGGTCCCTTCTGTCCGACTGCCTGGAGCTGGGGGTGGTGGACGGAATCATACTTCCTCATCTGAAAATGAGCGGAAAAGAAGAACGCTGTCCCTTCCTGAATGAGGAAGGCCGCTGCGGCATCCATCCATACAGACCGGGTATCTGCCGCCTGTTTCCTCTGGGAAGGTATTATGAGGAGGGCTCCTTCCGTTATTTCCTCCAGACGAAGGAGTGCAGCAACCGGAACAGGACCAAGGTGAAGGTCAGCAAATGGATCGATACTCCCCAGCTACGGGAAAACCAGAAATTTATTACGGATTGGCACTATTTCCTGAGAGATATGGAGGATAAGGTGCGGGAAGCGGCAGCCCGGGGAGATGATCTGGCAAAAAATCTGAATCTGTATCTGCTGAACATGTTTTTTGTGACGCCATATGAAAAGGAAGCGTCCTTTTATGAGCAGTTCACGGAGCGGATGCATAGGGCGAAGCAGGAGATCCTGTAACGAGGATGTAAGGGAACAGGATAAAGAACTGAATAAGAGGAACTGAATAAGAGGAATTGAATAAAAGGAATTGAATAAAAGGAATTGAATAAAAGGAGCTGAATAAAGAAATCGAACAGATGAATTGAGCGGGGAAACCAGGTAAAGAAATAGGGAAATGAAGCAATATATATCAGGGTATAGGAGGCATCATCATGAAATTTGGAAAATTAACAGGCTATCAGTTATCGGGTCAGAAGCTGTTGTTGGATTTTGAAGGGCAGGCGGCCAGTGTGGAGGCTGTGGCTCCGGGAATTATCAATGTTTTTTGCGGATTGGAAACCAGTGACCATCGTTCTAAAGCCATTGAGGGGGACAAAAGGCTTCCTGTTTCCCTTAAGGTTTCTAAAGAAGGGGACGGCCTCTGGTTTCGCACGGAGGAGGTTCTTGTCCGTATAAGCGACGGCTTTTATGTGGATTTTTACGATAAGGAGGGAAATCAGGTCTGCAGCGACTACCGGGGCGAGCGGAAGCTGCTTCAGAGGGTGAGCGATGAGCAGATCAGACTCTTGGAGAGCGAAGGGCATTCGGCGAAACAGGCGGAGGCGGAATCCGGCGTGGAGGTGGTGAAGGCTCTTACCGGAACAGAGCATTTTTACGGTCTGGGGGATAAAACCGGCTTCCTGGATAAGCGTCATTACGATTATGAAATGTGGAACACGGACGATCCGGCTCCTCAGGTGGAGACCTTTAAGGCGCTGTACAAATCCATTCCTTTTTTCATTGCCCTGACGGACAGCCATGTATATGGTATTTTCGCGGACAATACATATAAAAGCGTGTTCAACATGGGGCAGGAGTCGGAGGATTATTATTTTTTCAGCTCCGTAAAGGGCAATCTCGATTATTATTATATTGCCGGGGAGAATATCCCTCAGGTGCTGGAGCGCTACACCTACCTGACGGGAACCCATCCCCTTCCCCAGAAATGGACCCTGGGCTATCACCAGTCCCGCTGGGGCTATATGACCGAGGAGGATATCGAAGAGGTGGCGGCGGGTCTGCGGGAAAACCACATTCCCTGTGACGTGATCCATTTTGACATCGATTATATGGACAATTATAAGGTATTCACCTGGAATCAGGGCAGATATCACGGGAATCCGGGGGCTTACCTGAAATCCCTGACAAAGAGGGGCTTTAAGCCTGTGACCATCATCGATCCCGGAGTAAAAAAAGAAAAGGGCTACTCTGTATATGATGAGGGGATCGAAGGCGGATACTTTGCGAAGGATCGGGAAGGCAGGGTTTATGAAAACGCGGTATGGCCCGGGGATGCGGTTTTTCCCGATTTCGGCGATCCGAAGGTGAGAAAATGGTGGGGAGAAAAGCAGCAGTTTCTGATGGATCTGGGGGTGCGGGGTGTCTGGAACGATATGAACGAGCCCGCCAGCTTCCGGGGACCCTTGCCCGACGACGTGGTGTTTACGGATGAGGACAAGCCTGCTTTTCATGAAAAAATGCACAATGTTTACGGGCATCTGATGGCCAGAGCCACCTATGAGGGGTGGAAGGAGCTGGACGGCAGGAGACCCTTTGTGATCACCAGAGCCTGTTACGCCGGAACCCAGAAGTATTCCACCGCCTGGACCGGGGATAATGTCAGCATATGGGCTCATCTGCAGATGGCGATTCCCCAGCTCTGCAACCTGGGTCTGTCCGGGATGCCCTATGTGGGAACGGATATCGGCGGCTTTGGCGCGGACACCACGCCGGAACTGATGGCGAGATGGGTGCAGCTGGGATGTTTTTCTCCGCTTTTCCGCAACCATACCTCCCTGGGCAGCAGGAGACAGGAGCCCTGGAAGCTGGGGGAGGAAGTGCTTCGGATCTACCGGAAATATGTGAAGCTGCGTTATGAATGGCTGCCGTATTTTTATGATCTGTTCTTTGAGGAGGAACGCACCGGAGCCCCCATTATGCGTCCTCTGGTGTTCCATTATGAAAAGGACAAGACCGCCCGGACCTGCAGCGATGAATTTATGGTGGGAAGCCAGGTCCTTGTGGCGCCTGTGGTGAACCAGGGGACCGACAAGCGTATGGTCTATCTGCCGGAAGGAGACTGGTATGATTACTGGACGGGTGAAAAAATAACAGGTCCTGTCTGGTTCGTAAAGGACGCCCCTCTGGACACCTGCCCCATTTATGTAAAGGCGGGAAGCGTGATCCCCACCATGGAGCCCATGTCCTATGTGGGAGAGAAACCTCTGGATACCCTGATCCTTAAGATTTATCCCGGAGAGGGAGTCTACGACCATTATCTGGACAACGGGGAGGATTTCGCGTACCGGAAGGGAGAATATCATCACTACCGCTTTACGGTAAAGAAGGACGGCAGCCTTGAAACGCAGGTGCTTCATGCCGGATATGGGATACCTTATGAGCAGATCCGTATCGTAGACGGCAGCGAGAGGAATAAAAATGGACTTATTTGATTATATGCGGGAAAAGAATATGGAGACGGAAGCTCCCCTGGCTGCCAGAATGCGTCCCCGCACCCTGGAAGAAGTGGTAGGGCAGGAGCATATCATCGGCAGGGACAAGCTGCTTTATCGGGCCATCAAGGCGGATAAGATCAGCTCTGTGATCTTCTACGGTCCTCCCGGCACCGGCAAGACCACCCTGGCAAAGGTGATCGCCAATACCACCAGCGCCCGGTTTACCCAGATCAACGCCACCTCTGCGGGCAAGAAGGATATGGAAGAGGTGGTGGAAAAGGCGAAGGAGCTGCGGGGAATGTATGGAAAGAAAACGATTCTTTTCATAGACGAGATCCATCGCTTCAATAAGGGGCAGCAGGACTATCTGCTCCCCTTTGTGGAGGACGGTACCGTGATCCTGATCGGCGCCACTACGGAGAACCCCTATTTTGAGGTGAATGGGGCCCTGCTTTCCCGTTCCATTATTTTTGAACTGAAGCCCATTCCCAGGGAAGGGATCCGTAAACTCATCCAAACGGCGGTTTATGACATGGACCGGGGAATGGGTGCATACGGCGCTGTGATCGACGAGGACGCGGCGGAGTTCCTTGCGGATCTTTCCGGCGGGGATGCCAGGCACGCGTTAAACGCTGTGGAGCTGGGGATCATGACCACGGACCGGGCAGAGGACGGCAGGATCCACATCACCCTTGAGGTGGCTCAGGAATGTATCCAGAAGAGGGCGGTGAGATACGACAAGACCGGGGACAATCATTATGATACCATTTCTGCTTTTATCAAGAGTATGCGGGGTTCCGATCCGGACGCGGCGGTATATTACCTGGCCAGGATGCTGTACGCCGGGGAAGACGTGGCTTTCATCGCCAGGAGGATCATGATCTGCGCCGCCGAGGATGTGGGAAATGCAGATCCCAACGCCCTGGTGGTGGCTGTAAACGCTTCCCTTGCGGTGGAGCGGATAGGTATGCCGGAAGCCCAGATCATCCTGGCTCAGGCGGTAAGCTACGTCGCCAGCGCCCCTAAAAGCAATGCGGCCTGTATCGCTGTTTCCGAAGCCATGCAGGAGGTGGAAAAGAGCGGCGCGCTTCCGATTCCCTCCCATTTGCAGGATGCGCACTACAAGGGAGCGGCGAAGCTGGGGCACGGCACCGGCTATAAATACGCCCATGATTATCCCAACCATTATGTGGAGCAGCAGTATCTGCCCTATGAGCTGAGCGGAAAGGAATTCTACCGTCCCACAGGCAACGGATATGAGGTGAAGATCAGAGAGCATATGAAAAGATTGAAGCAGGGGGATTGACTGGGTGATATATCCTGCAAAGGATTTATTAAGAGGTGCGGCATGTATGTGATAGGAATCTGTGATGATGGGGAGAATACCTGCGCGTTAATTGAGAGTATGTTGTTACAATTTGCGGAGGAGAAGAAGATTCAGGTTGAGATACAGATTTGGTACTCGGGGGAAGAAATAAAGGATTACCTGAAACGGGGAGGATCTCTAGATATTCTTTTCCTGGATATTGAACTGCTCAAAATGACGGGAATTGAAGTCGGAAGTTATATTAGAAACGTGTTGGACGATATGCGGCTTCAAATCATATATATTTCAGGAAAGGCCTCCTATGCACTGGAGTTGTTTAAAACACAGCCGATGGATTTCTTGGTGAAACCGATTCTTCAGGAGCATATTAACCGCGTGATGGAGACTGCGATCAGAATTGTAGAAAAGAGAAATAAGCGGTTTGAATTCCGGCAGGGAAGGGATCAGTATTATCTTCCGATGGGAGAGATTGTTTATCTGGAGAGCGCGGGAAGGAAAGTAAAGATCGTAACCAAACGGAAAACTTATGAGATCTATGGAAGGCTTAAGGATGTGGCGAAGGAATTGTCAGAGGATTTTCTTATGATACACCAGTCCTATGTGATCAACAGGGAATATGTTTTGCGGTATTCCTATGAATCGGTTGAGCTGGTGGGCGGCAGGGTATTAACAATCAGTAAAGTAAACAGAAAGCAGGTCAGGGAAAAGATCTTAAAGGGTGAAGATATATGTTAAATTTTATCATCAGTGCCGTTACAAACAGCCTGCGCGTATACTTAATTTACAGGTTTATAATCTTGTTTTTCGGCAGATCGGAGCAGAAAAAAGGCAGGGTATTTTGTGTTGGGGGTATTTTTTTCGTGTTGAATCTGGTGCTATTCTGGATATTCCACACTGCCTGGATCAACGTGATCTGTAATCTGTTGGGAATTGGCGGGATGGTCAGATTGTATACAAAGTCGGTAAAGACAAATTTGTTTGTAACAGGCGTAATCTATTTGATAAATATGAGTTGTGATGTGGTCGGGACCCTGCCGTTTATACAATATGAAGACGGTAGGAATTTCAATCAGATTTATGAAGTTATAACTGAGCTGCTCATTTTAGTCTGCCTGCTGCTTGCAGAGAAGATTATTACCATACATAGAAATGTAGAGCAGATTCAGAACGTTTTTTTGATCGTGGTGCCTTTGTGCAGTATTGCGGTCATATATTACCTGGTTTTATCGGGAACCTGTGAAGAAACGGGGATTACCGTGACTTCCCTGGGACTGTTGACCATTAATTATTTTATACTTTTTCTATATAATCAGCTTCTTCATTTTTCCGTACAGAAATATGAGACAGAACTGTTAAAACAGCAGGTACAGATATATATGAACCAGCTTAACGTGATCTTGCAGGGTGAGGAGAAAATGAAGGCATTGCGGCATGATTTAAAACACCATTTGAAAGAGTTGAAGCTGCTGGCGGAGCAAAATCAGGCAAAAAGAATTTCCGAATATATAAATCAAATGGAGGATTTTGTCCGTGTTCCCGGTGAGATCGTTTCTTCCGGGAATATGGAAATCGACGGCGTATTGAATTATATGCTGCAAAGAGCGAAGGAGCAGCTGAAAACGGTGAAAACCAATGTGATCCTTCCGGAAAAGATCACGTATTCCTTTGATATGACCGTGCTGCTGGGAAATCTTTTGGAAAATGCGATAGAAGCGGCAGAAAAGACGGAGGAAAGGTATTTGGATGTCTGTGTTGTATGGAGCAAGGGTGTACTGAAGATTCAGGTTGACAACAGTTATGTGGAGGGAACCATCCTGGAAGAGAAATGTGGAAAGGAGGAACGGACTTTTCTTACAACAAAGGAAGAAAAGCAGAAGCATGGAATTGGGTTAAGGAACGTTAAAAAGATCGTAGAATCTTATAACGGCAGTATGGAGATACAGACAAAGGAGGGAATTTTCAGTATAAAATTGATACTGTACATGCCTGAGGGGTAATATCAAGAAAGAATTCATGTGGCTGTTCCAGACAGCCGCATTTTTTTGCGTCTATTTTTTACAAAAACATAGCCTATTTTTGTCAAGAAACGGCACAGATCAACTTTTTATGGTACAATCTTTTTTGAAAGGAGGGAAAATGCAATGCAGAATATCACAGATTTTGTAAAAAGAGTTGTAGTATATTTGGCAAAAAAATCTGCCGGTATGGAAGCAAATACGGCTTGTCCGTTTATTGGCTACCAACCAACGGAGCCAAAAGCTGTAAAGAAATTGCGTAAGTTTTGAAGATAACTGATTACCTGATAGATTCCCTTCTGTATTCGGGGAGTGTTTCTGATGAGGATAAAGAAATTATCCGATTTGGTTTGGAGAGTATAGGGGGGAATCTGTTGGGTATCGTTATGACCTTAATGATTGGAAGCTTCTTTAAGAGTGTTGATATCGCATTGGTATTATGGCTGCTGATGTTTCCTTTGAGAAAAAATGCAGGAGGTTTTCATGCAAAGACCCGATTAGGATGTATGACTATATCGGCTGTAGCTTTAATACTTGCATTTCTGATATTTACTTTATTTGATCATACAGTTTTTTTCTATGTGATAAATGTGGTTATTGCATGGATTATCATACTAAAATTTGCACCTATGGGAAATCCATCGAAATTGTTGGATATGGATGAACAAAAAGTTTACCGGAAAAGATGTCGTTTGATTTTAAAAGTGGAAAGTGTGTTTTTTGTGGCTGCACTTTTTTTAAAATGGGAAGTTGGAATAAAAAGTATAACTATGTCGTCTTTTATTGTTTGTATGTCGCTTCTGTTAGGTGTGATTGAGTATGGGGGAAAATTTAAGAAGTAATATTATATGGCATTATGAAAAAGGAGCTTTTATGAAAAGAAAAACCAGGGTCTATGTTATCATTGTGGCTTTGCTCCTATGCCTGCTCCTGTGCCTGTGCGGCTGCGGCCGGGGGGCATCAGGCGGCGGGAAGCAGGATCAGGGAGCTAGAGCTGGTCAGGGAGCCGGGCAGGATTTGTCCGGTCAGGGAGCGGGCTCATCCGCTCAGGGGACCGCGGGCGCCATGCAGTTTATGCCACAGGAAGGGGAGCATTATTATATCACCACCTACGGCATCCTGACGACCCCGGTAAATGCCTGGGGTTTCCGG
>CANQBS010000005.1 GCA_947589075.1 uncultured Acetatifactor sp.
CTTTGAGGTTCGTCGGCAACTACGCCCCTTGTGGACTTTCACCACAGACTGACGGCATGCCCGTCATACAAATAAAGACGGCAAAACCGCCGCCTTTATTCCATGTTCCCAAGGCAGCAGACCGCCGCCCCTATTCCATCTGCGTCCCCAGGGCTGCTGCCAGCGCCCCTATGATAATGCAGAAATCCGACAGATTAAACACAATCCTCCGAAGCTTCTTCCATTTCACCCCGAAGCTGAAATAATCCACCACATATTTTCTTTTTAAATGGTCGTAAGTATTACTGAAGGCTCCTCCCAAAAGGAGGGCAAGACCCATGCGGAGCAGGTGGTTTCCCTTCTGCCCCAGGCTAAGAAGAAACATGACTGTCACAAGGACCGTCATCGCCACAGCAAGCCCGGTTACAAGTCCGCTCCTGTTCTGACCCAGATTCATGAAGGCGCCACGGTTATGGGTCCTGCGAATCAGCAGCCTGCCGCCCCATGCTTCCCTGGTCTCTCCCACTTTCAGGGAACGCTCTATCAGGTTTTTGAGCCAGCAGTCCCCAAGGAAAATAACCGCAGCCAGCCCCAGGTATAACGCAATCATTTTATTTTTCCTTTCCCTACTGTCTCACTTTATTCCAGACCATCTTCAGCCGGTTGCCCCTGATGCCCTGTCTCTCCGTTGAAATCCTTTATTTCAGATCCAACTTAAGGCCCGCGAACAGGCTTCCGAGACTGGTAGTAGCCTCACCCTCCGAGCGATAATGGAATTCCTCGATCTTCTCGGCCTCTGCATCGGTATTTTCCTCCAGGGCCTTGATGCTCAGGGAAATCTTTCCATTGTTGGTTCCCGTCACCTTCGCCTTCACCTTATCGC
Organism: uncultured Acetatifactor sp.; assembly: GCA_947589075.1. Classification (GTDB taxonomy): domain Bacteria; phylum Bacillota; class Clostridia; order Lachnospirales; family Lachnospiraceae; genus Acetatifactor. The sequence continues at coordinate 863 of CANQBS010000005.1, forward strand.
CCACCTTGAGCACCTCGGAGGGATTCTTGATCCGCTTCTGGCTGATCTGGGAAATATGTACCAGGCCGCTCAGCCCATCTCCCAGATTGATGAAAGCGCCATAGGGCATCAGGCTCTCCACCGTTCCCTCCAGCACGCTTCCTGGGATGACCATGGCCACCCTGCGGTCGTGCTCCGCGGCAGCCTCTTCCTTCAAGATCACCTTTGCGGACATAACCAGCTTCTTTTTCTCCTGATCCACCGTGATCACACGCACCTTAAGGGTTTTGCCGAGCCAGGGATTCACATCCTCCACATAATTTAGGGAAAGCTGGGACGCCGGGATAAAGCCCCTGATATCCTCCACATAAGCGATGACGCCGCCGTTGGTGATGCCTGCCACCTTCACGGTCAGATCCGTTCCCGCCTCCATGTAACCTTTCAGCTTATCCCATGCCAGGATACTGTTGGCCGCTTTTCTGGACAGAAGAATATTGCCCTGCCCGTCGTCCAGCTTCAGAACGGAAGCTTCCAGCACATCCCCGATCTTCACGTCCTGAAGGACGGAAAAGCCCGGCGTATCGCTCATATCTTCCGCCTTGATCACGCCCTGGGCATAATAGCGCAGATCCAATACCACACCCTCTTCGCTGACGTCAATGACGGTTCCCGTCAGAATATCCCCCTCCGCGATCTTACGGAAGGAAGCCTCCAGCTCCTCTTTGTAATCCGACATGGTTTCCGCAGGTTCGGGCACCGGCTTCTCTACAACTTTTTCCATATCCATGTGATTTGTTTCCATTTCAAAAACCTCCTCTGCATTTCTGTCCATATTTTAGCACGGACTTTTCCTTTTTACAACTCCGGGCGCAGCCCTTTCGACCATACCGGTTCGGCACGCCCTTCCCAGCATCTCGGATGCGCTTTTTTACAACGCCTTCTTTACAGCGCCTTCTTCTTCCATCCCCCAAGCATATAAAAGAAAAGGGTAATGCAGGCTCCCAGGATCCAGCTGATCAGCAGGGAAATAAAAATACAGGCGCTGTTGCCTTCAGGCAGCTGGGGCGAGCGGGTCATATAGGCGATGCCGTAGGCCAAAGGCACGCGGATCACCACCGTGGTGATCATGGAGATCCACATGGGCGTTACCGTATCCCCTGCGCCCCGCATCACGCCGGACAGGCACTGGGTAACCTCCATGGCAATATACCCCACCGCCAGGATCTTCATCATGTTAAAACTCAGCTCCACCAGCTCCGGCGTATCCGTAAAGATCGCCATCAGATATCTTCCAAACAAAAGGATCAGCACCGTGATCACTGCGGAAGTACATACGGCAATAGCGGTGCCCTCCTTTGTGCCCTGGGTCACACGATCCATCCTCTTTGCGCCGATATTCTGTCCAGAATAAGTGGTCATGGCGTTGCCAAAGGAAAAGGCAGGCATCATGGCAAAGCCGTCCACACGCATGACGATGACGTTGGCCGCTATGAACTGCTCTCCGAAGCTGTTGGTAAGGGACTGCACCACGATCATGGACATGGAGAAGATCGCCTGGGTAATGCCGGAGGGCAGTCCCAGCCGCACCAGATTCAGCATATACTGCTTCTGGGGCACCAGATACTTTTTCCCCATATCAAAAATATCCTGCATCTTCCGAAGCTTTAAAAATGCCATAAAAGCAGAGATCCACTGAGCGATCACCGTAGCAAGGGCAACGCCTGCCACGCCCATCCTGAAAACCGCCACAAACAACAGATCCAGCACAATATTGATCCCGGTAGCCACCAGCAGATAAACCAGGGCGGACACGGAATCTCCCAGCCCCCGCAGGATGCCTCCCAGAATGTTGTAGAAGGCCATGCCCGCGATCCCCATAAACAGGATCATCAGATAAGAATCACACCAGCCGATAATGCTGTCCGGAGTCTTTAACAATCTGAGCAGAGGCATGGTCACAAGGGGCGCAAGAGCCATTACAAATACCGTGGCCCCAAGGGTCATGGTGAGGCAGCAGCCGATGGAGCGTGAAAGCTCCTCCCTCTGCTTCGCCCCGAAATACTGGGATACCATAATGCCCGCGCCTACAGAAATTCCCACGAACAGCACCAGCAGAAGATTCAGGATGGGACCTGCGCTTCCCACGGCAGCCAGGGCATTGTCTCCCACATATTTTCCAACCACGATGCTGTCCACCGTATTGTACAGCTGCTGTGCGATATTCCCGATCAGCATGGGGATCGTAAAGGCCACGATCTGCTTCCCCGGGCGTCCCTGTGTCATATCGATAGGGGCAAAAAGTTTTTTCATCCATTCAAGCATATTTTACATTATCCGCCTTTCAGCCTTTTGTCCTTGGGTATTGTAGCATATTATAAAAATTTTGGAATGGATTATATTGTGCTTTTCTTTAAAATACCTGAATAATACGGCTGCCTCCCCTGCAGGCTGCAAAAACGGCGTCAGCATCCCGGGCAGCCTTCAGCAGCCCAGGAAATCCATCTTCTTTTTCACATCAGCGATCCTCGGGCAGTCAGGACCTAAGAGGGATGTAAGCATGGACAGGACGGCCATATATGCGTTGGAGGCATCCCCATACCGCCCCTGAGCGGCATAAACGTCAGCCAGCATTTCCTGGTTATCTATGGTATCAATGGCCAGGGTGCCGCGCATATGCATGTTGGAGTCCAGCGCCCGCTGTAAGGTGGCGAGGGCCAGGTTAAGCTGCTCCACGGCCTGATCTTCCATGCCCTGGTCACGGAACTCCAGTGCCAGATGATAACGGCTGACGCCTTCGTCATAATCGGTATACGCTATAGCGGATACTGACTTGGAATCCAGCTGGTTGAATATCTCCCGCCGAAGCTGGGTATACTCCAGCGCCTTTCTGTAATCCCCCACAGACTGGTACATACGGCTCATTTCCATATAGATCTCGGCAATTCTGTCCCTGGCAAGGGAAACCCCATAATTTTCCCGCTTTTCAAACACCGTCCTGGTCTCGCCCCGCTCCAGATCCTGCAGCAGTTTCACGCGGATATCATAAGATTTTTTGAAATACTCCTCCGCCCTGTCGATATCCCTGTAAAAATCCCAGGTACAGCAGCGTCCCACTTTTTCATAGGACATAGCGAGATCTTCGCTCTCTTTCTCCCCGGAAAGAAGCATAAGCTTCAGCCCCAGCTCATACCAGGGTACAGACTGCTCCAGCCGGCCGCTGTTAAAATAACATCCTCCGACTATTTTTGCCGCGAAGCCTGCTTCCATAGTGTTTTCCCCAAACCGGCGCTTCACGCTGTCAAATACCTGCGTTGCAAGCTTCATGGACATATCAAACTCGCCTACCTGCCACAGGAAATTGGGAATGGTCATCCATACGTCGATCTTGTCCGAATCAAAGGGTTTAAAATATTCTGCGACAGCCAGCACACAGGATTTCACCATAATATTTTCCTTCACCGGTCTGAACCAGGCAGTGTACAGAAAATCCGTCATCCTGGACAGAAAATCGCCACAGTTGTTCTCATCCGGCTTTAAATTGTGCCTCACCACCTCACTGACCAGGGGGTGCAGGGAAAGACGCTGGCTGGTCTCGCGCCGGATCCAGCTGCGCTTTATAAGGGTGTTCACCATATCAAAGGAACTAAGTCCCGCCCAGTCCCGAAGTCTGGGCGCCGGGATACCCTCCATTCCCACAAGGGACAGCTCCCTTAAAAGCTGCTTCTCCTCTTCGGAAAGCCCGCTGACCGAAAAAAGGGCGGAGATGTGTCCGAAGGCTGTGTTCATGCCGGTTCTTCCCGCCACCTGCTCGACACCGTCCTCCGCAAAGCTTCCGTTCTGAAAAAGCTCCAGCAGTTCTCTTCCGGTTAAGAAGCTTGCGCTCATCTGCTTTGCCAGCAGCTCCACCGTATAAGTGTGGTATTCGATCAGGTCAAAAAGTTTTTCCAGATAGGGCCTGTCTTCCTCATCCAGTTCCATGCCGTAATTGAGTTCGAATATCTTAAAAAGAGCTTCTTTGTCCGGTATCGCAGACAGCTTCACCGCAGCGGCGCCGGGATGCGCATTGCGGGTAGTGAAAATGATCCGGTGACTGCCCTTACAAAATTCCTGTGTATCAGGATCGTGATCCACGTCAAAATTATCCACGACGATCAGAGTCCTCTCGTCGGTCACATTTCGAAGGGCCTGAAGCTTTCTGACAAAAAAGCTGTCCAGCTCTTCTCCCTCTTCTCTTCCAAAGCCTTCTATCTCGATCTGATCCGGGGCGCAGACAAGCTGCTTCAGATCATGGGAATAGGTCAGGAAAAGCATCTCGTCATAAGCTTCCCTGTTTGCCATCATATACTGCTTCACAAGTTCGCTCTTGCCTATTCCTCCGATCCCTTCCACATAGACGACCCGGTTCTTCTTAAGCGCTTCATCCAGCTCAAGGAGCTCCCGTTCACGGCCGGTAAACACATCCCTGGCCTGGGGTATCTTGGAAAGGAGCCGGTAACGGGGAGCAGATCCGCTCCTGTCTCTGGAGGATTCTTCCTGCACACTGCGTCCCAGGCTTTTGGCTATCAGCCCGCAAAGCTCATCCACCCTTTTATACATGGGAGGAGTCATCGCATCGATCCAATGAAGACGTCCCAGATAATACTGTGCATCGTCGGCGATTTCATCATCGGCCGTATGAAAAGGAATGATGCTGACATTCTCTTTTTTCGCCAGTCTCTTTGTAACAAGATCGATCTCATTGAGCACATGGGGCGATTCGGAAGCAGGCTTATTCAATATGAGAAGAAAGACCCGGCAGGAAGCTATGGCCTTGGCAATGATCCCCGCATAGGAACCTTCCGTGTCCCTGGGGGCATACCAGCATCTGATACCCGCAGCCTCAAGTTTATTAACGATCGCCTCCACAATATGGAGGGACGTACTGGTATGATGGCTTACAAATACATCAATATCCATAATGATCCTCCTTTAAGACTCTTTTGTTTCTCCCAGCTTCATAAGCAGGCGGATATTCTCCCGATCCTTCTCCTTGTCCGCCTCCGTAAGCGCTTCATAAGGTCTGATATCCCTGTGTATCCTTTTCACCGGATCTTTGGATCTGCCGTTCTCCGGTTCCCCATAGATCCAACCGTTCAGCTGGTGATACCTGCACCAGCGCATATGTTCAAGATGGGATAAAAGCTCAAGCACATCCGCAGGCAGCTCCTTCCCCGCAGAAATCCCCATGTCCTCCAGCATCCTCAGTCTTATGGCATGATAATCCGCCGCGCTGACATTGGAATAACGCAGAAAGGAATCCAGCTTTTCCCACTCAATACGGGAATTCTCCTGATTTTCCTCCACGCCGCTGTAAATATGGGCATAACGCAGATTAATGGCCATGGCCGCGCGAAACAGCTTTTCCTCCAGGATATTGTCGGCAGTCAGGGCAAGACTGCACCAGGGAAACACCTGAATTCTTCCGGCTTCGGAAAAAAGCTCCGCCTCCTGCGGGCTCTCAGAGAAAACATGAAAGCTTCGTTCCGGCACGGCAGCAATGAGCTGCGCCAGAAGGGAGATCTGATCCTCCCGGGGAAGAATCAGAACAAGCTCCGCTTCTGTGATCAGACTAATCCCTTCATACCAGGGTTCCGTATGCTGTATGACCGCATCTTCAAGCTCCCGGATCTCGGGATGCGTGCATAAGAATCGTTCGCAGTCTCCAAAAACGTGATATTCTATTCTCTGACCCGGATGAAAGATATTGCTCTGGAGTCCCCAATAGACCAGTTCTTCCCCCATCTTGTCAAATCCGAGAAGCACAATCCTCGGTCTGTAATGACAGGCTTCGCTGATACGGAACATGTCTGTCTTTCGCCAGAACAATCTGGCAGCGATCTCCTCCGGTGAGAAAAGCTTCAGATTCGGGTCGGCCGAGGCATATCCCCTCATGGCGCCAAGCTTCATATACACCGGCACCTTCCGATCCCGAAGCTGCTCCCTGTAAAAATGAAGATTATCCTGGTCCTCCATCAGCAGAATATATTTATGGGCGGGCATATAACTCTCCCCGCCTCTGATACCTCTTTTCCCCAGGGTTTCCATCAGAGGCTCCGTCAGCTCCTCCGGTCCATAAACTGCCACGCTGTCCACAGTTAAGTATTTCCACTGCTGGACGATCCTGTCCCGCAGACCGGTAAAAGCGAGTATCACGCCTCCGGCAGTGGCAAGGGGCGCCGTCCACCGGGCAAGCTCCACAAAAATATTCGGCGGCGTATCGCCGTAATTGAGCACATACATGATCACGCAATTAAACACAGAATCCGTCAGCGGCATCCTCTCCACCGCCGCAAAGCCGATCATTCCAAACACCATGGGAACGATAAGAAGCCCAGCTTTGATAACTGCTCCATTCTTTTTCATGGTACCCTCCTCTATTTTATCACACTTTCAGCGCCCCCTGGATATTCCGCTTTCTCTTTTCGTTCAGCTTTTCATACAGAGCGATTTCCTCCTGGGAAAAGCCCTCATACTGTATCTGTTCAAAATCACAAAGCACGAACAGCAGCTCAGACATGATATTTTCCGCCTCGTGGGTCACCGCATATTCCTTTTCGTTCGCCTTTTGTCTGTCTGTGGCCTGTTTTTCCTTCATCCCATCCCTGGTTTCGTTCTTCTGACCGTTCTTGGCAATGCTTTTCGCCCTGGTCTTGTCCTTCTCCAGCACCGTGATCATTTCCTTCGCGATCAGCCTCTGGGCGGAAGCGGACAGCTCTCTCCGGGAAATATTCAAAACATCCGCCGTCTCCTTCAGGGTACAATTTTTATGGGGCTGGCTCAGATAATACAGCAGCTTCACATCCACGGTGGTCAGGTCGTTTCTAAGAGCCACGATATCGAACAGCTTCTCCTGCAGCTTCCTCTCCCTGTAAATATCGAAAAAGGTTCCCTCGCCCTCCAGTACGCTTTCGCTTACCGAAGTCCTTTCATTTCCCAGCTTATAATTCCCCTGTATGCTCAAAGGGGATACGCTCCCGTCGTCGGCAGCATCAAATAAGAACCGGTACACCTGCCCCTTTCTCTTTTCATAATCCATGTCGTCAAAAACATCCTTATAAAAATCATTGTAGCAGGCAAAAACAGTACGTTTCATCTGGATCGTCTTTTTCATGCTGAGTCCCTGGGAAACCAGGGAACCCTTCGTCTTCACATAATAATATACGGGAAGCTTCAGCGCATAGATCTTATCCGTATGCCGAACATATTCCAGATTGAACAGGAAGTCCTCGCACCAGCTGACGGAATCATCCATCCTCAGCTGATATTTTTCGATAATGGAGCGCTTATAAAGTTTATTCCATAAGACACCGTAATAAAAATCCGCCGGTTTCTGCATCATTTTAACCGCGTAGTCCTTACGGGTCATAATGCCTTCTTCCTCAATACTGCCCTTTGGGGAAACCCGCTCCCCGATCACCCTGTAAAAGTTTGCGATGACCATATCGCATTCATTTTCCGTGGCCGCCTGTACAAAAAATTTCGTCGCCTCCGGTGAAATCCAGTCGTCGCTGTCCAGGAACTGCAGATATTCTCCCTTTGCCATGGCGATTCCCTGATTTCTAGTATCGGAAACACCTGTGTTTTCTTTCCGAAATACCCGGATACGCCCATCCCTTACAGCATAATTTTCACAGATTCTTCCGGAAACATCCGTGCTTCCGTCATCCAGCAAAAGCAGTTCAAAATCCTTATACTCCTGATTCAGGATGCTGTTGACGCATCTCTCTATTGTTTTCTCCGCATTATAAACCGGGACAATAATGCTTACCAATGGCATTTTACGATGATCTCCTTTTGAATGTTTTCATTTGTCCTGTCAACAATATTCTATGAAATCTCAATTTTACCGGATGCAGGGTACGCCTGTTCATCAGCGCTTTGCATCACCACATACCCGAGCAAAGGCGCCATCACCACCAGGCAGTATATGTATCTTAATATTGCTGTTGGGCCAAGGTAGCAGGTGGCCAAATACATGAGAGGGATGATACCCGTCAGGCCCGCTCCTTTTTTCTTTCTATAGATACACCAAAACAGAAAATAATTCAATAACCATACCCAACAGTCAGGACGATGCAGATATCCCAGCACAGGTACTTCTGTATAGTCGCCGTAATAATAAAGCGGTTCATAGATCACTCTCGGCCAGCTGCAGTATTCCCTTTTAATGATCTCGTGCTCTCTCCACATCAATTTATGATAAAATTCGAGGGATCCTGTGACATACATTCCTCTGTCCAAAGGATACCAATATCCCAAGTTGCCTGCAACCCAGGCCTCCAAATATTCATCTGGAAACCTTAACCCCATTTTTACAAATAATTTCACAAAGTTTATGAAATTTTCCTTCATCAATTCTTCATTGGCATTGCTCTTAACTGTGTCCGCCAAATATGGACTATATACTTTTATATCTTCCTCCGGCATATACGCGCATATTTCACGATAATCAGTTTCACTGATATCGTTTCTGCGATAGGCTGCGACTCTGGCCAGGCACTGCAGAGCCATACAGAAAGTCTCCCTGTACCGGTCAACAGTCTCCGCATTTGTAGCTGCCGTCAGGCCAGCGTTTGCCAGATTCGTCAAAATGCAGATACCCGCAAGGAACCCGGCCATATACAGCTTGTACCGCATATTTTTTTTCACGATCCACAATAATATAACCGAACCGGCAATCACAGCATAAATGGCATTGTTTCTCATCAGGCAGCACAGAATACAGCTTACCGCCAGTCCCGCAAAGTGATACCAGCGAAATTGCTCCCTGTCAAAAAGCAGCCTGACCATATAAATCATAAACCACAGGAAAAACGCTGCGAACAGGGTATCCTTTGTGGCAGTAATCGAAAACATGGCATGCATGGGGAATAAAGCGAACCATAATACAGCACACACGCGATAGACTCTTGGCACCCTGCGCTTATATAAATAATACGCGCAATAAGCAAAAGAAGCCGACAAGATCAGCATTTGCAGCAGGGTATAGAATTGAAAGCCCGTAGAAGCATCGCCAGCCCGCACGCCCAGCTGATAAGCTGCTCCCATCATTACCGTATGCAGAAGCGGATGATGGGTATTGTATTGATGATCAATCACCTGAATCAGCTGAAATGGCGCATCATAAACAAAATTTCCGGGCCAGAACCAGAGAAATATAGGAATATAAGCGGCAAAAATAAGAAGCCAGACAATAAAAAAATAGGATTTTGATACCTTTCCTTCCCATTTTCGTGCGCCGTAATGATTCAGCCTGTCGAACTGCAGAAGTATTTCCTCGGATACCGGAATGGCAGCGACTGCAATTCCCAGCGTCAAAATAAGCTGCAGACAGACCACCCTTGCTGACTGAAATATATCATTGACAAAATGTACATAGGTTCCATAGACAATAACGGCCGCCATCAATAACCCGCTTACGGCCGCCACACAATGCAGTCTTCTGTCTTTTCTCCGGAATAACCGTTTTAAAAGCCATATGGAAACAATAAACCCCAGCAGACTCCAGATGTTATAACCGAATTCTCCTACCCCGTAGGCCGCTCCCTGTAAGGAATAAAGAGAAAAGATGTGATTTAAAGAAAATATGAAAAAAATACCGCCGGCTATTATAGCGATTCTTTCAACATAGAGTTTTTTGGGTATTTTCATTTTCAGCCTCCAAACCATTCACAGAACATTAAGAGAAAATACAACAGCTACTTTCCCTTTCTACAATCTACAATAAACTTTTACAGATTGTCAAGTTCCATTTTGCATCTGTTGAGAGTTTCGTTTCAGTTTAGATTTCCGTGAAATAATATGGGCTGAAAGGGGTGAGTTTTTACTATGACGGGGACGGTTTTATTTTCCATTTTAGGCTATTTTTCAGGCAGCGTTCTGTACGCCAATGTATTCGGAACGATCTTTCAAAAAAAGACCCTGTACCAGAACAGCCCGGACCGCAATCCCGGGACTGCCAACGCATACATATACGGTGGGTTCTGGTGCGGGACACTGACTCTGATAGGGGATCTTCTGAAGGGGTTCCTGCCTGTTTTTCTGTATCTGCAGCTGGCGCCGGCGCAGGAAAAATGGGGGCTGTCTCTGGTGCTTGCGGCGCCGGTGATCGGACACATTTTCCCCATTTTTAACGGATTTCACGGCGGGAAGGGGATCGCCGTCACTTTCGGCTGCCTGTTGGGACTTTTTCCCTACAATCTGCCGGTTCTTCTGTTTGCGGCGGTATTTATTTTCCTGTCTGTGGTGTTGCAGATCTCACCCCATTACTACCGCACCATCGCCGCCTATCTTTTGACCGCTCCTGCCATGGTTTTAACGGAAGTTATCCCTGAGGTATGGGCCGGCTTTCTTTTGATCACCGTAAGCGTATGCTTCCGGCTCTATCTGAGCAAGGAAAAGAAGGAACATTTCAGGGTGAAAGTATTATGGCTCCATTGATCCTGTTCTGCGATACGGGTTCCCATTCCACAATATGGATTCCAGTTCTGCGATACAGATTCCTGATCCGGAACCCTCACACCTTCCGGATCAGGATGAGGGGCGTTCTCTGCTGCTTCTGCCCCGCAGGATTATCGCTGATAAGCTGCTTCAGTACCCGGTCTTCCAGGACGATATCGTCGGATTTTCCCAGGATTTCCTGACCCAGGTCATTGGCGTCCACGATCATACAGCTGATACCCAGCTCTCTTTTTATCTCGTTGCACACGGAAGAGGGGCGATAGGGAAGTTCTATTCCAATGTCCCGGTATTCTTCCCAGGCCCCATCGTAAAAACCGTCCAGACCGCTGACTTCCCGCCCGGCGATCCTGTAGAACACGCCTCTGATGCCAAACAGCTTACAGCATCCGCCGGCCAGGCTCGCCAGAATGACCCGGGGAAGTCCTACCTTGCTGATCGCATATTGCATATTCACTGCCAGGCCGACGCCATACCCGCCCCGGTTCTTGTGATCCGCAAAACGGGACAGGAACCTCGCCCATCTGCCGATCCGGATCTCTTCCCTGCGAATGACCCTGTGCTGACAGATGCTGATGATTTTTTCACTGATGGATAAAATATCCCCTTCCCGATAAAGATCCGAAACATATTCCTTCATGATTTCAAGGTAATTATCCCATGCGGTAACAAATCTTGTCTGTATCGCATGTCTTAAATAGGTCTCTCCGTCAGCTTTGATTTCGACACTCTTTCCCTCATTTGCAATAAACTCCATTTCTGCCTCCGCAAATATTAAATTCCGTCCTCTTCGCTGACCATATTCTCCAATACGGCAATTCTTTAATTGACCCAGATCTCCTTCACCGACACAACCTTTCCCTCCCGGTATTCCAGGATAAAAGGAGGCAGTTTCCGGTAATATTCATTCAGGTCATAATTGTTCAGGTATTTTTTAAATTCCTCCACATCGCAGGTCACATACCTGGAAATCCCGTCTTCCCCCGTAAACTGGCCATACCAGTCAATGATGTCGAAGGATACTTCTTCCGCCAAAGGAACCCGGATCAATTCCTCCTCCGGATTGTAGATAAAGTACCCGTCTAAGAGCAGTCCGTCCCCATCCGGCATATCCGCTTCCCCTATCACCCCCAACTCCACCAGCTCCTGCTTGCGCCCGGCGTCGTCATCCGTGATATACTCCATCACGTCTATGGCAAGCCATTCCGCCGTGGAACTTTCCACTGTAGACCCTTCCGTTCCGGCCGTTTCCGGGGTTTGTCCTCTGACGGTCAATTTCTCCGCCGTAAGTCCTTCCGCTCCAGGGTTCCCCGTCATAAGGTCTCCGGTTCCGAGAACTCCCCGGATCACAGCGTCCAGGCTTCCATCCCCTGACAGTCCGCCGCCTGCTGATTTGTCTCCTGCCAGTCCGTCCCCTGTTTGTCCGCCGCCTGCCAAACCGCCGCCTGACTGCCCGCCATATGCCAGCCCCCTGCCGGAAGACTGACTTCCTGCCAAAACACCGTCTTCTCCGGCCCTGACAGATGTCCCTGCCAGAACTGCCAGGACAAGGGAAACCGCCCCTGCGGCCGCAAGGATCCTGACCTTCCTCCTTTTTGCGGTCACTTTCTTCGCTCTCATGATGGACTGGATCCTTTCTTCCATGGCGTTTTCGGAAAAACAGCTGCAGAAGGGACGAAACCTTCTTTTTCCTTCCTCCATGGAGATCAGGGCGCTTGCGTAGGCAGCCCTGGCAGCCTGCCCGAACTGCATCACCACGTTTTCATCGCAGGCCAGTTCCAGATCCCTGTTAAAGAAAATGTACATCCCCCAGACGAAGGGATTGAACCAGTGAATACAGAGGGCTGCCGTCATCAGCAGCTTGCTGAATCCGTCAAAGTGCCGGATATGCGCGGTTTCATGAGCCAGCACAAACAAAAGCTCTTCCCTGTTCTCCAGGCTCATTCCCTCCGGCAGCAGGATCACCGGATGCAAAAGCCCATAGGTCAGGGGACTCTTCACAAAAGAGGAGCGCCGGATGGAAACCGTTCTTTCCGGAAAAGGTTTTTTTCCAAAAAGTTTTTTCCCAGAAAGTTTTTTCCTAGAAGGTCTTTTCCTGGAAAGCTGTTTTCCCATATTCACCACAGCCGGATCCGCCTCTATGGAAGATTCGGCAAATCTTATTCTGGCACGGCAATATGCCAGGATAAAATATCCGGCCAGCAGTATCATCCCCAGGAACCAGACCGCATTCCAAATCTCCACCGCCCTTTCCATTGTGATGAAAGAAAGTTCCGGAGCGGCAGGACCCTCCTTTACGGCTCCTGTAATCTTTTCCCCGAGAGGAAGCCCCTGGACCGGAATTTCCAAAAGAGACGGTGCCTTCCCCTCCCCGGGAAAGAAAGAAGAAACGCCGGGGCCGGAAATAATGATGGAAAACGGCATCAGCAGCCTGACCAATACGATCCCCCATAAAATGCAGAAGGTTCTCTTGGGAAGCCTGTTCAGGAACAGCGCCCTGAGAACCGCCGCAGCTATGATGAGAACCGCGCCGGAAAAACTCATCTGCAGCAGACCGATTTTCAAAATATCCATCCGCGCCACCTCTCAATCCTTTTCAGAGCCTTCGTTTTCAGAGCCTTCGGAATCCCGCACGATCTTTTTCAGTCTCTCGATCTGCTCGTCAGAAAGCTCCTTCCTGCCAAGCAGCGCTGAAAACAGCTTGTCTATGGAGCCGTCAAAAATCTTATTGATCAGTTCGTCTGTTTCCGCCGTCTGTACCTCTTCCTTTTCAATCAGCGCATGGCACATAAAATTAGGTTCCCTTCTGGCGATCGCTCCTTTTTTGATGCACCGCTTGATCAGGGTGTAGGTGGTATTCATATTCCATCCCACCTCGCAGGCCAGCACGTCTGAAATGTGCTTTGCGGTACAGTCTCCCTCACGCCACAGCACATTCATCACCTTCAGCTCTGAATCAAAAATTTTGACATTCATCTTGGTCGCCTCCCTTGTTCATTTTGTATGGACTCTGTATCCTCCCTGCATCTTTCCTGTATCTTCCCTGTATTTCAGTTGTAACTTCCCTGTATCTTAATTGTATCTTTCCCGGTAAATCAGAAGGTAAATCAGAACCGGTCTTTACAAGACTGCAGTAGTTTCGTGGTTATATACTACTACAGTCTTGTGTAATTGTCAACACTACTGCAGTAGTTTTGTATGGCATATTTTTGAAATGTTGAAATCAGGAAAATTTGAAAGTTTGGAGATTTGAAGGTCTGGAAATGTGAAAATTTAGAAATATGAAGGTTCAGAAATGTGAAGATTTGGAAATATGAAGGTTCAGAAATGTGAGGATTTGGAAATATGAAGGTTTAGAAATTTGAAAATTCAAGAAAAGTTAAGCACCGAAGATTAGATGAAGTAATTATGAAACTGCGGTTTCTCAGGAAAAACAGTTTCCCCCGGACAGTAAGGACCTCAGTTCCCCTTCCACCCTGCCGTTCGTAGCCAGTACATCCCCGTTCTCCAGCCAGGGCAGCTCTCTCCCGCCCCAGTCGGAAATTCTTCCGCCTGCTTCCTGCAGGATCAGAGCCCCTGCAGCATAATCCCATGGTTTTAAATTCTGTTCCAGATATGCCTCCTGTCTTCCGCAGGCCACGTAGCACAGATCCAAAGCCGCCGAACCGCATCGCCTGAAGTCCGCACAGCGGACAAAGATCTGCTCATAAAACGCAAATAAATCATGCGCCCGTTCCTTTTCATAAGGAGAAGAACCGTAGGAAACCAAAGCATGATCCAGCCTTCCGGTTTCAGAGACCCGGATACGTTTCCCGTTCAGCCACGCTCCCTGCCCCTTTACAGCACAAAAATATTCTCCCCGGAATGGATTATAAACCGTTCCGAAGGTGATTTTTCCTTTTTCATACAGTCCAAGGGAAACCGCGCTCATCCCATAATGATGGATCAGGTTGGTGGTGCCGTCGATAGGATCCAGAATCCAATAACTTCCCTGGGGGTCTGCCCGGAAACGCGGCTGCTCCTCCCCTATAAAACCAACAGAAGGAGTAAGCTGCGTCAATTTTTCCTGCAGAAAGCGCTGTACGCCCATGTCCACTCTGGTCACGTAATCTGCAGCGCCCTTTTCATAAACTGCCTGGACTGAATTCTCATCAAAAATAATAGCGTCCGTCTCTTTTACCAACGACAATATCTGATCCACATCAACGGTGTCATGCTTTAATTTCATAATCATTTCATCAACCCTTACTTAACAGTTCCCGCAAAAGCGCAAGCATTCTCTCGATGTCGATGGGCTTAGGCAAATGTCCGTTCATGCCGGCCTCCAGCGCCTTTTCCTTATCCTCTTCAAAGGCATTGGCCGTCATGGCAATAATGGGGATGTTGGCCAGCCCGGGATCTTTCAGGGTGCGGATCTCCTTTGTAGCGGCATACCCATCCATGATAGGCATCTGAATATCCATCAGGATCAGATCATAGGTTCCGGGTGCGGCTCTGCGCACCATATCCAGGGCGATCTGACCGTTTTCCGCACATTCCACCAGGAAGCCGGCTTCTCCCAGAAGCTCAACGGCGATCTCCCGGTTAAGCTCATTATCCTCAGCCAACAGGATACACTTTCCGACAAAATCATCCTCCGTACTGATAAGCTCCCTTTCTTCATTTTCTTCTGCAAAGGAACTCAGGCTGCGCTCCAGGGTACGATGCAGATCAGAGGCAAAAAGGGGCTTGCTGATAAAGCCGGTGACTCCCGCCTCTCTGGCTTCCTTTTCAATATCGGACCAGTCATAGGCGGACATCAGGATGATCGGGGAATCCTCTCCCACGATCCTGCGGATCTGACGGACGGTCTCCACGCCGTTCATATCAGGCATGGCCCAATCAACGATATAAACCTCATAGGGATCCGCCAATTCAATAGCTTCCCTGGTCTTGGCAACAGCTTCCTTCCCGGACAGGGTCCATTCAGCCTTAAGACCGATCTGCCTGAGCATCTTGGACACGCTCTGGCAGCTGACCATATCATCGTCCACCACCAGACCTCTCAGATGATTCAATTCCGCAATAGGCGCCGGATCCTGGTGTTCACTGGTAAAACGCAGCTCCAGATTCACGGTAAAGGTTGTGCCCTTCCCGGGCTCGCTGCACACGTCAATGGTGCCCCCCATCATATCCACGATATTTTTCGTGATCGCCATTCCGAGACCGGTTCCCTGAATTCCGCTGACGGTGGAGGTACGCTCCCTGGTAAAAGGCTCGAATACGGTTTTCGCAAATTCCGGGCTCATGCCGATACCGGTATCGCTGACACGGAATTCATAAACGCCATAGCCCTGTCTGGAAGATGGCTTCTGGGTGACGCGAAGAGCCACCTTTCCTCCCGCCCCGGTAAATTTAATGGCGTTGGAGGTCAGATTCAGCAGAATCTGGTTGAGACGGAGCCTGTCGCAGAAAACCTCCTCGTCCACAACATCCACAATATCGATGAACAGCTCCAGCTGTTTGGCGTGAATGTCAGACTGAATGATATTGCGCAGTCCCTGGAGGATATCCGCCAGATTTTCCGGTCTCTCTTCAATGGAGATCTTCCCGGACTCGATCCGGCTCATGTCCAGCACATCATTGATCAGGGAAAGCAGATGATTGGAAGCCTGGGCGATCTTGGCAAGATAATCCTGAGCCCGTTCCCTGTTGTCCAGATGAGTGGTGGTCAAAGCTGTATAGCCTATGATGGCGTTCATGGGCGTTCGGATATCATGGGACATATTATTTAAGAAGGAAGTCTTGGCCTTATTTGCGGCGTCCGCTGCCTGAAGGGCATGGGACAGCTCCTCCGTTTTCTTCTCCAGCTCGCCGGTGGCAAGCTCCACCTTCTTTTTCAGCCGCTTCTGGTTGCGGGTCCGCACTGCCAGCATGGTGACGGCAAAAAGCAAAAGAAGGATCAGGGCAGTGCCCAGAATACCGTAAATGGGATTGCGGTACAAAAAAGTCCACAGACTTATGTCTGTATCCCATCCCGCATCCACTTCCCGAGCCACAATGGCATCCAGCCTGGCGTCACTGATGCTGTCCACGCTCTTATCCAGCAGGGACAACAGAAAATGTCCGTTGGGAATATCCGCCCCCACAGCGAAGGAAAAGGCCGTTCCTCCCATGACAACGGACACCAGACGGTTACGGGCATCCTCCCGCACATATTTTTCCGCGGTATAGGAATAAAGGATCGCCGCATCCGCCTCTCCCTCCAGAACCGCCTCCACACATTCATCCGCTGAAGCGCAGGCGATCAGAGTGCTTTCCGAATAGCGGCTGGCCACATAAAGACCAAGAGAATCGGAACGATCCACCATGGCGATCCGTTCCACGCTCCCGGTAAAGTCACTCAGGGTCAGACGGGCAAAGTTCGTCTGGAAATAGGGATCTGTGATCTTGTAGCCTTCCTCCTCCGCCAGATAATAATCCCCTGCAAAGTCCAGCACCACATCTGCCTCACCTTCTTCCCGCAGCTTGTAATACTGATCCTTGTCTTCCACAGGAATAAACTCATAATTCAGGGAAAGGCTCTGGGCAAGGTTCTTAAAAATAGCCGGAAGCACGCCGTATGCCTGACCCTCCCGGAAATACGCGTAGGGCGCCCTTTCCGGGTTGAACAGAAGCTGCAGGGGCTTGCCGGAATCCCGTAAGGACTCTAAAAAGGCCCGTTCCTCCGCATTCAGCACCACAGCTCCCGTCCGATCTGTGGAATAATAGGTATCATGCAGACTGTTGCGCCAGTTGGGTTCCGTCAGATCCATTTCATCAATGGCAGCGTTGATCCGCGCCATCAGATTCCCCCGGTCTTTCCGGACACAGATATAAAAAGGACTGGCATCAAAGGATTCCAAAAGCCATTCATTTTTCAGAAGGCGCAGGCTGCCTGTAACGACGGCGTCCACCATCTCATTCTGCAGAGCGGCGTTGAGCTCATCCTGGGTATCATAATATTCCGGCTGAAAGGAAAAGCCATGCTCTTGTGCAAAACGTTCAAAATTCGCGTTTTTGGAATTGCCTACCAGCATTCCTACCGTGATGCCGTCATAAGTAGCGTAATCTCCCTCCACCACTTTCTCACAGCCTGCCTTCACCGTCATAATGGTAGAATTGGAACCGATATCCTGATTGGAAAAAAGGAACTCCTCCTCCCGCTCCGGCGTTTTGGATACGGAGGTGACGATGTCCACCTCTCCGCTCCTGAGCATATCCAGCGAATCCGCATAGCTTTTCTCGTAGCCCACATATTCATAGATCCAGTTCTCATGAGCTGCCAGATGCTGCAGGAATTCATAACCATAACCGCTCCGGCGTCCGTCCTCCCCCATATCATGGTAGCCTGACAGGGCAAAAAAGCCTACTTTCAGAACCTCCGAAGGCTGTGCCGCCAGCGCTGTCGCTGTCTGGCACATAGGAGCCAGAATAAGGGCAGCTATGGTAAAACAAACAGTAAAATACAGCAGGAATTTTCTTTTCATGCTTAAACCTCATTCTCCCAATTATTTTCAGATCATGCTCAGGGCATTATTCTTTCTCCGTCCCCAATGATTACACCAGATTGGCCGCTCCGATGATCCCCGCGGTATTGCCCAGGGTCGCTTCCGTCAGTTCCGGAATCTCGCCCCTTCTGCCGCCATAGCACTCCGTCTTCATTCTCTCCCGGATGGGCGCAAGCAGATAGTCCCCCTGGGCGGAAACGCCTCCTCCCACCAGGACCTTCTGGGGCCTGAACAGATTCACCAGATTGATGATGCCGCTCCCCAGCTTCTTTCTATAATTGGCGATGAGATCATCGCTGACCGCATCCCCTTCCTTTGCCGCTTCAAACGCCATTTCCACGCGAAGCTTCTCCAGGGCGCCGCCGCATTTCTCCCATAGAGAGGTTTCCTGCCCCGTCTCCATGACCCGCTTCATATCCCGAAGCAGGGCAGTCGCGGAAGCATATGCCTCCAGGCAGCCTCTCCGTCCGCAAGTACACAGCTCGCCGTCCTCCACGATGACCGTATGGCCGATCTCACAGCCGCCTACCAGCTTTCCTTCAAACAGCTTTCCGTCGATGACCACGCCGCCGCCTACGCCGGTTCCCAAAGTAAGCATGACCACATCCTGACAGCCTTTCGCCGCTCCTGCCACCGTCTCTCCCAAAGCCGCGCAGTCCGCGTCATTGGCCACATAGACCGGAACCGGCAGATATTTCTCCAGCTCGGCAACCAGGGGCACATCCTCCCAACGGATATTGTTGGAATATATGACCACGCCGTTTTTCCGGTCCACCGTGCCGGGCATCCCAACGCCCGCGCCGCTGACCCGTTCAATGGGAATCTGCTCTTCCACAAGGAGGGCATAGGTCGCTTCCCCGATGTCCTTTATGACCTCCTGCCAGCTTCTGTCGGCAAGAGTAGGAATGGACTTCTGGGCGATGATATTCTGTTCTCCGTCCACAAGACCGATCTTCACATTGGTGCCGCCGATGTCGATGCCCACACGCACAGGATCCTCTTTGGGACCGATGGTAGTCACAAGGGCTTCACATTTGCCCGCCACTTCATATTCCCCGCTGCCGGCAGGCAAAAAGAAGCTGTCGCCCTTCCGGAACTCCATCACATCGCCGCCGCACTGAATGGTGCCGCTGCCCTCTAAAAACAGGATGCTCATAAAGGAGCTGTCATCCACAAAGCCCTCCATCTCCTTCATCAGACAGCCGTCCAGATTTAATTTATCCACTGTAAAATAATCACAGCTTGCCACATGGGGATTGCTGCTCTTACGCTTCACCACAGGACCCCGGTTGGTCACATCCAGAGCCTTGGCAATGTGCAGATCCCTCTTTTTTCCGTCCTTCCCCACACGCCCGTAATCGTAAACACGATAGGTCACGTTGGAATTCTGCTGGATCTCCGCGATCACAATATCCTTGCCGATGGCATGAATGGTCCCCGACTCGATGAACAGCACATCCCCTTTATGGACAGGCACCGCGTTCAGCACCTCAAGCAGGGTATCCTCTTTGATCCGGCGCTCAAACTCCTCCCTGCTGATCTCTTCCTTAAAACCATAGTAAAGGAAAGCGCCTTCCCTGCAGTCGCAGATCACCCACACCTCTGTCTTGCCGTACTGCCCCTCGTTCTGCAGGGCGTACTGATTGCTGGGGTGAACCTGAATGGACAGATTATCCTTCGCATCAATGAGCTTGATCAGAATCGGGAAATCCTTGAACCTTCTGCAGTTTTTCCCCAGGACATCCCGTCCCTCGGCCTCAATGTATTCCGCCAGGGTCTTTCCGGCATAAACCCCGTTGGCGATCCTGGAGGGACCGTCCGGATGGCAGGAAAGCTCCCAGCTCTCCGCCAAAACCTCTCCGTCATACTTCTTATTATATTCCTCTACCAGTCTGTGGCCGCCCCAGAGATAGTCCTTAAAACTGGGGTTCAAACGTAAGATACCCATAAAAGCCTCCTCCTTTTTGCTCTTGTCTTAATTGATAATTGCGAAACTGCAGCTTTCTGGGACGGTGTAAGTCAATATAGACAAAAACGGGCTCCGATGCGGTGGCAAGTCGCCCTTATTTTGTCTATATTGCCTTCCACCTGTTTTTAAGATAGTCGTTTTGCAATTACCTCTATTTTGTTTTAATATTACAATAACGGTCTGCAATCTTCAAGCTTTAATATCCGGGAAATCTTATCTTCCCTCCAGGAAACGGAAGGGCTTTTCTGCATCCATCTGTAAAAACAGCATGCACAGATAAGCTCCCCGGAGGGAAACTTTTTCCTCCCTTAAGATCCGTCTGACCTGCTCCTTATCGGCTAACAGCACCCGAATCCGTTCGGAGGTCTCACACGCCTGGCCTCCTTCCGTATCGGCTGCTTTTTTCAGCCCTTCCACATTTTCCACCGTGCCGAACACGGCGGCGCTGGCTTCGTCGGTCAGTCCGGGTCCCATGAAAAAAGGTCTGCGGAAACAGGCGTCTCCGCCTGTGTATTCCACAAAATCCAGGCCGGTCTCCTCCTTCATCTCCCGAACCGCCGCCATACCGGCAGTCTCCCCCGGATCCACCAGTCCGGCCGGAAGGGCATAAATCTCCTCATCCAGGGGATAACGGTATTCCCTTATCATAACCAGCCTGGGCTCTTTTTCCTTCGTCACCGCATAGATCACGATTCCCTCCGGCTCCAGAGCCTTCGTATAAAGCTTCAGGTCCTTTTCCCCGTTTCTGGAGGCGAAATAATAATCAAATCTCTTCCCTTTCGTATCCAACGCATCGATATGATACAGATTCAGATGGGGATTATCCGTCAGCTTCTGTACGCCTTCTATTTTTTTCTCCGACTTTTTTTCCACTGCTTCCCCTCCGGCATCATAATACGCAATATATCCTGTACAGAATAAATGTAATAGATAAGGTATATACACGATAAGGGAAGCCTTGTGACCTCCCTTATTCATATCCCATATTTTATCGGTATCGTATACCTTTGCCCGGCATTTTTTCAGCTGCTCCCTACCTGGGGGGCCTGTGCTTCATATCCTTAATGGGAATATTGGCAAACAGCGCCGGCACCGTACCGTTGCCGCCCTCTGATTCCGTCTCCGTGATCTGAATATCCAGCCCCTGGGGATCGATGTCCATATATTTGGAAATCACCTCAATGATATCGTTTTTGATCATCTCCATGATCTCAGGAGAGCAATTGGATCTGTCCGACACCAGAATGAACTTCAAACGATCCTTTGCCACTTCCCCGGAACCCTTTTTGCGAAAAAGATCCATCAATTTCATACTGATTCCCTCCCCTTATTTCTTGAATAAATCCTTCAGCTTGCCGATCAGACCCTTTTTTGCATCCAGATCCATGAAGGGAACCTCTTCCCCAAGGATTCTGCTGCAGATATTATAATATGCCTGGCCTGCAAGACTGCTGCCGCCCACAAGGGGTTCGCCCTGGTTCGTCGCCACCACGATCTGCTCGTCGTCCGGCACAACGCCGATGAGGTTGATGGAAAGGATATCGCACACATCCTCCACCTTCAGCATATCCCCGCGCTTTACCATATCCATGCGGATCCTGTTGATAATGAGGTCGATCTTCTTCATCTCTCCGGCTTCCAGAAGTCCCACGATCCTGTCCGCATCACGGATGGCGGATACCTCCGGGGTAGTCACCACCAGAGCCCTGTCCGCGCCCGCTACCGCATTCTTGAAGCCCTGCTCGATCCCTGCCGGGCAGTCCAGAAGCACGTAATCAAATTCTTCTCTCAGTTCATTCACCAGCTCTACCATCTGCTCCGGAGTGACAGCATCCTTGTCCCGGGTCTGGGCAGAGGGAAGGAGACATAATTCAGGATATTTCTTGTGTTTGATCAGAGCCTGTTTCAGGCGGCACTTGCCTTCCACCACGTCCACCAGATTGTATACAATACGGTTCTCCAGCCCCAGCACCACATCCAGATTCCGAAGGCCGATATCCGTATCGATCATTACAACCTTTTTATTCAACATTGCAAGACCCATACCCACATTCGCCGTGGTAGTGGTCTTGCCGACACCGCCCTTTCCAGACGTGATCACGATAACTTCACTCATTTTCCTGTCTCCTCCTGTGTTTTCCTCAGTTTTCACTTTATTGTATCCTTACAGCTTATCAAGGCAGCCCTTCGTCATGGGCTCCACGTAGATCGTGCCCTCCCGCGCCACTGCGATCTGGGGAGAATAGGCTCCCTGGACTGTTTTTTCCTTTTTGAACAGATGCCTGCCGTCCTTTACCTTATCCGGGCTCTTGGCGATTACATCCCCAATCTGCAGCTGAATGGGCTGCATATCCAGGGCAAAAATGAAGCAGCTTTGGTCTCCGTTCATCCCTGCGCAGGCGTTTCCCTTTAAGGCTCCCAGCACCACCACATTGCCTGCGGACTCTATCCTGGCCCCGGGATTCACATCCCCGATCAGGGTAACGCTGGCCGGACACTCCAGCACCTGCCCGGAACGGAGATTTCCTTTATAAAAACCGCCCTGCAGATCAACTGCAGACGCTTTCTCCGTATGCTCGGAACGCATTTTTGCCAAAGAAGTCCTGGGGCGCTCTTCCGCTTCAGCGGGCATGGGCTGCTGGACCTTCCTTATGATCCGCCTCTTTGGCGTCCCTGCGGATGCCCCGGCCTCCTCTAAGCGGTTCTTCATCCGTTCTTCCTGCAGACCCCCCTGATCCATAATGCTGACGATCTGGATGTCACTGTTTTCCATGATCGCATCCACGATCTTTATTTCTTCCTCGGAAGACAATACCCTTCCGCTGAAGGAAACGGCCATTTTGGCATTTTTAAAAAAATTGCCGGTTTCCCTGAACTTCTCGCCAATGATTTGCAGCAGCTCCTGGAAAGGGATCTGGTCGCTTAAGATCAGCTCCATCCCATATTTGTTGCTCTTAATCACTACTTCTTTTGTCATATTCTCCTCCGAATATCTGTTGCTGCCTGTTGAACTCTTTTATTATAACGTCTTTCTGAAAATATGAAAAGCATTTTTTGTAAGAAAGACGAAAAATTTGTCGCCGATCCAAAGAAACGGATATACTATCCTTGCTCATTAAACGGCTCTCCCTGCGCCTTCTATCCAGGCGCAGACAGGATAATGGTCGGAAAGGTATAGACCATCCTTTTCATCCGTCCATTTTTCCACGGCGCTGCAGACCAGTCCTTCACTGATATAAATATAGTCGATGCAGCAGGGCTTTGCGCCTCTCTGATAGCCATGATAGGTGATACCGATTCCCTCTGCCGCATTGGTGAAGGAAGGATATTTCTTCATCACCGCCATCTCCTCGCTGTCCGGCTCCGCGTTCATATCCCCGGTAAGGATCACAGGTGCCTCCGGGAAAAAATTGTTCTGCCGCAAATGCTCCATGATCTGAGTAAGCCCCTGGATCCGCGCCTTTGGTCCCTCATGATCCAGGTGGGTATTGGCCACCCTGAACACAAGACCCGTCTCCATGTCTTCAAACACCGCTTCCGTACACACCCGGGGACAGATACTCTGATCCGGATAACGGGAAGCCGGAAGAAACGGGGTTTCCGACAGCCAGTAAATATCCAGCTTCATCAGATTGATCCGCTCTTTGCGGTAGGCAATGGCAGTCTGCTCATCCCGAAGGCTCCTGTCCCTTCCGCAGCCGACTATGTAATAATCCGTAAGCTCCTCCTTCAGCCATGCCGCCGCATGGGGCAAAACCTCCTGGAAGCAGATGATGTCCGGCTGCTCCTTCCGCAGCTTTTCCAGAATAAAAGGCTTGCGAAAGCAGAAATTATTGTTTCCGTCCTGTCCATTGTCCAGACGGATATTAAAAGTGACGATCTTCATGGATTCTGTCCTCATCCTGTCCTTTGTACATGATTGATACTGCTCCTTCTATTTTACATAAAAACAGCCGGATAGCAAGTTTTTTTTGAAGAAATGTGCGCCGGCTTTGGCGCATAATAAAACAGGCTGCGCCGATGTCCGCCGGCACAGCCTGCACTGTCATATCAATTTCTTTTTAATTATGCTTTTCATGGAAAACCAGAATTCATTCCTGAATTTTGCTCATCCATGGTTCACTCCAAAAAGGACTTTGCTGGATTACAGGATTTACTCGATCACATGGATCCAGCCTTTGGGAGCTTCTATTCTTCCCATCTGGATGCCCGTCAGAGTATCATAAAGCTTTTGGGTCACAGGTCCCATCTCAGTCATGCCGCTGGGCATGCAGATCTCGGTGCCATGATCCACGATCTTGCCTACAGGGGAGATCACCGCGGCGGTTCCGCAGAGACCGCACTCAGCAAAATCCTTCACTTCGCTTAAGAGGACTTCTCTTTCTTCTACTTCCAGTCCCAGATATTCCTTCGCCACATACACCAGAGATCTTCTGGTAATGGAGGGCAGAATGCTGGCAGACTTGGGGGTGACCACCTTATTGTCCTTGGTCACAAACAGGAAGTTGGCTCCGCCGGTCTCCTCCACCTTCGTGCGGGTAGCGGGATCCAGGTACATATTCTCATCATAGCCTTCCTTATGAGCGCTGACAATGGCGTGAAGGCTCATGGCGTAATTCAGCCCGGCCTTGATATGACCTGTTCCATGGGGCGCCGCGCGGTCGAAATCGCTGACGCGGATGGTCAGGGGCTTTACGCCTCCCTTAAAATAAGGTCCCACCGGAGTCACAAAAATACGGAACTGATATTCATCCGCAGGCTTCACACCGATCACAGGGTTGGAACCGAACATATAAGGGCGAATATACAGGGTCGCGCCGCTCCCATAGGGAGGAACATATGCGGCGTTGGCAGACACCACCTGATTCACTGCATCCAGGAAACGCTCCTTCGGGAACACGGGCATCTCCAGCCTGGCGGCGGAATCCATCATCCGCTCCGCGTTCAGGTCAGGACGGAAGGTAACGATATGGCCGTCTTCTGTGGTATAAGCCTTCAGGCCCTCAAATACAGACTGAGCATACTGCAGGACGCCGGCACATTCGTTCAGCACCACATTGGCATCCTCCGTAATGGTTCCCTCATCCCATGCGCCGTCTTTATAATTGGATACATACCTTTTGTCTGTCTGAATGTATCCGAAACCAAGATTGCTCCAATCAATGTTTTTCTTTTCCATGGTATTTCCCTCGATTCCTTAAATGGTTTATTTGCTAACCATTATTATACTTTTCCCCGGGGTTGTCAAGATGCTTTTTCATGTTAAAGCGGTGGAGCGGCGGTCCGGTTTTGCACCTCATGTTTTACCTCTCCTGTTTTGTTTTCCTGTTCTAACCCTCCTGTTTTGCCTGGAAGAACGCTCCGATTCCCTTCTACCCCCGGAAACGATCCAGACAGGCGTACAGTTCCTGGATACGGGGTCTTGCCAGACCGCAGGGCACATAGGAGGAACAGAAGGGTTCCCAGCCTTTTTTCTCCAGCGTGTCATTGACCAGAGCGACGATCTGCTGAACCGTTCTCCTGCCATCCTGCAGCCCTATGGCATAGCAGAGCAGATGAGCCAGGGCACTGGTCTGCTCCGCATCCGCCAGCTGTTCCACATAATGCAGATCCACCGTCTTCTTGTCAATGGAAAAAGAATCCCTGCCGAAGGTTTTGATCTTGGCAGAAACCTCATGTCCTTCCCGCCCGGCCGACGGACCGCCGTTCCTGGATTCCTGCCTTCCGGCCGACAGACTGCTGTTCCCGGAGCCCTGCCTTACGGCTGACGGACCGCCGTTCCCGAATCCCTGGAAGCCTTTCTGCAGCACGCGCCTGAAATCAGGGAGAAGGAAGTCCGGCGCCTTGATGCGGGGAGAAGTATGTTCCTCACACAGCTTTTTCACCCTTTCCGTTATGTCCACAGGCTTGTAACAGTCCATCTGCAGGATCTTATCGGCGATGTAGAAAAACGCGCCGGAGCTCCCTGCCACCAGCACCGTGGAAACGCCGGCCTTTTCATACAGATCTCTGGCTCTCTCCAAAAAGGGAGTGATGGGTTCTTTATTGCGGCTGACCACCTGCTGCATAAATTCATCCCGGACCATGAAATTGGTGGCGGAGGTGTCCTCATCGATCAAAAAGAGACGGGCGCCGGCTTCAATGCCTTCTATCACCCCGGCTGCCTGGGAGGTGCTTCCGCTGGCATCCTCCGTGGAAAAACAGCGGGTATCCTTTTTATTCGGAAGATCCTTGATAAACAGGGAAATATCTGTCTGGCGGATGGAACGTCCGTCCTCGGCCCGGAGCTTGACAGCGGAATCGTCCGTGATCACATACTCCCTGCCATCCCCCAGGATATGGTTATAAACCCCCATCTGCAAGGCCTCCAGAAGGGTGGATTTTCCATGGTAGCCGCCTCCTACGATCAAGGTGATGCCCTGACGGATTCCCATGCCTTTCTTTTCCCCGGCATGGGGCAGAGGGATACACACCTCCATGGAAGCAGGGGAAACAAAAGGAACGCTGTCCTTCATGGGCAGATCGGAAACCCCGCTTTTTCTGGGCAGAACCGCTCCGTTTGCCACGAAAGCCACCATTTTATGCTCTTTTAAATACTGGCGGACAGCCTCCTGATCCTCCGCCAGATCGATGCAGGCCTTCACCTTCCGGGAATCCAGATTCCGCAAAAAGCAGCTGTTTTCCACACATTTCGGCAGGAAATCAAACAATATCTTCTCCAGTTCCCCGGCGTTAATGGTGCGTCCAAAGGCGGGAAAACCCACATGAAAACAGAGAATGATCTTGTTGGGCGCGATCTGGCAGGCGCTGCGCTCCAGAACCTCCTGTCCGCAGCGGCTGATAGCCAACAGACCGCTTTTGCCGGAGCCTTTGGCCTTAAAATTATAGGCGGCAAACTGCTCCTCCATGCGCCTGGTCAGGAAATCCTGCAGGGCAACCCGTACATAGTCCCGGTCAAAATAGTTGGCGGGAAAACCCGCTTCCCTTTGCAGCACTTCTACATGCAGACTGGAAGGAGAAGCGAAGGGATCCCCCTGCACATGGTCTATGGAAAGAAGATAACGATCAAACTGGTAGCTTCCTCCCAAGGATTTATAGGCCGGATAGCCTTTATGGTCGATAGAGCGCAGCAAAGCGCGCAGTTCTGTGGATGATTTCATGATATCGTAAAACTCCTTTCCATATATGGGGAAATCGCCTGTTTCAACGCCTCAGCCTGCCGCTGCACCAGCTCGGGAATGACAGGAACCCCGGAATCATAATAATGACTGATTTCCGTATATAATTCGTAAAATGCACGCTTCCCGGCAAAATTAGGAGAAAGGGGATATTTTTCGGCATAGCGTTTCAAGAGTCCCCATGCCTTACCGTTGGCGTTATCCAACTGGTACAGATCATATTCTCTGTCGCCCCAGCAGCAGCCATAGGGATCGATCATCGCCTCTGCATGGCTTTTATCCCTGGCAAGCAGGATATTCCAGGCGTTATAATCTCCATGGATCAAACTGGCCTCTTTTACCGGACAGGAAAAAATCTCATCAAAGCTGCAAATGGAACGATCAAAAATATCCAGGATTTCCTTTGTAAGCTGTCCCTTCTCATAAAGAGCATACGCCTTTTTTACAATAGATTGCGCTTTTGGGTAATAATAATCCTCCCAGCTGGTATAGAAGATTTTTCCATCCAGCGGACCGAAACCTTCCGGATGAACCGTATTATGCAGACAGAGCAGATTATCCACGATCTGATCACAGATCCGCCCCCGATCCTTCTCCGAAATAGCAGATACATCCTGGTCGCCTGCATTGATCCCCTCCAGGTATTCCATCAGCAGCACATCACAGGCACCCTGGGACTGCCCGGCTTCCACCACGCCAAAAACCCTGGGAACCCGCAGCTGGCTGTGGGCTGCCAGCATATTCAGCTGCATAGCCTCCTTTGCGGCGAGCCCCGCAAACCGATACAGCTTCGCGACTATCGATCTGTCTCCCGGAAGAACAACAAGGAACACCTGTCCATAAAATCCACCGCCCAAATGGCTGGTTTTCTCCGGCAACACATGATAAAAGTAAAAAATAGCTTTTGAGATCGCATCCTGCATTTTTACTATCCTCTCCGACAACCCCGCCAGGCGCTTTCAATTCAGAAGTCGGCAGATGCTCTTCCTGCCGACATTATACCACAGCCGCGCGCCTCCAGGCGCGCTTTCAATTCGGAAGTCGGCAGATGCTCTTCCTGCCGACATTATACCACAGCCGCGCGCCTCCAGGCGCGCTTTCAATTCGGAAGTCGGCAGATGCTCTTCCTGCCGACATTATAACGCGCAGCGTCAGGGATGTCAAATGAGGAACTAAAAACCGCTGGGAGGCTGTTGGCTGCATCATCAGACTATTAAAAAATAACCCTTGCTTTGCAGGCAACACTGCTTTATAATGATTTTAAACCACATTTGACAAGCTTCTTTCGGGATGCTTTCCTCTTCTATCCATATTGGACCGACCAAAACGATAGGAGGAATGTAATATGCAGAAGAATTTGACAAAGAAAGCTGACTCCTACAAAAGAGAAGAAACTTTGGATATTACCGCAACGATGATATCTGCTGCAAATGCGGTTGACACAGGGAAGACAGCCAAAGATACAGCTGCATCAAAGGCAAATGCCGCAGACCCTGTTACAAAGAATCAAAATACAAAAGATAATAACGCAGGCAGCTATTCCCCGGAGGAACATACCCGGGACGCCAACAGTCGTACTATTTTCCGCAACAGAAAGCTGACATGCCAGTTCCTGCGGGATTACACAGGTTTATCCATTTTTGAAAACCTGCAGCCCGAGGATATTGAAGATGTAACAGAACGTTATAAAGCTTTTCTGGGGGTGCAGTTTGAAGCGGACACCGTCAAGAGGGTGAAAATTCGAGTCAGGGGAAAAGATGGGAGCCCGAATAAGGAGCAGGAACAGGAAGTCTTCGTACTTCCCCTGGTGGAGCACAAGACTAGCGTCGATTATGACGTATGCATGCAGCTGCTCCGGTACATGACTGTGATCTGGTACGATTACAAGAAACAACAGGAAGGCTTAAAGGAAGGTTCAAGCAGCCGGAAGATCTTCCGCTATCCGCCCATTATCCCCATTGTATACTTTGAGGGGCGGGAGAACTGGACTGCGGGCATGCACCTTGCGGACAGGATCGACATAAGAAAAGGACTGGAGGATTATATCCCTGATTTTTCCTACAAGCTGGTTCGGGTTCACGAATATAAGAGCGACGCCCTTATGGAAAAGCACAACGAAATGTCCCTGATAATGATGATTAACCGGATTCAGAGCCCTGAAGATTTCACGGAGCTGATGAACACTTCCAGAGATTACGTGGACGAGATCTATAACAAATCGTCTGCGGACATCAAGGAGGTCTACCAGGATATCCTGTGGTCCTTGTTTCAGAAAATGAACGTTCCGGCGGACGAAGCCCGGGACAAGATGGCAAGATTGGAGGATGGCGGAATGGGAGAGTTATTTGCAAGTATGGAGAAAATGGACATACAAGCAGAACGCCGGAACACACAGCTGGCCAGGCAGGAACTCGAAGAATCCAGGCGGGAGCTCGCGGAATCCAGGCGGGAACTTGCAGAATCCAGGCAGGAACTGAAGAAGACATCCGACAAACTAAATGCTTTTTTAGAGCACTTGGTTTCCGTTTGCCAGAACCAGGGGATGTCCAGTGAGAAAACCCTTGAATGTCTTCAGACACAGTATGGCTTAAATGCAGAAGAGGCTTTTTCAGCAATCCAGCTTTTTTACGATGAAAAATAATAATATTGAACCATAGTGGAAAGAATAGGAAGTCAAATGTGGTTCCCCAGCACCCGTTTAAATACATCGTAATTCCTGCTGCCGCCCGGCGGGCAGTACACCGCGAACTCGACCCTTCGGAATACCTTGGGAAATTCCTGAAGCGCAGCCTTATACGCCCGGGCCACCACCTCAGGATCATTCTGGAAGGCTCCGCATCCAAAAGCACCGAGAACCAGGATATCTGCCCCTTTTGCTGCCGCACAGGTCAGCATATGGATGGCTCTTTTTACATGACAGCCAAAGAGCTCGGCGTCGCTCATACAGATGCTGCCGTTTATAAACCCGGAATGGATATTTAACCCTTTCCTCAGATTCGGCGCGGCAATGGTGATCACATCCACCATTACCCAATTTTCTTTCAGCATTCTCTCAGGAAGATCTTCATCCGTCTTACAAATAACCACGCCCTCGGTATAAATCAGGGAATCAGTTGCCTTAAGAGTGTTCAGATCCCAATGATGCTTATAAAAAGAATCCCTCAGCGTCTTACGATACAGCAGCGGATACAGCGTGGATGTCTGGCACAGACTTTCTTCCTGTGCGCTGCTTCCATTCTCAACGCCGCCCCCGGCCTTGAACGCATTGGCGAAGTTCATGACAGCGATCCTAGCGTCCGGTTCTTCCTGATGCAGCCGCATGGCCGCCTGATAACTCCTGTCCCCGGTGACCGCAATGATCGTATTTTTTATTTTAGATGAATCAAATTCCGGATAATCATCCTCATAGTATACCGTTGTATTTTTCTTAGCGATAGATATGGATTCAGCAAGGTCAGTATCCTCTGCGATCCAGTCCATTGTGTCCTGAAATACTTTTATTCGCTGCATTTGGGTTGACATAAATAGATACCTCCTTTTCCTTTGGGGGGAGTCTTTTTACCTAAATAGCCTTCGATTACTCATGCCTTGCAGGGAAGTTTATCAGTTTTTTAGCTAAATTACAAGATTCTTGTTAGGTTTTATCGATTATTTTATAGCTGCATATTATATGGGTGCTTATTTCTCATCAATTTTGTTCATATGGTTTCTTCTTTGATACACTCCCAACGCTTGTCCGCTACAGCACGAACCAAGCATTTCTCTCAGCCATTGAAGCAATAAAAAAGCAGGACCTTGCAACTTGAAAATGAGACCCTGCTTTCTTCCTGCCTTCCTACCTTACAGTCTTATAGCTTCTCCTTCATACGGATGTTCCTTTTCAAACTCAGAGGCTTCTTTGCTGATTTCTTCCGGTTTTTTTATATCAAAATATTCTCTCTGCCATTTTGTGTAATCAAATCGTTCCCTCATGATAACAGAAATAAATCTCTCTGCTTCAACAACGCCCATATGATCCTTCAAACACTTCATCCCTCTGTTCATAATCTCAACTGTGCCTGTTTCCATCTTAGTCCTCTTCCATTTCTACTACAAACTCAATCGGTGTAACCAATTTTATCTCTTTTGACTGATATTTTAATAGTCTTTTATCGGTTGAGATGAAATATCCGCATCCGGCGTAAATGGCCGACGCCACATGACAGGCATCCTTAAATTTGACACCTGTTTTCATGATTTCTGCCGCTTTTTCCTCAATAATTTTTTTCTTTCCTCCATTATCGTCCAAATCCTTTTTTATTATAATGTATAGTTACAAGAAAGTCAAATTGAGCAACGCACTCGATTTTTCGGACAACCGATATACTCAATTTTCCGGTTTTTCGAATCCGATTTCCTCCAAATTTTTCTATGACAATATTTTTGCTGACAATATTTTCCCAAAAAGTTCCAAGACCCCATTGACAATTCTCTCTACATCATGTAGACTATTATTACTCTACATAATGTAGAGTAAGGAGGATACGCATATGCCTACAATGGGAGTACTTGAATCACGCTTTGCGGATATCATATGGAATCATGAGCCCCTGGCTTCCAGGGACCTCATTAAAATGGCGGAGGAGGAGCTGAACTGGAAATCGACCACTTCATATACCGTATTGAAGCGATTGTGCGAACGCGGGATCTTTAAGCTTCAGGACAAGATGGTTTCTTCGCTGATCTCCAGAGAAGAATTCTATGGTATGAAAAGCGAGCAGTTTGTGGAAGATACCTTTGATGGCTCATTGCCCGCGTTCATCGCCGCTTTTGGCACAAGAAAGAAGCTTTCAGATGAAGAAGTCGAAGAGCTGAAAAGGCTCATCGACAAAATGAGGAGGTAAGCTTATGTCCCTCTATACTTTTTTCCCTGTACTGTTAAACATGAGCATCACAGCCAGCGTGGTCATCCTGCTCGTTCTGCTGCTGCGGCTTCTGCTCAAAAAAGCTCCGAAGGTGATCTCCTATGCCCTTTGGAGCATGGTCATCTTCCGACTGCTT
Source organism: uncultured Acetatifactor sp. (assembly GCA_947589075.1). Classification (GTDB taxonomy): domain Bacteria; phylum Bacillota; class Clostridia; order Lachnospirales; family Lachnospiraceae; genus Acetatifactor. The sequence goes on from CANQBS010000005.1 coordinate 33,055, forward strand.
TGTCCGGCGGCAATCCCCTCCAGTCTGTCACTGTTTGGTCTGATGGATACGCCTGTAGCCGCAACCGGGATCATATCAAACAGCATTGAATATATCTCCCTTGATATCGTTCCCGCAGGGTCCCCTTCTGCAGCAAATCCTGCTCCGGGCACCGCAGAAGAAATGAGCGGCAATTATTTATACCAGGATGAAGAAAAGCTGACTGCAGATCCGCTGAAAACTCCCATGAACATTGCTTCCTGCATCTGGGCAGCCGGTGTCCTGGCGATGGCGGTCTATGCGGCGGTATCTTATATCCGGCTTCGTAAAAAGCTGATCACCGCATCGCCCCTGAGGGACAATATTTATCTGGTGGATGAGATTCCTTCGCCCTTTGTCATGGGGCTGATAAGACCGAGGATTTATCTTCCCTCCTCCCTGAGGGAGCGGGAGCGGACTTATATTCTGATGCACGAGCAGCATCATATCCGCAGATTTGACCATGTCATAAAAACGCTGGCTTTTGCAGCCCTGTGTATCCATTGGTTCAATCCTCTGGTCTGGATAGCCTTCCTCCTGGCTGGCAGGGACATGGAAATGAGCTGCGATGAAGCTGTGGTCAGGAAGCTGGGCCCAGACATCCTGGCGGATTATGCGGCATCTTTATTGAGTTTCGCCACCGGAAGGCGTGTGATTGCCGGTATACCCCTGACCTTTGGAGAAGGGAACCCCAAAGGGCGGATCCGCAATCTGGCTAACTGGAAGAAGCTTTCCTTCTGGGGAATTCTTGCAGCCATTGCCGTTGTTATAGTCCTTGCCCTGTGCCTTCTGACCAATCCCAAGCCGAAAAGGTTCAGTCTCAGTATCGTAGTGCCTGCCGGCAGTAAGGAGGCTGTTGTGTATACTCATGAGGAGATCTCTCCCCTGGGCAGTGAAATCATCGTATCCTGCGGCGAAGGGCTGGGAGATACGGCGGTTTCGCTGAAGCCGATAGAAGTGAATACGGAAACGGCATATGATAAGCCGATGTACCTGACGCCCGGTATGCCTGTGAAGATAAAGGCGGAAAAGGGCGGCTGGTTTAAAATCGGCGTGGACGTCCAGAATGATACCGATGAGGATCTGATCGTTTATGTGGATGTGGAAAATGTCCAGGTGAGGATCGGGGATGCTGCCGCCAACAATCCTTCTGCCTATAATCCTGCCGCCAATGGTTCTGCCAATGATCCTGCTGCCAATGGTGCTGCCAATGATCCCTCCGCCAATGATCCTGCCAATGATCCTGCTGCCAATGATCTTACCAGGCTGGAGCAGTACCGGACGGATTACCTGGGAGATGCCCCCAGGGTTTCCCAGATCGCGCAGCTGCTGCCCTATCCCCGGGGCTATCAGTATTCTTCCATTGAGCTGCAGACCCATGAGGAACCTTATGAGTTGATGGTGCGGCTGACTGGCGAGGACAGTGTGAAGCGGAAGGATTTCGTACAGGCTGCGTCCCTCGCTTTTGAGTATATCGGCAATCTGGGAATCATCTCTTTCTGGCGGGAAGGCGACGAAGAACCCATGGAAAGCTTTGCGCGATAGAATATCGGCTGGGCTTCCCAGGTAGACTGATGATAATGGAAATGGATTGGAAGAAAGCTCAACGCCTTTCGCCTCAGCTATCTGCAGAGGAAAAATTAACATTTTAGAGCGCCATGTTTCCATAACACAAAAGGGGACAGCCGTGAAAAGCTGACCCCTTTATTGTAAGAAATCTTTTTCACAAGCTGCGCGTTTATCAAAAGATATCGCTGTGGGATCCTGTCCGAGTCAACAATAAAAGCAGTTCCGTTTCCCTGATCTCATACACAAGCAGCCAGTCGGGAGCAATATGACATTCACGACAGCCCTTATACACTCCGATCAGGCTATGGTCCTTGTATTCAGCTGGCAGTTCCTGCCCAGATGCCAACATACCCACAACCCTCTCGAGTCGTCTGGTATCATAACCACGCTTTTTTATCCGCTTGTAATCTTTTTTGAAAGCCGTCTGATATTTAATCGTCAGCATCCAAATCCTCCATCAGTTCAGATACAGATGTGAATCCCCGGCTCAGACCAATGCCTTTTCTGGCATCTTCTATCGCCTTCAATGTTTCGGCGTTTGGCATAGGGTTCCCGACACGAAATGGAATGGCCTGTTCCCGCACGGACTGACGCAAAAACATATTGATGGCAGAACTCAGGCTGAGACCAAGGCTTTCAAAAAGCTCCTGCGATTCTCTCTTCAATGTCGAGTCAATCTTAATATTAGTGCTTACTGCTGCCATATGACCACCTCCTGTTAAAATTATATGCCTATTATATCTACTTTGTCAATACTTTATATATCCAGAATACTGGGTATGGAATCTCGGATTACAATTGAGGGATTATAATTGAGCCCCTTTTTCCACCCTCTCATACTTCACAAAAGTATAAGGAATATCGAAGTAGGTCTGTTCATCGCTTTCCGCTGTGACATGCCACGCTTCGTCCTTGTCCAGGTTGGGAAAATAAGAGTCCGCCTGGTATTCCCGGTCTATCCTGGTAACATGGGCGACGCTGCAATAGGGGAGCATCTGGCGGTAAACGCTTTCTCCCCCGATGATGTAAATGTCCTCATCCTTATATTTTTGAAGCTCCTCCTGCAATTCAGGAATAGAGTGAACGACTATGGCATCCTTCACCTGATAATGCCGGTCCGTGCTCAGGATGATATTGGTGCGGTTTTTCAAAGGCAGGCCCTGGGGAAAGGTCTCCAGGGTCTTACGGCCCAGAACCACCACCTTTCCTGTGGTCTCCATGCGAAAATGCTTCTGGTCATTGGGGATGCGGACCAGCAGCTGGTTGTGAAGGCCGATGGCCCAATGATTGTCTACGGCTACTATCATATTCATAATAAAGCTTCCTTTCTTCATGCGGACATAATTTAAAGCAAACTATATCGCAATAGGTATATCCGTGATCTGGGGACCTGTTTCATAGTTTTCCGCCCTGACGTCGTCCCTGGTAAACTGGTAAAAATCGTGAATATCCGGATTGAGCCAGAAAGAAGGGGCCGGCTTGGGTTCCCTGGCGATAAGCTCCTTTATAATGGGCACATGTCTGTCGTAAATGTGGGCGTCCGCGATCACATGGACCAGCTCCCCCGCCTTCATATCGCAGACCTGAGCCAGCATATGCAGCAGCACCGCATACTGCACCACGTTCCAGTTATTGGCAGCCAGCACATCCTGGGAACGCTGGTTTAAAATGGCGTTCAAGGTCAGCTTCTCTTCCCCGGGCTTCTGGGTCACATTAAAGGTCATGCTGTAAGCGCAGGGATAAAGGTTCATGGCATGGAGATCCTGATGGACATAAATATTGGTCATGATCCGTCTGCTGAAAGGATTATGCTTCAGGTCATAGATCACTCGGTCCACCTGATCCATCATTCCCTCCTTGTACTGATGCTTTACCCCAAGCTGATAGCCATAAGCCTTCCCGATGGAGCCGTCCTCATCCGCCCATTCGTCCCAGATATGGCTGTGGAGATCATGGATATTATTGGACTTCTTCTGCCAGATCCACAGCATCTCGTCCGTGGCGGATTTTAAAGCAGTCCGCCGCAGGGTCAGGAGGGGAAACTCCTTGGACAGATCATAACGGTTTACCACTCCGAATTTCTTAATGGTGTATGCCGGGGTTCCGTCCGGCCAGTGAGGCCTTACCTTCTCCCCTTCCGTGCTGGTGCCGTTTTCCAGAATATCCCTGCACATATTGATAAAAACTTCGTCAGCATAGCTCATCTTTTCATCCTCTTTCTTCCAACTTTCTTCACCATATATCCTGCTGCTGTCCTGCTGCCCGGATCCGGCGATGGATACCGTTTTCTTAATTTTCTATCCTGTCGCACAGATTTGTGATCTGGTCGGCAAACCTGGCCATATCCTTATTCGCCAGGCTCTCGCTTTTCTGAACCACTGCAAGGAGCCGCTGGGCCGCCGCCAGGAGTCTTGCGTAAACTCCGGATGCCGCTTTCGCCTTTTTCCTGACGGGCACAGGCAGAGCCTCGTACTCAAGTTTTCCGGAAAGGAGATTGAACACCGTCCCGCTGTAGGGGGCGTAAGCTGGGATCCCGTACTGGATCTTCAGGCACTCTGCAAAGGAGGTGCATACCTGATCCTCCCCGTGAACCACAAATACTTTTCTGGGCTTCTCCTGGAAGCCTGTGATCCAATGGATCAGCCCCTCCTTATCCGCATGACCGCTCAGCCCCGTAAGCTGCCTGATCTGCGCCCGCACTTCGATGGGCTCGCCGAACAGCCTTACCTCCTTTGCACCTTCCACGATGGCCCGGCCCAGGGTTCCCACCGACTGATAACCCACGAACAGGATCGTGCACTCCGGTCTCCACAGATTATGCTTTAAATGGTGCCTGATCCGCCCTGCATCACACATGCCGGAAGCGGAGATAATGACCTTGGGCGTTTCCTCGAAGTTGATCTGCTTAGATTCCTCGCTGGTAATAGCCATCCGCAGTCCAGCGAAGGAGATGGGATTGATGTTTTCCCTCACCAGCTCCATGGCTTCCTCGTCGAAGCACTCCATCCTGTTTTCGTTAAAAATACCAGTGGCGCTTACCGCCATGGGACTGTCCATGTACACAGGGAAATCCTCGTGTCCCTTTACCAGTCTGCCCACCTTGATCTTGCGCAGGAAATACAAAAGCTCCTGGGTCCTGCCGACGGCAAAGGAAGGAATGACCACATTGCCTCCCCTGTCAAAGGTTTCCTGGAGGATCTGGGTCAGTTCCGCCACATAATCCACCTTTGACTGAGGATGATATCTGTCCCCGTAGGTGGATTCCATCACCACATAATCCGCCTCTTTTGTCAGGCTGGGATCCCTTAAAAGGGGCTGATTCTTATTGCCGATATCCCCGGAAAAGACAATTTTCTTTGTCCTTCCCTCTTCCGTCAGCCAGACCTCGATGCTGGCGGAACCTAACAGATGACCGATATCCGTAAACCGGATCCGCACCCCGTCGCACACATCTATGATCTTGCCATAACTGCAGGGAACGATCTTTTTGATCACCCCTTCCGCATCCTCCATGGTATAGAGGGGCTCCGCCGTCCCCTGGCTGGAGCTTCTTTTTGCCTTCCGCTGCTTCCACTCCGCCTCCATCATCTGGATATGGGCGCAGTCACGCAGCATGATCCCGCACAGATCGGCGGATGCCTCCGTGGTGTAAATCTTTCCCCGAAAACCCCGGGCATACAGCAGGGGCAGCAAGCCTGAATGATCCACATGGGCATGGGTCAAAAACACATAATCCACCAGGCTCTCCGCCACAGGCAGGGGCGCGTTTTCAAAAACATTGATCCCCTGCTCCATCCCGTAGTCCACCAGAATATGCTTTCCGTTTGCCTCCAGATAGTGACAGCTCCCCGTCACCTCATGATCAGCTCCTATAAATGTCAGCTTCATGTAACCCCTCCTTTTTTTTTCAGCTATTTCCCATCTGCTTCCCTTTTCGGCTATTTCCTTTCCAAACTATTTCCCTTCCCCGGCTACTTCACTTTCCTGGTTACTTCACTTTCCTGGTTACTTCACTTTCCTGGCTACTTCACTTTCCTGGCTGCTTCCCTTCTCCGGCTACTTCAGCCTGTTTGCCATCTCATAGAATTGATAATAAATTCCCTTCCGCTCCATTAACTGCTGATGGTCGCCTTCCTCCTGTATCCCGTCCTCCGTCAGCACCAGGATCCTGTCAGAATTTCTGATGCTGGAAAGCCTGTGGGCGATGGTCAGGGTGGTGCGCCCTTCGGAAAGTCTGGACAGGGACTGGGCCACGGCAAATTCGCTTTCATTATCCAGCGCGGAAGTGGCTTCATCCAGAATAATAATGGGAGGATTCTTCAAAAATACCCGGGCAATGCTGATCCTCTGTTTTTGTCCTCCGGAAAGCTTCACGCCCCGCTCTCCCACATAAGTATCATACCCATCCTTGAGTCCCATTATGAATTCATGGGCTCCGGCCCGCTTCGCGGCTTCCTCCACTTCCTCCCTGGAGGCTCCCGGCCGGCCGTAAACAATATTTTCATAGATCGTTCCGGAAAACAGATAGACATCCTGCTGCACGATCCCGATGTTGCCCCGAAGGCTTTTCAGGGTAAAATGCTTGATATCCTCCCCGTCTAAGGTGATCTGTCCCTTTGTCACGTCATAAAACCGGGGGATCAGATTGCAGAGAGTGGTCTTGCCTCCTCCGGAGGGTCCCACGATGGCCACCTTCTCTCCCGCCCGGATATCCAGGTTCAGATTGGCGAACACCCGATTATGGTCATCCGGGTACTCGAAGCTCACATCCCGGAAGGAAATATCTCCCCGGGGATTGCGAAGCTCCACCGCGTCCGGCTCGTCAAAGATTTCTATGTCCGCGTCAATGATCTGCAGAAAACGTTCTATCCCCGTCATGCCCCGCTGGAACTGCTCCGCGAACTCGATGATCCGGCGGATGGTTGCGATGAGGGTGGAAACATACAGCATATATGCCACCAGATCCCCGGGAGCGATCATCCCATGGATCATAAAGATGCCCCCGGCCACCACTACCATCAGGTACATCAGGCCGTCGAACATCTTCACGGAGGTCTGAAACAGAGCCATATATTTATAGGTTTCCTTCTTGATATCCAGGAAAACGCTGTTGTCGGTTTCGAACTTACTCTCTTCCACGCCCTCATTGGTAAAGGCCTTCACCACCTTATGTCCGAGAAGGCTGTCCTCGATCCTGGCGTTCAGCTCCCCGATCTGGACGCGCTGCTTGCGGAAAGCCGCCCTCTGGCGGAAGTTCAGGATCATGCACACAACGCACATGACAGGCACAAACAGAAATATTAAAAGGGTCAGAGGCAGATTGATGCCCGCCAGGATGATAAAAGAGATCAGGGTCTTGATCCCTGCAATGAAAAATTCCTCCGGGCAGTGGTGGGCAAACTCCGTCACATCAAACAGATCGTTGGTGATGCGCCCCATGATCTGCCCCACCTTGGTATTGTTGTAATAGGTGGTGGAAAGCTGCTGCAGATGCTTATAGGCGTCCCTGCGCATATCCGTCTCGATCTTTGCCCCCATCACATGCCCCATATCGGCCATATAATAGCTGGCCACGCAGTCCAGCACCCGCAGCGCCAGATAGAGAAGCCCAAGACCTCCTATGGTCCGCACCGAAAGGGACGCCAGATCCCGCAGTCCCTCATTGGTGATATACCGCATGATTAACGGCAGCACCAGCTCGCACACCGTCGTCAGGGAAGCACAGAACAGATCCATGCACAGGGTTCCCGTATAATTCTTAAAATATGGGATAAACCTCCGCAGCAATTCTTTGGAGGCATACTGCTTTTGTTCCATAAAAAACTCATCTCCTACAGGTATATCTTACCATGAGAGATGAGTTTTCGCAAGGCAGGTTTTACGCCTTTAAGTCATATGGAAGTTTTTCCACTTCAGCTGGAAGTTTTTCCTCCGGGTCATAAGAAAATTTTTGTTGACAACCGGCTGAAGTTATAGTATAGTGAAACTTGCTAAAAGAAATCAGAACTTTATATATCATTTGCGACAGTAGTACAGTTGGTGGTATGCCACCTTGCCAAGGTGGAGGTCGCGGGTTCGAGTCCCGTCTGTCGCTCTATTTTTTTGCGATTCTAACAGCGGAGGTTCCATAAACCTACCGCTGTTTTTTCACTTTCTCCCGGAATCATGGCCACCCGACCACTTCTCATCCGCCGGACCCGGTTTTCCCACACCTTTTCCACATTTTCGTCAGAGCTAATTCTGGAGCTGCCCGGCCAGCTTGATCCTGTAGATCCTGCGCAGGGCATCGTTGATCCTTTCCTCAGAGATCACATTCTCCTGCACCGCCTGCAGAACGCTGTTATACGCTTTTTCAAAGTCATCCGGCATCAGGATCATATCACAGCCCGCTTTCAGGGCGAAGATGACAGCCTCGTCCGCGTCATGATAATCAGAAATTGCCGCCATGTTCATGGCATCCGTAATGATCACACCCTCAAATCCGAGCTCTTCACGCAAAATGTCCGTTACCACTGCCTCAGACATGGTAGAAGGCGTGTTATCCCCGGTAAGAGAGGGAACTGCAGCATGGGTCACCATGATCATATCCGCTCCCGCATCGATAGCCGCCTTAAAAACGGTAAATTCACAGGCTCTAAGTTCTTCCGCGGTCCGGTCGATCACCGCAAGCCCATCATGGGTATCCTCCTTTGTGCTGCCGATCCCCGGAAAATGTTTTACACAGGCCGTAATCCCCTGATCCTCAAGACCCTGCATCATGGAAAGCACAAAAGGAGTCACAGCGGTCGCATCCTCGCCATAAGACCGCTTCGCCACTACGCTTCCATCCACATTGGCCACGTCCGCCACCGGAGCGAAATCCAGATTAAATCCAAACTCCTTCAGATATGCTCCTATGGTCGCCCCTGCCTGATAAGCCTGATTGGCATCGCCGCTCTTCCCGATCTCCTGGGCAGAAGCCGCCTTATCCACCAGCTTGCTTTCTGCCAGACGGCTTACGGTTCCTCCTTCCTCGTCAACTCCTAAAAATAGAGGATATTTTGCATACAGCGCCGTATTCTCTATCATTTCCGCAAGCTGTTCTTTATTCTTGATATTCTTTGTGAAATAGATAACTCCCCCCACAGGATACTTGTCCAGAGCCTCTTTTGTCCCTTCCCCTGCCTTAGTTGCAGTCTGTACCCCCGTGATGGATTCCGGCGTCACAATAAAAAGCCCCGCCACCCTGTCTTCCAACGGCATAGCAGCGATTCTGTCCTGGATCATAGCCTCAAATTTTTCTTCCGGTGTGGACTCCGGTATTGTTTCCGTGGGTTCTGACTCCAGTTCAATAGGAGGTTCCGAAGCAAAAAGGTCATCTATCTCATCACCTTTGCTTTCCCCGGGCTCTCCCTGTCCTACCCCCGGAACCCTGCCGGGCTGCGACGCATATTTTACTCCGAACACGATAGCTGCCCCGACAACGGCCAGGAGCAAAAGCAAAAGAAGGTATGCGCCGATCTGGCTGTTTCTGCGTTTTTTCCTGCGCTTCTCCCGGTGTTCCTGTTCTGATACTGTATTTTGTGCCATGATCTGTCCTCCAGAAAACCTTTTTCATTGCTATCATATATTATTTCTGTCAGATTTTCCATAGGAAATGTTTCAATTTAAGAAAAAATTTAAAAAAAAGCCTAAATTTAAAGAGCGTATCCATTATTTCTAATCGATACGCTCTCTTAAACTATGCTGTCCAACGGTTCTTACCTCCTATTCTTTCTTCCATCTTTCTTTTTGACCTTTTCCACTTTTCTTCTTGTACACATGTACTGTAACGTTCAAATCAAATTCTTCATTTGTGAATCGTTCCCTCTTTTGTGTCCCTGGTCTCATTTTTTCATTTCTTAATTTCTATATTCACTTGTTATAAAATGGAAGAATATTATTTATTTCATATGTGAAACCTTCTTATCTACTGTCCCGAATGTTTTCTTTTCTACATCTAAACTTTTATGATAGAAGGCTTCTCATGTACAAAAAAGTTATGGTGTTTTGCTATCCTCCTTCCCTTTCCTTTTATCTTTTGTACTTTGTTTGCTTTTCTCTTTTGTTGAGTTCATTATACACAACCATCCTGGTTTTGTCAACACATTTTTTCAAAAAATTTTAAATTTTTTCAATTTTTATTTTTTGTTGACATTTTTTTACTTTTCGCTTCTTTTTTATCTTATTTTTATCCTTAATTTGTCTAAATATTCCAGATTATTGCAAATATATTCCATGTCATTTTTAATTTTCAGAATATTTGCGCGCAAAAAAAAATGGCATTTGACCCATTCCGTAAGGTTAATGCCATTTTTTCAAACATCTTTTCAAAAGGAAAGGTTTTCAGAAGTGAAAAAAACTATCTCAGGTCCGTATGATCTTAGATCCTCGTTATCACGAATATATCATAGATGGCTTTAATGGCGGTTTCAAAATCCTCATCCGCCACGCCGATGATGATATTCAGCTCCGAGGAACCCTGGTCGATCATCCTTACGTTGACATTGTTGTGGGCCAGGGCGGAAAAAATGCGTCCGGCAGTACCTCTGGTGGCCCTCATGCCCCTGCCTACCACGGCGATCAGGGCAAGATCCGACTCAATATCGATGGAATCCGGATCCGCCAGCCTGTGCAGCCCTGCCACCACCTTCTGCTCCTTATGCATGAACTCATCCTGATGCACGAAGACCGTGAGTGTATCGATGCCGGAAGGCATATGTTCAAAGGAAATCCCGTTCTCTTCAAAGGCCTGCAGCACCTTTCTGCCAAAACCGATCTCGGAATTCATCATATCCTTTTCTATGTTAATGGCGCAGAACCCCTTCTTGCCGGCAATGCCTGTGATCACATATTTTGATTTCTGACAGGTGCTCCCCACGATCCAGGTTCCGTTTTCCTCCGGTGAATTGGTATTGCGGATATTGATGGGGATCCCTTCCTGGCGCACCGGGAAGATCGCGTCCTCATGGAGCACCGTAAAGCCCATGTAGGAAAGCTCCCGCAGCTCCCTGTATGTAATGGTTTCGATTCCCTTCGGATTGTCAATGATGCGGGGATCCGCGATCAGGACGCCGGATACGTCCGTCCAGTTCTCGTAAACGTCCGCCTTCACCGCCTTTGCCACAAGAGAACCCGTGATATCGGAACCGCCCCGGGAGAAGGTCTTCACCTTTCCCTCCTTCGTCGTTCCGTAAAAGCCCGGGATCACCGCGTGGCTGCATCCCTTCAGCCTCTTTGCCAGAAGCGTATTGGTCTCCTGGGGATCGAATTCTCCATTGTCCTTAAAACGGATCACCTCGGCGGCGTCCACAAATTCATAGCCCAGGTAAGCGGCCATCACAATACCGTTCAGATACTCTCCCCTGGAGGCGGCGTAATCGCTTCCTGCCCCTTTGCGGAACTGCTCTTCCATCTCGGCAAATTCCTTATCCAGGGAAATCTGCAGCTTAAGCCCCTCTATGATCTCCTGGTACCTGGTCCTGATCTGATCCAGCTTCGGCAAAAAGTCTCCGCCCTTTTCCGCCTCGCCATAACAGGCGTAGAGCATATCCGTAACCTTTGTATCCTTGGGAAAGCGCCTGCCCGGCGCGGAAGGCACCACATATCTTCTTTCCTCATCCCCCCGGATGATTTCTCCTACCTTTTGAAACTGCGCGGCGTCTGCCAAAGAGCTTCCGCCGAATTTCACCACTTTAGACATGGACGAACTCTCCTTTGTCACTGTTTATTTCCAGAAAATGATCCATCAGGGCATACCCCTCCGGAAAAAGAATGCCGCTTTGGCGTCCCTGGGCTTCGCTGTAGCTCCAGGCGTGCTCCTGCTTCCTGCTGCTGTCATACAGAAGATAGGGAACGCTGTCGGAGGTATGGGTCCTGCCACGGATCGGGGTGGGGTGATCCGGCAGCACCAGCAGCCTTAAGTCCTCTCCCGCCTGCTCCATCTGCTCCACAACAGGACCCACCACTTTTGCATCCAGATACTCGATGGCACGGATCTTTTTTTCCACGCTTCCCTGATGCCCCATCTCGTCAGGGGCTTCCAGATGAATATAAGCGAAATCATAACCCTGTCTGGTAACCGCGTCCACCGCAGCCTTTACTTTGCCGGCATAGTTGGTGTTCAGGCCGCCGGTGGCGCCCTCCACCAGGGCCACCCCCATGCCTGCTCCCACGGCAATCCCCTTTAACAGATCTACCGCAGATACCATCATTCCCTTTTTACCGGTTTTTTCCTGAAAGGAAGAAAGTTTCGGCCTGGTGCCCGCGCCCCAGAACCAGCAGCAGTTTGCCGGATTCAGGCCTTTCTTTTTCCGCTCCAGATTTATCGGATGGTTTACCAGGATCTCGTAGCTTCTCTTCATCATCCGGCGAAGCTTTTCATCCCGGGGAAGATACTGTCCAATGGTCTGACCCAGCACATCATGGGGCTGCGCCAGCTCCACCACCTGTCCATGGTTCCAGATCAGGCAGTGACGATAACTGGTACCCACATAAAACTGATAAGTCTCGTCAGCCAGCTCGTCGGCTACAGCCTTCAGCAGAACGGCGCAGTCCCGGGTGCTGATCTCGGAAGAACTGTGGTCAATGATGATCTTATCCTCAAAGCGTTCTTCCTCTTCTGAAATCGTGACGATATTACACCGCAGGGCGATATCCGTATCTTTCATGGGAACCCCGATGCTCAGCGCCTCCAGAGGGGAACGCCCGGAATAATATTTCCTGGGGTCATATCCCAGTACCGACAGATTAGCAGTATCGGATCCCGGCTTCATCCCCTCCGGTATGGTATGCACCATACCGATCTCCGATACCCTGCTCAGCCGGTCCAGATTGGGCGTATCGGCATATTCCAGGGGCGTTTTTCCCCCCAGACTCTCAATAGGCTCATCCGCCATGCCGTCGCCCAGGACAACGATATATTTCATCTTTATCCTCGTTTCCGCGCAGATTTTCCGCACATGTTCTCAATTTTTCCCCGCCGGCCAGATCGATCCTTCGCCGGCAGATCTTCTTTTCCTTATTCCACCCGGATCCTGCCAAGCACCGCTTCTCCCAGAAGGGCGCACCTGTCCGCAAAATCCTTTTCCTTCATGCTTTCCGTAAAATAGCCCACATCTTCCCCTCTGCCGGGAATCTCTATCTTCTTACAATCCTTGAACATCATCTCCAGGGCTTCACAGGCGCTGGGCTTTACCCGGAGGAAAAACTTATGCTCCACCTCGCCCATATTTACCAGTTCCGCCTTTTCCCTGCTCCAGAAGCACATAATGACCTTCCCCAGATGTCTGGCGCAGTCGATCACATCGGACACCACCGCGCTGGCCGTAGGAAGCTTTCCCGCTCCCTGTCCGTAGTACATGGAATCCCCCAGCATATTGCCCCGCACGCATACCGCGTTAAATACGCCTTCCACCATATGGAGCGGATTCTCCTGCCCGATCATGAAGGGAGCTACCATGGCAAAGACCTTGTCTCCCATTCGTTTGCTCAGGCCAAGGAGCTTGATGGTCCTTCCGGTTTCCTTCGCATACAGGATATCCCCATAGCTGATCCTGGTGATCCCTTCCGTATATATCTTCTTGTAATCCACTGTTTTTCCCAGCATCAGAGAAGACAGGATCGCCACCTTGCGGCAGGTATCATATCCCTCGATATCAGCCTCCGGTTTCCGCTCCGCATATCCCTTCTCCTGAGCTTTTCTGAGCACCGCGTCAAAGCTGGCGCCTTCCTTTTCCATCTTCGTCAGGATATAATTTGTGGTTCCGTTCAAAATACCGCTGATGGACTCAATGACCTCGGCGGTCAGGGAATAGTTTAAAGGCCGGATAATCGGAATCCCGCCTCCCACACTCGCTTCAAACAGATAGTTGCAGTTATGGGCATGGGCGATCTCAAGAAGCTCCGGTCCGTGGGTTGCCACCAGTTCTTTATTGGAGGTGCAGACGCTTTTGCCCCGCTCCAGGGCCATTTTGGTAAACTCATAGGCGGCTCCAACGCCTCCCATCGTCTCGCAGATAATGGATATCTCCTCATCCTCCATAATCATATTCACATCATGGACCACTTTATGCTCGTATTTATCACCGGGAAATTCTCTCAGATCCAGGATATACTTGATGTTCAGCTCATCCGCTGCTTTTTCATTGACCATGGCTTTATTCTTTTCGATTACTTCCACCACACCGCTGCCAACGGTGCCGTACCCTAATACCGCTATCTGAATCATATCTAACCTCTCTTCAATCTTCCCGTTCTTTTTTGAAACCGGTTCTCCTATTCCTTGGCGATCATCTTCACATGATGCACGCCCTTCTGTTCTTCTAAAACTTCAAGCATACGGGAAACATTCCCCGTCCGCTGCAGAATCTGTATGCTGATGCTCAAAGACGCGATTCCGTTGATAGGGATACTCTGATGGATTGTCAGGATATTCGCCTGATACTCCGCGATCACCTTCAATACGTCCGACAAAAGCCCCGGCTCATCCTCCATCTGCAGAGTTAAGGTGATCGTGGTTCCCTGGGAATTGTCATGGAACTGAAAAATATCATCCTTATACTTATAAAAAGAACTGCGGCTGATCCCCACATCATCGACGGCTTCCTGAATCGTCTCCGCCTTCTCCGACTCTAAAAGCCTCTTGGCTTCTACTACTTTTAACAATACCTCCGGCACCGCTTTTTCACGGATCACATAATATTTCGCTGCTTCTCCCATATCACTGCTTACGCTCCCTTAATTGAACAAGAAGGCTGTTCTTGTTATGCGGACACTTGTTTGCGGACGAGGGATATTTTAACACAGCGAAATGGGAAATGCAATAGGAAAAGTGAAAAATATTTCGAAGAAGCCTGGGATTGTCGAACCTTGTCGAATCCTGGAACCTTTTGGCGATGGATTCTATCCAGCATATCTTGCAAATTATATATTTCCATTATATGCTTGATTAAAAATTGCGCGGTAATCCATATAAAACCAAAGAGGAAAATAGTAGAATAGAAGCAAAGGAGGTTTTCAAATGTACGAAGATTTTTTTCATCAAAGGCTCACCAGACTGCGCATGGAAAAAGGCGTTTCCGCTCGGGATATGAGCCTGTCCCTGGGACAGAGCGCAGGATACATCAACGCCCTGGAAAACAACAGGGGTTATCCTTCCATGCAGACCTTTTTCTATATTTGTGAATATTTTGACATTACCCCCATGGAGTTTTTTGACGAGGACAACGGCTATCCCCTCCAGAACCGGGAGCTCATCAAAGACCTCTCCGCCCTGAATTCCGAACAGCTGCAGCATCTGACCGCCATCATCAAAGATATGGGCAGGCGCAGATAAGATGAGAGCGCCCGCCTCTGCCCAGGAGCAGAATACAGGCACTCTCCCCGCCGTTTCCAGTTTTCAGTTTCCTTATGACAAAGGATATTTGTCTGTCAAAGCCCTTACGATCTCCCTGGCCTGCGGTATTCCGGCTTCGCCCTCTTTGATGACCATAGCGATGGCTTCCGCGATCTTATCCATATCTTCCGTATTCATGCCCCGGGAAGTGACCGCAGGCGTTCCAAGGCGGATGCCGCTGGTGACAAAAGGAGACTGGGGATCATTCGGAATCGTGTTCTTATTGCAGGTGATATGGGCCGCGTCCAGCAGCTTCTCCACATTTTTGCCGGTCAGACCATAGTTGGTCAGATCCACCAGCATCAGATGGTTATCCGTTCCTCCGGAAACAATCCTGATCCCTCTGCTTAACAATCCCCTGCACAGCGCCTGGGCGTTATCAATGATATTCTGCTGATATGCCTTGAAATCGTCGCTCAGGGCTTCCTTGAAGCAGACCGCCTTGGCTGCGATGACATGCATCAGGGGTCCTCCCTGAATCCCGGGGAATACCGCCTTATTGAAATTGAACCTGGCAGCCGCTTCCTGATTGCAGAGGATCAGACCGCCTCTGGGTCCCCGCAGGGTCTTATGGGTAGTGGTCGTAACCACATCCGCATAGGGAATGGGACTGGGATGAAGGCCTGCCGCCACCAGACCCGCAATGTGGGCCATATCCACCATCAAAACAGCCCCCACCTCGTCGGCTACCTCCCGGAATTTTTTGAAATCAATGGTTCTGGCATAGGCGGAAGCCCCGGCGATGATCATCCTGGGTTTATTCTCCAACGCCAGCTGGCGCATACGGTCGTAATCCAGGAATCCGTCCTCGTTTACGCCGTAAGGGACAATATGAAAATATTTTCCCGACATATTCACCGGGCTGCCATGGGTCAGATGTCCGCCATGGTCCAGATTCATGCCCATAATGGTGTCTCCGGGCTTACAGACAGCGAACTGCACCGCCATGTTCGCCTGGGCGCCGGAATGGGGCTGTACATTGGCGTAATCGCAGCCGAACAATTCCTTCGCGCGCTCGATCGCAAGATTCTCCACTACATCAACGCAGTCGCAGCCCCCATAATAACGCTTTCCGGGATATCCTTCCGCATATTTATTGGTCAAAGGGCTCCCCATGGCTGCCATAACCGCCTTACTCACCCAGTTTTCAGAGGCGATCAGCTCAATATGGCTGTTCTGCCTTGCCTGTTCGTCCTCAATCGCCTGTGCTATTTCAGGATCTGTTTTCCTTACCTCTTCCAGGGAATACATTTTCGTCCTCCTTCATTTTCTTTGCTGCAGACGCTAGCCCTCAGTCCGGCAAAGTCCGCCTGCTGCCGCGTCAGCAGAATTATAACATGATTTTTTTTAGCTGCATAGTACTTCCCGGTTTTTTTCTTGCAAATCCCCGGAAATATTGATAAAATTAGGAAAACATTCCTGAATTAAGGCAAAATTTTCCAGAAGGGGGAGAACTGCAAAATGTACCATATTCTGATCAATCCCGCCTCTCGTTCCGGCAGGGGGCTGAAGCTGTGGAAGGAAATCGTGGAACCGGCCCTGCAGGAAGAGGGCGTAGCGTATCGTTCCTATTTGTCCGGCAAGGCAGGGGATATTGAAAAGCTGGCAGGAGAAATCACCGCAGACGCGTCTGAAGATCTGACCCTGGTCATTCTGGGCGGGGACGGCACCATGAACGAAGCGCTCCGTGGCATTTCCGATTTTTCCAGAGTGACCCTGGGCTATATTCCTACGGGCTCCAGCAACGACCTGGCAAGAGACTTAAAGATCCCCAGGGATCCCAGGCAGGCCCTGGACCTTATCCTGCATACCGGACAAGTCCGTTCCATGGATATGGGCGTTATGACCGCTCCCGACTGTATGGTCCGACCTTTTGCCGTCAGCTGCGGCATAGGCTTTGACGCGGCAGTATGCGAAGAGGTCTTCCAGACGAAAATGAAGGGCTTCTTTAACAGGCTGGGTCTCGGCAAGCTGACTTATCTGGCCGTTGCCATAAAGGAGTTATTCTCTGCAAAGGACGCTCTCTGCCAATTTCTTCTGGACGAAACAGAAGCCTTCCAGGTCCGGCGCTTTCTGTTCAACGCCTGCATGATCCACCGCTATGAGGGCGGCGGCTTCCGGTTCTGCCCCGATGCAAAGGACAATGACGGGATCCTGGATCTGTGCACCGTTGGCGGCATTCCAAAGCTTCTGATCCTTTTTGCCCTTCCCACCGCTTTTTTCGGAAAACATTATATGTTTCACGGGGTGGACGCTCACAGGGCGGCAAGGGTTCATATTGTCTCCTCCATTCCGCTGTGCGTCCACACAGACGGGGAAGTCGCAGGACATTATTCAGAGCTCACCGTTGAATGCAGGAAAAATATCCTCCGCTTCCTTGCCTGACAATCTAAATTTTTTCTTAAAAAAGTTAAAGCTTTTCAAAAAGTAATTGACCAATTTCTTTTTTGGGATATACTAGGTATTGTCAAAGTTCT
Source organism: uncultured Acetatifactor sp. (assembly GCA_947589075.1). Lineage (GTDB taxonomy): Bacteria > Bacillota > Clostridia > Lachnospirales > Lachnospiraceae > Acetatifactor. Next base: position 50,533 of record CANQBS010000005.1, read on the forward strand.
GACTTCACTACAGCTGGGGAGCTGTGATGATTGATCGTAAGGGAGCGCACTACAATGAAAAAAGCAGGTATGTTTTATCAGAAGTATAAGCACGGATTATTTGCGCTTTGCTATCTGGTGTTTTATTTGGTCTGGTTCTTTTATCTGGAACGCACGGTCACAAGACATTTTCACGTCATCCACATGGCGGCGGACGATTATATCCCCTTCTGCGAGGTGTTCGTGATCCCTTATTTTCTATGGTTCGGTTATGTGGCGCTGGTGGTCCTGTATCTGATCTTCCACAACAAACAGGATTATTTCAAGGCATGCGCCTTCCTGTTCACGGGAATGACCATCTTTTTAATCATCTCCACCCTCTGGCCCAACGGACAGTATTTAAGACCCTTTGTCATGCCCCGGGACAACATTTTCACCAGGATGATCGCCGGTCTTTATTTCGCGGACACCCCTACCAACCTGTGGCCGAGCATCCACGTCTATAATTCGCTGGGCGCGCATTTCGCCATCATGCATAACAAAGAACTGGCCGGCAAAAAAGGATTGAAAAATGCATCCCTGGTTCTGTGCATTTCCATCATCCTGTCCACAATGCTGATCAAGCAGCATTCCGTTTTCGATGTCCTGACCGCTTTTCTCATGGCGGCGGTCATGTACCAGCTTGTCTACAACAGGGAAACGGTATCCGCTTATCTGCAGTCCATGCGCGCCAGACCCGGCGCTTCCCGCCGTCTTGAGAACATCTGAATCGGGAAAAGAAACAGAAGAATAAGAGCTGCTTTGCCGGATCGGCGGGCAGTTCTTTTTTTGATCAATTTTTGACCCGTTCTCTTTCATAACTTTTTCCATTGTATAATGTTGGAAATTATGAGATAATAAAAGAGGATCGATTTTTGTTAGATCGGTTTTCACAGTTTTGGCAAAAAAGAGGGGAAAGCAAATGTTTCATATCTTAGTGGCGGATGACGACAAGAATATTCGTCTTCTTTTAAAAAAAGTACTGGAACGGGAAAACTATCTGGTCTCCACGGCAGTCAACGGGGAACAGGCTCTTGAGATTCTGGACCGTGAGCACATCGACCTGGCTGTGCTGGATATTATGATGCCCAGGATGGACGGTTACGAGTTCACACGGCTTCTCAGGGAAAATCGCAACGACCTTCCCATTTTAATGGTTTCCGCCCGCCAGCAGCCTGCGGATAAGAAGCAGGGCTTCCTGGCAGGAACGGACGATTATATGACAAAGCCCATCGACCCTGAGGAACTGCTGCTGCGGGTCAAGGCCCTGCTCAGGCGCGCCAAGATCGCCAGCGAAAGACAGATCGTGATCGGGGAAGTGACCCTGGACTACGACTCCTTCACCGTCTCCAGAGCAGGCGAGGTACAGGAGCTGCCCCAGAAGGAATTCCTGCTGCTCTATAAGCTTCTGTCCTATCCGGGCAGAATCTTCACCAGGATCCAGCTCATGGACGAGATCTGGGGCGCCGACAGCGAAACCGGCTGGGAAACCCTGACCGTTCATGTGGGGCGGCTGCGCAAACGGTTTGAAGGCTGGGAGGAATTTTCCATCGAAAGTGTGCGGGGACTGGGATATAAGGCGGTGAAAAAAATATGAAAAAAACATCTGATAAGGAATTTAAGAATGCGCGTCTGTCCCTTACCCTGCTGTTTTCCTGCATTGTATTCCTGATCCTTCTGGTATCCCTGGGAGTGGCGGTCCTTATTTTATATCTTCTCACCACCTACGCCCATATTCCGGCAAGCGAAGACGGCATTCTGCACCCCATGCCCTTTCTGCTGTTGGTGTCTGCCGTCAGCCTGATCGTGGGCATCTTCGTAACCTTTATTTCCAGCACTCTGCCCTTAAAGCCCATCAACCGCATCATCAATCAGATGAATCGGCTGGCAGGCGGGGATTTTACGGTGCGGCTTTCTTTCGGAAGGCTTGCCCGTTCCTACCCCGCCCTGGCGGAGACCATCAACAGCTTTAACCTCATGGCCAAGCAGCTGGAAGGGACTGAAATGCTGCGGTCCGACTTTATCAACGACTTTTCCCACGAGTTCAAGACGCCCATTGTTTCCATAGCCGGTTTTGCAAAGCTTTTAAAAGAGGGAAATCTCACAGAAGAAGAGCGTAAAGAATATATCAGCATTATTGAAGAAGAATCCCTGCGGCTGGCCTCCATGGCTACAAACGTTCTGGAACTGACCCGGGTGGAAAGCCAGTCCATTCTGACGGACGTATCCTCTTATAATCTCTCCGAACAGATCCGGGGCTGCGTGCTTCTGCTGGAGCGGAAATGGGAGAGCAAAGAACTGGAGATGGATCTGGACTTTGATGAACACAACATCCTTGCCAGCGAAGAACTAATGAAGCAGGTATGGATCAATCTTCTGGACAACGCGATCAAATTCTGTCCCGAAAAGGGCCGCGTCGGGGTGAAGATCCGAAGGGAAGGAGACGGCCTGACCGTGGCAGTTTCCAATACCGGAAGCAATATCTCGCCGGAGGATCAAAAAAAGATTTTTAATAAATTCTATCAGGCAGATAAATCCCATGCCACCTCCGGAAACGGCATCGGACTGGCTATCGTCAAACGGGTGGTCAGCCTTCACCAGGGAAATGTGACGGTTCAAAGCGAACCGGACGGAGTGACCTTTTCCGTATGGCTGCCCCGGAAGAATGGTTCTCCGGAATAATTTTTCCAAAAAGTTTTGTTTCAGTTTAGATTTCAGGAATAAACTGGTAGCAGAAGGAAAAAGAAAAGGGGGATTTGTGGGATGGCAAAAAATAAATATGCTTTTTCAATGGTGATAACACTTATCTCTTTTTTAGGATTCTGTGTGGAAGACCTCTGGCTGTCTGTAACAAAGGGGTACATGGATAACCGCAATATGATATTCCCCTTCCTGTTGGGATATGGGCTTGCAATGGGTGCTATTTATCTGCTCTTTGGGACCCCTGACAAAATGACCTTTTTGGGACGCGAGCTTCCTGTCGCAAACGTTAAGATCAGATCCCTGCTTTATTTTCTGGCGGTATTCCTGTGTGTCAGCGCCGGAGAGATCCTGGTTGGAAAAACAGTGGAACTGACCTGTCATTTTTGCTGGTGGGACTATTCCTGGATCCCGCTGCACATTACACGCTACACCTCTGTGCCCACAAGCCTTGGATTTGCGGCGCTGATCTACCTGTTCATGGATAAATTGTTTGTCCCGATCTATCGGTATTTCCTTTCCTGGGATCAAAAGTTTTTAAAAATCGCCGCCACCGTCCTGATGACAGTGATGGCAGGGGATTTCCTGCGCAGCGGCGTCCTGATGCTGGTCCATCAGACCACTCAGAAGCGCTGGGTCATCAATACGGCAGGGCATGCTCTTTATCAGCTGGTTCATTCCATCCTCTGATTTCTTTTATATCAGTTAAATTTAAAGATCTTCTGGCAGATCCGGTAGCCCTCCACCGTGATCTTCCTGCCGCTTCTGCCGGGGAGATTCATGAAATTTCCCATGATCCCATCCCGCAGATGCCTGTACAGTCTCCTGTCCTTTCCCTTTAAATATGCCCAAAGCTCTTTCTTGGCCTCCAGATGCTCCGGCGTGTTGGAACGCACCAGCAATGCGGAGGATACCGTCATGATGATCTCCAGGTAATTATACATATACTGATAAAGTCTCTTATTCTTTGCGATTTCCGCCTTATGCTCCACAAAATAATCGATCATCAGCTTGTTGACCCTGATCTGCTGGTCAATTCTGGATATCATAACGCTTTCATTCACGGACTGGTCGTCCCTGCCGATATAATAGCGATAAAAGTTGATATCCAGGTAATAGATATTTTTTACAAAAGGCAGGGGCTCAAATACATAGAGATTGTCCACATAAAAAGTATGCTCCGGAAGTTTCAGCCCGCATTCCCGCAGGAGCTTCGTCCTAAAGATCACGGAATGCATAAGGATATAATGCCCCTTCAGGAAATGATGGCAGTCCTCCCAGGTGAACATTTCATCCACAGGCAGAATATGCCGATAACGCATGACCTTCTTTCGCTTTTCCCCTTCTTTTTCATACACAAAATTGCTCACCAGCATATCCAGGACACGGCTGCCGCCGGCCAGTTCCCGAAGCTTCTCCAGGATCAGCCTGTAAGCGTCCTCCTTCACCCAGTCATCGCTGTCCACCACCTTAAAGAACAGGCCGCTGGCGCAGGCGATCCCTGTGTTTACCGCGGAACCATGGCCTCCGTTTTCCTTGTGGATCGCCTTTACAATGGTTGGAAACTGGGCTTCATATTCATCCGCGATCTCCGCCGTCCTGTCCTTGGTGGAACCGTCGTCCACGATCAGAATTTCCACGTCTTCTCCCCCAACCAGCAGAGAATCGATGCATTTGTGCATGTAAGCCTCAGAATTATAGCAGGGTACTGCGATCGACAACAGCTTCATTTTAAAGAACTCCCTTTCTTAAAATCATTTTCCGGCGCTTCATGGTCCAGATACTTCGTATAGGCAGAAAATGCGGAAGGGATCGGATACCGCTCCCTCCTCTCCTGAGGTTCCACAAACACCCATTTCCCGGTGATCTCAGAAGGTTCCCTGGGCGCCAGCTCATCCACACGGACCAGAAAACCCCGCATATGCCATTCCTTATGGGTAAAAATATGCTTCGCTTCCTCCAGTGCCTGAATCCGCAGGGTACGGATGCCGTTTTCCTTAAGATAGGCGACGACCTCTTCCTCACTGCAGAATCCTTCCAGGGAAGGGAACTCGTACATTCCCGCCAGCAGCCCTCTTCCGGGCCGTTTGCAGAGGGCGGCGCGGTTTTCATCACGGATGATCAGCACCGTTTTCTCCTCCAGGGTTCTTTCCCGCTTCGGCGCCCTTTTGGGATATTCCAGCTCGCATCCCTGAATATGCGCTTTGCACAGCCCGGATAAAGGACATTCCCCACAGTGAGGGGCGCCATTTGGCAGACAGACACAGGCCCCCAGCTCCATCATGGCCTGGTTGAAATCCCCGGGCCGATCCGAAGGCATCACGCGGGTTAATTCCTCTTCCACAGAAGCCTTTACCTTAGTATCGTCAATCAGCCGCCCATCCATACACAGTCTTGCGGTCACACGAAGAACATTGCCGTCCACCGCCGCCCTTTTTTCTCCAAAAGCGATGGAAGCTATGGCGGCGGCAGTATAGCTTCCGATTCCCGTCAGGTCTTTAAGCTGCTCATAACTGCCGGGCATGTTTCCGCCGTATTTTTCCATGATCTGGACTGCCGCCTTCTGCAGATTCCGCACCCTGTTATAATATCCAAGGCCCTCCCAAAGCTTTAAAAGCTCCTCCTCCGGCGCCGCGGCAAGATGCCTGATATCCGGAAGTCTCTCCATGAACCGCTCATAGTATGGTTTCACGGCCTCTACCCTGGTCTGCTGGAGCATGATCTCCGATACCCACACGCCATAGGGCGCAGGATTCTCTCTCCAGGGCAGAATGCGCCTGTTCCTATCATACCATTTTAACAGGGGTTTGGAAATGCCTTCCGGAACCTCAAACCTTAAGTTTGTCTTAAGCGGAAATAAATTTTTTCCGAATGAATCCTGCTCCACTGCGGCGCCTCCCGATGAATCTGATCCGAACCCCATTTCGTCAAAAATCCTGCTTTGCCTGAATCCAGAAACCTTTTTTTACCGCAGTCTGTTGCATTCATACCGCTCCAGCGTCAGCAGACAGCGGCGCAGGGACTCATATCTTTCCTCCAGATCTCCTTCGCTCACCTCAATATCACAGGCCACCGCCATGGTAGTGAGCATCTCATGGGTTACTCTGTGATGCAGTGCGGTCAGGATCTTAAGCCGCTGTTCGTAAGTGTCCGCATCCAGAAATTCCAAAAGCATCGGATCCAGCTCCTGTTCCTCTTCCTGAAACCCAACTGCTTCTTCTATTTTTTCTGCTTCTTTTGCTTCTTGTATTTTTTCCGGTTTTTGGGGGACTTCCACTTTTCCGGTTCCTGTCGTTTCCCCGGCTTTTACAGGCGCAGCTTCGCTCCGGTTTTCTGCTGCCAGCCCTTTTTGAAGCGCGAAACGAAATTCCTGACCCGCCTCCGGATATCTTACGGGATCCAGTCTTTCCGCAAACAGGCTTAAAGGTCTGGCATAAACCTTATAATCCCCATACAGCGCCTGATAAATAACCAGTGTCTCTCCCGTCTCCGAATGTTCTGCCAGGGTGATAATCTGATATAAATTTCCTTTAAAATGTCGGTAAATCTCCTGTGGATGCGGTACAAAAGCCATATCAATACTCCTTTCTCATCTTTTTTAAGAATACGCCTTTCTCTGCAGCATGGACATCATGAGTACCTCTATGCTCATCACATCATTCATTTTCCCGTTCTTTACCGCTTCCTCCGCTTCCACGCACCGGGTTAAAGCCTCCCTCAGCTGAAAGGAACGGAATTTGGAAGCCTGTGTCACGTATTTTCCCACAATATAAGGGGATAAACCCACTCTGGCACCGATCGTCTTATGATCAAAGCCCTTTGTCTTCAGTTCTTTCACCTGAAGCAGCATGTTATACTGCCTGGCGAGAAGGGACAATATCCTCATGGGAGGCTCTTTCAGCGTCACAAGATCATTATACAGGGAAAAAGCCCTTTCGCTCTGTCCGGCGGCAATCGCGTTGATCATATCGAAGATGCGGCCTGCAGCACGGTTAGAACAGACCGCTTCCACATCCTGTGCTTCCACCACGGGCTTATCCAGGCAATAGCTGATCAGCTTTTCCAGTTCCATATAGATATTGTCCATATCCGTGCCTGTCTTCTCAAGGAAAAGATCCGCCGTGCTCACGGTGATCCGCTTTCCCTCCTTTTTCAGGATTCCTGCGATCCAGCGTTTCAGGGTATTTTCGTCCTGTATCCCGAAATCCGCGATATATCCCTTAGACTGAACCGTCTTGTAAAGCCGGCTCCGCTTGTCCACCTCATTTTCATTGAAAATAAAATAGGTGGTTGCGCCGGGGTCCGCCAGATAATCCGCCAGCTTCTCCCCGCCTGCTTTAAAAAGACCGCTGTTTTCAATAAAGATCACTCTGCGCTCTGCGAAAAAAGGAAGCACTTCGGCCTGATCGATGATTTCTCCCACCGGGATATCCTTTCCCTCATAAAAATGGGTGTTCATGGTATCTCCTTCACCGCACATGGCTTTCCGCAGTCTGTCCCGATACTGCCTGCGCAGATACCGTTCCTCCCCGCACAGCAGATAAATTTGTCTGAAATGTCCGGATTTAATATCCTCATTGATACGCTGCAAATGTCCTCACTTCCCTTCAGACCTCTGTCATCCTTTCTATTTTACCCGATTTAAAGAACAATGTCCATATTTTTCAGGAGAAAAGAGGCAGAAATGCATCAGCTGTCAGTCTGTTCGAGCGCAGGCGCAGGATGAGGGCTCCGGTCTGAGGAGTCATATAGATCCTGCATCCTGCCCGGTTCAGACGCTCCATAAGCTCCGGATGGGGATGCCCGTAGGAATTGTCCTCCCCGCAGGAAATCACCGCCAAACGGGGCTTCAAAAGCCGCAGCAGTTCCTCCGGCGTGGAATTGCGGGAACCGTGATGCGCCACCTTCAGCACCGAAATATTCTGTATGGACTGATCCTGCAGCGTCTTCAAAAGCTGTTCCTCCCCTTCTCCCTGAACGTCTCCCGTAAACAGCATGGAAAAAGATCCCTGGGAGAGCAGAAAGCACAGGGAATACTCGTTGGTATCCTGCAGAAGGCTTCCGGACCCAGGATGAAGACAGGTAAAAACCGTTTCCCCGCTTTTCCAGGCATCTCCCTTCGAAAGAAACATCAGCTTCACAGGACGGCTCCCGGCATACCGCTCCGCGGCATCCGTAAGCTCCGAAAAATCCTCCTTCCGCCTTTCTTCGGCCACATCCGGCAGAAAGATCCTTTCCACCCGGATCCCTTCCTTCGGCCCCTGCTCAAGGAGCTCCAGGATACCGTTATAATGATCCGCATCCGGATGAGAAATAAATACGGCGTCTATGCGGGAAACTCCCTGATACTTCAAAAAAGGGATCAGCGTATACTTCCCAATCTGCTGTTCTGAACTGCTGCCGCAGTCAAAAAGATAAGTCTCCCCTGCATTGGTTCTGACGAAAATCCCGTCCCCCTGTCCAACGTCCAGAAAGGTGACCTCCAGGTCGGCATGAAAACGAATCCCTATCAGGAGAACTGCCGCCGCAGGGATCGCCCACAGGCAGACCTCATACCTTTTCATTCTTCTTTTCCCGCCGGGCTCCCTCTTCTTCCAAAAACCGCCTGCCAGAATATATACTGCCATCAGAGCGTAAAATGCAATTACCTGCCAGCTTTGGGGGCATCCCGGCCTCCAGGTATGAAAGGGCAGGCGGTCAAACAGGCCGCACAGCCTCTCATAGCCCCCTAACACCAGACAGCCCGCAGCCGCAGAGGCCCTTGCCAGGGGCAGAAGGGTGTCCGGAAGCAGCATGGCCGTCAGCCCCGTCCCCATCACCACTCCCATAAAGGGCAGCACCATCAGATTCAGGAACAGAGAATACACCGGGATCTCATAGTAAAAACACAAATGAACCGGCAGGGTAAAGATCGTGATCGCCAGTCCCGGCGCCAAAAGTTCCCGCAGTCTGAGGGCAAAGGGACGCCGGAAGGAAGATATCCCGTCCTTTCCGGGCTTTTCCTTCCCCTGCAGGACGGGCAAAAGCAGTCCGATCCCGCAGACGGAACCAAAGGACAGCAGAAACCCGCTGTGCCTTAAATACTCCGGCTGCCTAAGAAGCATCAGGATCCCCATAAACCCCAGGGCCGTCAGCATATCATAGCTTCTGCCCAGGAGTTCTCCCAGCATCCGGATCAGATACATTCCGATGGCCCGGCAGGCGGAAATCCCCATTCCGGTCAAGAGCCCGTAGAAAATCAATACTGCGCTTCCAGTCAGGGCTGCCGGAAAAACGGAACAGCCCGTCCTCCGCAGCAGCTTATAGATCCCCATCCCTATCATCGTGATATGAAGACCCGAGATGCTCAGAATATGCACGATGCCGTTCCGTTTATACAATTCCTTCAGTTCACTGTCCAGGGAAGTTTTGTCGCCCAGAAGCATCGTACAGAGAATAGAGGCCTCTTTTCCCGGAAACAGACGGTACAGCCGCTTCTTCCAAAAATCCTGCAGCTGCCACAAAGACTCTTTCATGACAGAGTATTCCCTGCTTTCTTCAAGAAGCTCCGCTTTCTTCAAAGTTCCCCCTATCCCCGATATCCTGTAATATTCCGCAGAGTCAAATTCTCCCGGATTCCTTGCCTGGGAAAAATAAGAAAACTGACCCCTGATCTGCACAAGGGCGCCGATCCTGGGACGATAAGGCTGATCCAGCCTGCAGATGAGCCTGCCTGAAATGTCCGCAGCCGGGCTGTCCTGTATCTCTCCGGCTGTGTTCTTTTGAATGGAAATGCTCTTTTGAATTGATACGGAATCTAAAATAACCCACCACTGTTCCTGAGTTCCTGCAGAATGAAGCTCTGTACGGACCACTCTTCCTGTGGCGGTATAGGTCTCTCCTTCTTCCAAGAGAAAGCCTTCCTCTTTATCCAGGCCGTCGTTTCCATCCCCTCCATAATCTGCAATGACCTGCCCGGAAGGAGACGGCATCCATATAAGGCGCCCCCATACAAACGCAGCGAACACCAGGGCAGCTGCGAAAAGCTTCCTCTTTACACAGATAAAATTTTTTATTTCTTTCATTTTGATCCAACCTCTCTGAATGCAGCCGACAGCCTTAATTCAGAGTGGTGACGATATCCAGATTTCGCACAAATACCGTGCTGAAGCTATATTTTTCCCGGTAAGTGCCGGAAGTATCCCCATTAATGGAAAGCTGAACCTTATTCACTGTACCCAGCTCTGCCAGGGAGTTTACAATGGAATAAATGGTGACATCTGCCGACACATTATAAATCTGAGTCAAAAAGGAATCGTTCAGATTCACATAGCAGATACCATCCCTTGTCCGCACCGATACGATCTGGGTATCCGGATTGATGGTGGGAAATACTTCCCCTGACACATCCATTCCGGGCCCCAGGATCAGCTGCTCCACAACGAGACGTTCCAGAGGGATATTGGTATTGTATGCCATTTTCCGGTTAACCTCTATCAGACCGTCTCCCGCCTCATTGGCAAAATACAGGGTCAGATCAGCCATTTCATAAGTGCTGATCTCCTTTCCCAGGTTATTGATAAACTGATCCGCGCTCATTCTTCCAACCAGATTATTCAGATTATCATAAAGAGGGCTGCCCTCCACCGTGATCTCCACAGTATTCACGCCTTCGATCTGGGTCAGGGAACAGACAATGGCGGCCCGCACCAGAACCTCCTGGGATACAGACAGATTCTTGTAGCCGTCGCTCAGATCCAGGACCAGGGCCCCGTTATCCACCTCATGATGAAGCACGGAAATCCCCATAAGGGACAGATTTTTATATTCCAGCTTTTCCGAAGAAGAGCCTACAAGACAGGACAGCATCTCCTCGATCTGACCCTCCATGCTGTCCTCCTGGAGCTCATATTCCCGGACCTCCACCCTGGTCTCAGTATTGCTGAGAAAATAGATTTGAAACAGCTTATCCGGATCTACCTCTTCCTGACTGCATGCCGCCAACAGCATAAGGCAAAACAGCATTTGAAGCAAAATCATTCCTTTTTTCATCTTTCCTCGCATTCTGGCGCCGATCAAGCGACATTTGATTCAAGGGGAATCCTGTCAGGCATTCGGCGGCGCAATATAATTGATGGGTATTTTTACCAGGAAAGTAGTTCCTTCCCCTTCCTTGCTGGTAACGGTGATAGATCCCCTGTGCATCAGCACCGCGCTCTTGGTAATGGCCAGTCCCAGTCCGGTTCCTCCGATTTCCCTGGAATGAGATTTATCCACGCGATAGAACCTCTCATAGATCTGGGTCAGGGAATCCTCCGGAATACCGATGCCGGAGTCGCTGACCTCCAGGCTGAAATACTGATGATCCGCGTCCAGCACCACCTTCACCCATCCATGCTCTTTATTATATTTGATGGCATTTTCCACCAGATTGGATATCACCAGGGTGAGCTTTACTTCATCCACCTCGGCCATGACCACACGATTGCTCTCAAAGATGACCTCCACATCCCTTTTTCTGGCAAGAGGGCGAAGGCGTTTTAAGATAAGCTCTGTCAGATCGTTGATACTGATGGATACAATATTCATCTCCTGGACATGCTTATCCATTTTCACAATGGAAAGCAGGTCATTGATGATCTGGTTTTCCCGGTCGATCTCGGAAACAATATCCCCCAGGAACTCCCGATAATATTCAACCGGCACATTTTCCTGGGTAAGAAGAGAATCTGCCAGCACCTTCATGGATGCCATGGGTGTTTTCAGTTCATGGGATACATTCGCCACAAACTCCTGCCTGGAATCGTCCAGGGCCTTTTTGGAACGCAGCAGCTGATTGAAGGCATCTATGATATGTACCGTTTCCACGTACTCCCGCACGTCGATGGCTTCATCGCTGTAGCCCTCCGCCACTTCGTTGATCGCTTCCGTCACCTTATTAAAAGGACGTGTCAGCACATAAGACAATACGATGGCCAGTGCCACTATGACCATGATGACGATCATCTCAATGATCAGGGACTGCCTGTAGAGAAGTTCCATGGTTTCCGTAATGCTTTCGCTGGAAATGCTGGTCACCATGACGCCTTTTACAATATTGAGATTTTCGCCTGGATTGTTTTCCGAAGGGATCGTATATACGATAGGAGTGGTCAGCTCTATATAGCCGTTCCGGGCATCATAATTAAACAAACGCTCTCCCCGGAAACTGAGGATCACTTCCTCCGAGATGATCGTCTTGCCTTCATTCAGACCATATGTATCTTTGATAATAGAAAAATTGGAATTAATGATCAGTATTCTTCCGTCATAGATCCCTGACAGCATGTCCAGCTCCGCGTCGATCACCCTTTTGTTGGCCGCAGTCTGCTGGTCTGTCAGCTGATAATTTTCCAGGTAATTATTGGTCACCAAGTGTCCTGCTATGGTGGTCAGCATATCCTGTACTGTCTCCTGTCTGAGACGCACAGCCCTTTCCTCATAATCCCCTATGATGGCGTAACGCATCATGATCCCGGGGATGATCCCTACCAGCAGGATCAGAATAAAAATCCGGCTCCGCAGGCTGCGGAGCCGGAGGATCTGGAGGATATAATCCTTCACTTTTATCAGCATGGTCCGCTCCGTTACACGTTAAAAAAATAATAGCCTATGCCCCATTTTGTATGCACATATCTGGGTTCACTGGGATTGTCTTCTATTTTTTCCCGAAGCCTTCTGATATGCACGTCCACTGTTCTCACATCTCCCGGATAATCAGAACCCCAGACGATCTTCAGAAGATTCTCCCTGCTGTATACCTTATTGGGATTCAGCATCAAAAGCTCCAGCACTTCAAATTCCTTGGTAGTCAGTCCGATCTCACGCCCGTCGATATAAGCTCTCCTGCCTTCGCAGTCCAGCTTAAGGCTTCCGCTCTCGATCATCCTGGGTGCTTCGCTGCCGCCCTTCTTGGGCTCGATCCGCCTCAGGATGGCTTTCATACGGGCTTTGACCTCCAGAATATTAAAGGGTTTGGTAATATAGTCGTCCGCTCCATATTCCAGCCCCAGGATCTTATCCATATCGTCACCTTTCGCTGTCAGCATAATGATGGGGACATTGGAAAACTCCCTGATCTGCTGACATACCTCAAACCCTGTCAGCTTCGGAAGCATTACGTCAAGCAAAATAATATCATACTGATTGCTGCGGGCAAGCTCCAGCGCCTCTTCTCCGTCATAGGCGCAGTCCACCTGCATGTCATCCTGCTCCAGACTGAAACGGATTCCCTTCACGATCAGTTTTTCATCATCCACGATCAATACTTTCTTGCCTGCCATTTTCCGATCTCCTCCAAAGTGATTATAGTTATACAGTAATAAGATCCTTCAGCTTTCCAAATGCGCCTTCCTTGATGCCCGGCACCTTCATGAGATCCTCGATCCGGCTAAAAACACCGTTCTTCTCACGGTACGCGATGATATCCGAAGCCCTGCTTTCCCCGATCCCGGGCAGCGTACACAAAAGCGCGGCATCTGCAGTATTGATATTCACCAGTCCGCTGCCGCCTGCATCCCCCTGCTCCAATGCCATTCCCTCTTCCGCAGTGGGAATATAAAGCTTTTCACCGTCTGTCAGGGGCGCCGCCAGATTTACATAATCTGCGTCTGCATCTTCCCGCATACCTCCCGCGGCCACTACTCCCGCTTCGGCGCGGCTCCCCTCGGGAAGCTCCACCACCCCCGGCTGATTTACGGCTCCGCACACAAAAACATAGATCAAAGCCGGCGATGACTCTTCCACGGGAATCTCTCCGGATGTAAATCCAACTGTTTCTTCCTTATTTTCCCCGGCCGCTTCAGTCTTCCCAAGGCTGTCCAGGCAAAACATCTCCTCCGGCTCCCTTCCGCATCCTGCAAGTCCGCCGGACATGACCAGAACCAGGATAGAAACAAAAAATATCCTGCCGATCCTTATGAATTTTTTTGACATAGCTCCTCTCTCCTTTCTCCCTGACTTTCCCTCTAAATCCTTCCTTTTAAACGGATCTGCGCAAAGTCCGGTTGAAGAGCCGGAGTGCCTCTCTATGCTATCTTCATTTTATATGAAACCCTGAAATTTTACAAGTAAATTTCCTTAATATTTCTTTAATCTTGTTATACAGTTCAGCCAGCCGCCGGATCTCCCTCTATTTTATCAATATCCCGGATCAGCTGCTCCACCGCTTCTTCCGCAGTAGCCCAGCTGGTGCAGAAGCGCACTGCGCTGTGAGTATCGTCTATACGTTCCTGATAGGAATAACAGTATTTTTCCGAAAGCCATTCCAAATCCTTGTCGGGAAGAATGGGGAACAACTGGTTTGTGCGGCTCTTCACAAGAAAAGGAATCTTCTTTCTATCGAAGGCTTCGCGGATCCGGTCCGCCAGCCTGTCTGCATGCCTGGAGATCTCCAGATAAAGATCATCCTCAAACAATGCAAGGAATTGTAGACCCAGGAGCCTTCCCTTTGCCAGCATCCCGCCCCTCTGCTTCATAATATACCTGAAATCCTGCCGCAGAACCGGATTGGAAATGACCACTGCCTCTCCAAAGAGGGCGCCCACCTTGGTTCCCCCGATATAAAAGACATCGCAGAGTCTGGCCAGATCCTGCATGGTTACATCATTGCCTTCCGCCGCCAGGCCATATCCCAGCCTCGCTCCATCTATGTATAAATATAATCCGTCCCTGCGGCATACCTCAGCTATCTCTTCCAGCTCTTTTAAGGTATACAGGGTTCCCAGTTCGGTGGGCTGGGAAAGATACACCAGCTTGGGCTGTACAATGTGCTCAAAGGCATCATCCCTCACATGGGCCTGATAACACTCATCTATCTGAGACGCCGTGATCTTGCCTTCCTTTGCGGGAAGCACCAGCACCTTGTGGCCGCCCGCCTCGATCGCCCCCGTCTCATGGACATTGACATGTGCTGTTGCGGCTGCCGCTACTCCCTGATGAGGGCGCAGGGCCGCCGCAATGACGATGGCGTTGGTCTGGGTCCCGCCCACCAGGAAATGCACCGCAGCATCCGGAGCCTGACACTTCCTGCGGATCAGCTCTTCCGCCGCTCTGCAGTACGGATCACAGCCGTAGCCCTCCGTCTGCTCCATGTTCGTTTCCACCAGGCGCTGCAATACCTTTTCATGGGCGCCTTCATTATAATCACAGTTAAAATAGATCATATCCTCATTTTCCTCCCATTCTGCCGCCGGTCAGGCCACATTGATTCAATGGAAATATTTTGCCGACAGCTTTCCATAACCCCTCACCGCTGCCTGTTTTATGAATTCCAGAAGCATCGAATACAGCAGACTGGTTATCAGCAATAACAGGAAGGTGATCCCCGCATACCTGAAACGATAAATGAACTGCTGCCATAACGATTGATAAAAGAAGGTATGTATCAGGAAAATATTCCGGGAATGTTTTCCGATAAAAGCCAGGATGTCTCTTAAGACAGGGACCCTTCCCATCACCACGCCCGCAAAATAGATCAAAAACAAGGCAATGGGCGCGTCTGTCAGCCAGATATAATAAGTATGGATAATATAATTCTGACGGAGCATCACACACACAATAAACCCTGCTATACAAAGGACCCATTGCAGCAGCGGATTAAGCCTCTGGTTCTTCAGCCGGTCCAGCCATTTTCCATGAGCGGCGCAGACCCCAAATACCGCCACGAGCAGATAACGCTGCATGGAATCAGATAAGGTCACCACAAAGGGCAAAAAGCAGATCAGGAGCATGGCAATATTCCCTGTTTTCTTTACCAGCCAGTTCAGGACAGGGACCAGAAGGATCAGAAGATACGCCACTTCCATATACCACCATGTCATGTTCAGGGTGGGGGTATCAAAAAACTGGGATAACCCCAGGGCGTCTGTCAGCGCCAGGACGATCCCCTGTTTGTTCATTCCGTACAGAGCCCCGTAGTCAAATTTATACCACCAGAGAAGATTTACGCTCAGATAAAGCACCGCAAAATTCGCCATAAGCTTCGTAAGGCGTTTTGCAGCCTGGGCATAAGTCTCTTTTATGGTGATCTCCCCCTGCGCCATCAGACCGTTGGATATCCCGAAGGCCGTAAGAAAAACAAAGACAGCGACGCAGATATTTCCGAACCTGGAAAACATTAAAAAGGTATTCAGGGAAAGGGGCGCATAATTTACCCCAAGAGAAGCAACCAGTTCTTCCGTTTCAAACAAATGGTACAGCAGCAGCAGCAATATGGCAAAACCCTTCGCCATATTTGTATTTTTCACGGTGAATGTTTTCTCCATAACTTTATCCCCTTCTCAGCTCCATCATCTCTTTTTGCACGTTTTCTTCCTGCCCGTTTTCTTCCTGCCCGTTTTCTCCCTGCGCCTTCCCGGTCAGCTCAAAGGCATACAAAAAAGGCAGCGTAAACAACAGCGGGAAAGCATATCTCGGATGTTTTAAGAAGCCGGGAGAGGCCATGCAGACCAGCAGACTGATCCATAAGGGCAGAGTCATGATCCATGACTTTCCCCGCTTTCTGCTTCTCTGATAAAACACCAGGTAGAACAGAGCCCAGACGCCGGCGCCCACGTTTTCCAAAATACCCAGCAGGGGGATTCTGGCCGCAAAGCGGTAATAGAAGATCAGAAGCTTTTCCGCATTGGCGAACAGACCGCCCTGACTGATCTTATCATATTCCGCTTCATACCTGATGCTGTTGCTTAAAGCCGGAGTGAACCAGCCGTACACATGGGCAAGAAAAGCCTCCAGATAAACGAAAGGATGCTTCCAGAAATCCATAAACCAAACCTTAAGATAAGCCGCCAGTTCCTTCCCCGATGCCTCTTTATAAAATAAGGCCTTTACGGGATCCGAGCTGTCCGGATCATACCTGGCCGCTATCTCCTCCACGTCTCCCAACACAGCCTCTATCGCTTCCTTTTCCTCCGGGGCAAGCTCCTGCCGATAAAGCTGGAGATATCTCGCAGTCTGCTGAAAAGGAATGGAAAGCATCTCGCCCCTGCTGCCCGGCGCTGCGTGAAGGGTCTGGAATAAAAGCACGAGAATCAGTCCGGAGATCACAAGACTGCCTCCAAAGGCGGAAAAGAACAGACGGATCCGTTCCTTCAGACGGAATTTTTTCATAAGGACGCAAAAACAGCCGATTCCGCTGAACAGCACCACATAGGACCCATTGTTCCGAAACAGTATCACGCCCGTCTGAAGGAGAACAAAAAGCAGGACAAATCTTCCGTTTCTGATCCGTTCCGGCTTTTCCATAAGCTGTGCGAAACAGATCATATACCCTGTCATGAACGCAGAATAAGGCACATCCTTTAAGGCAGTGGTCACTGCATTGGAATATACCGGCGTAATACAATAAAGAAGAAGCAGGCCAAGAAGGAGAGAAAATTTTGCTCCCCGCTTTGAAAGGACAGCTATGGTGGCCGCCAGCCCTGCGGCTACCAGAACGGCCTGCAGCAATATATAAAAGAATAAACCCAGATCATAAGAACCAGCCGCAGCCCCTGACAGCTTAAGAAAGCCTCCCATAAGCAGGGTATGAAACAGCGGATGATGGGCGCTGTAGCCTGCGTCTCCAATGACCTGCTCAATCTGGCCGATGGCATCCCAGCAGAGATTTCCCGGAAAACTGAGGACAATAAAGGGGGCATAAGAGCCCAACAGGATGAAAAAAGCTTTTCCAAAGGCATGGCTGGTGAAAAAATGCTTTTCCCGGGATACAAAACAGCGGGAGGTCAAAAACAGATACAAGATCCCCGCTATGGCATACAGCAGGATCCCGTATCCTGCCAGGGCAGCCGTAAATTTTATGAAATTAACCGCGCTCCCAAAGCAATAAGCCCAGGAACCCGTCTCGGAATAACTCTGTCCCATCAGCAGGCAAAGGGCAAAAAAGAAAGCCAGTCCTGCCGCAGAAAGTCTGACAGAACCTTCTATTTTCAGGATCCTTGGGAAAACCTTTGCATAAAAGACCAGACAGATACCCAGAAAGAAAAGGAAATTTATATTATAATCTCCCAACAATTCGTAAATCGAGGAAATCACATAATCAATGACCGTTTCAAAGGAATCCGGGTTGAAAGGCATATGAAAATCCATGGTGAAAGCCCATGCGGTAAAAAAGCTCCCGAAGATCACAGCCATATGATCTTTGCGAAAATCCTTCCAAATTGCCGTTTTCATACGTCCCTCTCCTCTTCTGTGTGATCCCTTTTCCCGGTTTGTTTCCTAACCACCGCTGCTTTCCTATCCACCGCACCTTATGAACGATCTCATTCATCATCATTTTTACTGTTTTAATCCCCATTCCGGAGCGTCAATCTATTTCCACTTGAAAATGATGATTCCCGCAATCGCCAGGCCCATTCCAATCGCTTTCCGCCATTCCCAGGGCTGCTTTTCCACACCGAACATTCCAAACAGCTCTATCACATAGGCCACCAGAAGCTGCGCCACCACGATCAGCATTACCGCCCGGGCAGGTCCCAGGGAATTCATACTCTGAATAACCGTATATGTGATAAAGGCTCCTATGACCCCTCCCAGCAGCATATACCTGGGCTCCACCCTGAAAACAGCAGTCAGCGGACTTCTGTCCGTCAAAAGCCAGGCGCCCATACACACCAGAAGCGCAGTAAACTGAACAAAAGCATTTGCCGCCCAGATGGAAGAAGCCTTTGTAACCTGGGTATTAAAGACTCCCTGAACGCTCATCAGGGCTCCCGAGATCAATGCGATAAAAAAGCCAGTCATATCAATATTCCGCCTTTCCGGCACGATTTATCAATCTGCCTTTCCACCATAGAATATCCATATGACTGACATTTTATCCTGCTGCGACCCCAAGCTGTGTCTGAATCTGGCGGGAAAGCTGTTCCAGCAGTTCCGCCACTTCTTCCCCGTTCCATACTCTGGAGAACAAAACCTCCATCTGGATCCAGAGATTGCTGGTGGCGATCATTTTAGGAAGGGGAATACTGTCAGCATATTCTTCCAGAAAAGGATTCAGGTATGCATCCACAGGGTTTGCATTGATACAGGACGCTATTTTCCCGGTTCTGGCATAGAGATTTTCGCTGTATTCTCCGGTTAGGAACGCCGCAAACTGATCCGCAAGCTCTCTGTGACGGGAATACCCGTTGACCGCGACAGTATTTGTTACCGATACGGAACGGCTGCTCAGGGTATCGCTGATCTCAGGCATGGTGACCACTCCATATTCATATGCCATTTCCCCGCTGGCCCTGGCATTTTCCAGCCTTTGTACCACATCAGTCGTCGCGATGGTAAACACAAGCTTGCCGTCAATAAAATCCTGGATCGCAGAATCATAAGTCACTTCGCCCGCTTCAATATAGAAATACTGATTTAAAGCCTTGTAAATTTCAAGACATTCAATGGTCTGTTCATTGCTGATATCGATATCTGTTTTCCGGTCGCCGGCGTCCCCTCCCACGATCATATAATTTCCCACAATCCAGTAATTGTATAAAATATCCGAGACAGCCCATTTCATAATACCTTCCACCCCTTCCGGGACGGCAAAGGTATTGGCGATATACAGGATATCATCTATAGTCTGCGGAATACCTGTGCGAAGAAGCGCCTCTATCCTCTCTTTTTCCATGGCAAGGGCTTCTTCATCCGGGACTTCCTCTCCTGTGTCATCCGCCTCACCCTCTCCGGCGGTTTCGTCCGGATCTGCCGCCTCATCCGTTATCTCCACCTCTTCCTGCTCCGCGCCGGTATTGGTGGCCTGCTGCTGCAGCCACATTTCCAGGTAGGTTCGGTTATAGACCAGGGCGGTGGTATCAAAATAAAAGGGATAGGCAACCTTCTTATCATGATAGGTTACGGCGGACAACGCTCCTCTGGAAAAATGATCCTCATTACAGATCCCCTTCTCATCTGCCACCTCGCTGGCAAGACCTGCAAGGTACGCTTTCTCCAGGGAATCATGACTGACCAGATATGCATCCGGCATCTGTTCAGAATGTAAGGTCGCCTGATTGATGGCTTCAATATATTCGCTTTCGGACACCAGCTGCGGGATCACCCGGACATTATGGGCTTCGCCGAAGGCTACGGCGGCGCTGTTGATGAAATCAGCCAGGCTCTCGTCCGAATACCAGAAATAAATGCTTTCCTTTCTTTCAAACAAAGACAGACCGGTGAGCTCCTCGCTCGCTCCGGTCATCTCAAGCCTGCTTCCTGCAATGACGGCGCAGACCATGACGGCCAGCACCAGTACCGCAATCACTCTATGCTTCATGCCCATACTTTCTCTCACTCTCCGTCTGCCGCCTCATCCAGGCATTCACACAGAATGGAAAACATTTCATCCACATTTTGTTCTGTAATGATAAGGGGCGGCACAAAACGTATAATATTGGTTCCTGCGTTGATTAAGAGCATCCCTTTTTCCACGGCTTTCCCGATAATGGGGGCTACCGGGCATTTAAACACCAGCCCCTGCATCAGACCCACTCCCCGGCGGGTCTCGATCATCTCATACTTTTCTGCCAGCATATCCAGCTTACGCTCCAGATAAGGGGCAATTTCCCTTACATGTTCTATTATATGGTTCTTCTCAAATAAATCAAGCACTTTTTCCGCCGCCGCACAGGCCAGAGGATTCCCGCCGTAGGTGGTGCCGTGATCCCCCGCCGTCAGGGAATGTGCCGCCACCTTCTCGGTCATGAGAAAAGCGCCGATAGGTACGCCGCATCCCAAAGCTTTCGCCGTGGTCATGATATCCGGCTTCACTCCATACCTCTGCCATGCATACATGAAACCTGTTCTGCCCATGCCGCACTGGATCTCATCCAGGATCAGCAGGATATCCCTTTCATCGCAGAGAGCCCGCAGCTTCCTGAGAAATTCTTCGGATGCAGGGAAAATACCGCCCTCTCCCTGGATAGTCTCCAGGATGACTGCGCAGGTTTTTTCATTGACACAGGCCAGCACGCTGTCAAAATCGTTCAGCTGTGCGAAACGGATATTCCCGATCAGGGGCTCAAAGGGTTCCCTGTAGTGGGGATTGCCTGTTACCGCCAGGGCTCCCATGGTTCTTCCGTGGAAGGAGTGGTCCATGGCAATGATCTCATGATCCGTGCGTCCATCCTTCAGATACGCATATTTTCTGGCAGCCTTGATCGCTCCTTCTATGGCTTCCGCTCCGGAATTGGTGAAAAACACCCGATCCATGCCGGAAACCTTTTTTAACTTCCTGGCAGCTTCCACCGCCGGGACGTTGTAATAATAATTGGAGGTATGGATCAGCTTATCGATCTGATCCTTCAAGGCCTTATTGTATTCTTCATTATGATATCCCAAAGCAAATACCGCTATGCCTGCGCAGAAATCCAGATACCTTTTTCCGTTCAGATCATAAAGATTTACCCCGTCCCCCCTGTCCAGGACGATCTGATAACGGTTATAGGTATGGAGCAGATCCTGCTCCGCCCGGTCAATATATGCCTTCATATCCATAAGATCTTTTCCCATATTTTCACATGATTCCATCGTCATTTCACCTTCCTGAAGCTTCCTGTTCTATATCGGTTCCTGTCTGCCGCTCAGTTCCTTCACTCCTCCGAACCTTACTGCGCCGCGAATTCCGTGCTGTCTTCGTCGGCAATAATGGCGGTGCCGATTCCTTTGTTGGTAAAGATCTCCAGAAGAAGACAGTGGGGAATCCTTCCGTCCAGGATATGCACCCTGTTGACGCCGTTCTTTACGGCTGCGGTGCAGTTGTTCAGCTTGGGCAGCATCCCGCCCCCGATGAATCCGCCGTGAATAAGCCCCTCCGCCTGGGTGGCGGTGAGCCTGGATACGAAGGAGGACTTGTCGCTGAAATCCCGGTACAGCCCTTCCACATCCGTCAAAAACGCCAGTTTTTCCGCATGGACCGCCCGGGCAATGGCACAGGCGGCGTCGTCCGCATTGATATTATAGGTCTGAAAATTCCTGTCGAGACCGATGGGAGCCACGATGGGAAGGAAGTCCTTTTCCAGCAGGTCGTAAAGCACCTTGGGATTTACATGGGTGATCTCCCCTACAAAGCCGATATCCTGCCCGTCGGGACACTTCTTCTCCACCTCCAGCAGGCCGCCGTCCTTACCGCTGATACCTACCGCCTTCACGCCCAGCTCCTGCACCATGGTCACAAGGTTCTTATTCACCCTGCCCAATACCATCTCCGCGATCTCCACGGTTTCCTCGTCCGTTACCCGCAGTCCGTTCACAAAGCGGGATTCCTTCCCCACCTTGCCTACCCATTTGCTGATCTCCTTGCCGCCTCCGTGGACGATGATGGGTTTAAAGCCCACCAGCTTTAAAAGCGTCACGTCCTTGATCACATTTTTCTGCAGCTCTTCATCGCTCATGGCGCTGCCGCCGTATTTTACAACGATGATCTTACGGTTGAATTTCTGAATATAAGGAAGGGCTTCGATCAGGATCTCCGCTTTGCGCAGTACCTGCTCCATATCTTTTTCCATCTTACACCTCCTGCATATCACAGGCAGACCCGTGATATTGCGCCAATAAATAATTTCCTCTCCGTCTCTAACTGCGGTAATCCGCGTTGATCTTCACATAATCATAGCTCAGATCACAGCCCCAGGCAGTGGCCTGGGCGTCTCCCATATGCATATCCACCAGGATCCTCACCTCCGGTTCCGAAAGGATCCGGGTGGCCTCCTCCTCGCTGTAATCGCAGGCGATTCCATTTCCATAGATGTGGATCTGCCCGTTCGTACCCTGAAAATAGAGGTCCAGATTTTCCGGGTCAAAGCTTGCCCCGGAATAACCCAGGGCGCACAGGATCCTGCCGAAGTTGGCGTCATGTCCGAACACGGCCGCCTTGGTCAGGGAAGAACAGATCACGGATTTCGCCAGGATCTTCGCATCCTTTACGGAGGCGGCGTGGATGACCTTTGTCTCTATCAGGGCTGTGGCGCCTTCTCCGTCTCCCGCCATCTTTTTGGCAAGATACGTATTGATTTCTATAAGTGCCTGACAGAAAAGCCGATAATCCTC
Source organism: uncultured Acetatifactor sp. (assembly GCA_947589075.1). Lineage (GTDB taxonomy): Bacteria > Bacillota > Clostridia > Lachnospirales > Lachnospiraceae > Acetatifactor. The sequence continues at coordinate 73,300 of CANQBS010000005.1, forward strand.
GTCTTCTTCAGAGATCTCCGCATTGCCCGCAAGACCGTTGGCCAATACCAGCAAAGTATCATTGGTAGAGGTATCCCCGTCCACGGAGATCATGTTAAAGGTATCTACCACGCTGGCGCTCACAGCCTTCTGCAGCATTTCCTTTGAAATATTCACATCTGTGGTCACAAAGCCCAGCATGGTGCACATATTGGGATGGATCATGCCGGAACCCTTGCACATGCCGCCGATGGTGACGGTCCTGCCGCCGATCTTAAGCCTTGCCGCCACCTGCTTGTGGACAGTATCCGTGGTCATAATAGCTTGGGCCGCCGCAAGGGAAGCCTCCGAAGAGGAGCTTTTCTGCCGTGCCAGGGTCTCGATCCCTTTCATTGCCTTTTCCACCGGCATCTGCATGCCGATCACACCCGTAGAAGCGACCAGGACAGAAAACGCCGGGATGGATAAAGCTTTAGCCGCCGCTTCCGCCTCCGCCTGACAGCAGTCCATGCCAGGTCTTCCGGTACAGGCATTTGCAATGCCGGAATTGATCACCACCGCCTGGGCGTAGGGAGAATGATCCACCACCTGTCTGTCCCACTGCACAGGGGCCGCCTTTACCACATTGGTGGTGAAGGTTCCCGCCGCCTTACAGGGCTCCGTGCTGTATATGAGAGCCATGTCGTTTCTGTTCTGATATTTGATGCCGGCGGCGCAGGCAGCCGCCTCAAATCCCTTTGCGGCGGTAATGCCGCCCTGAATATATTCCATATTGGTCTCCATTTCCATATTGATTTCCATATTCATCTGTTGAAAGCGGTAATATTTGCTTCGTTCAGGGTAAAATCATAATAATTAAGATCCTCTCTCCTGGTCCAGCCGATACAGTTCCAGAAGGCATTGCCGATATCGTTCACCGTAAAAGCGATAAGGCTCACTTTGTTAATCTGCTCCGCCTTCAGGGCGTTCATGCAGTACACCACCATGGACTTTCCAATGCCCATTCTGCGGTAATCCTCCCGGACACACACATGATACAGGCATCCCCGCCTGCCGTCATGTCCGCAGAGGATGCCTCCGACGATCTCTCCTTTTTCAGAAACTGCAACAACACTGGTGGAGGGGTTCCGGGCAAGGAAACGCCCTACCCCTTCCCTGGAATCATCAATGCTCCGGATTCCGAAGCCCTTAATGGTCATCCAAAGGGCATACAGACCGGGATAATCTTCAATCGTCATGCAACGAATGGTATATGGCAACTGCATGATAGACAATACTCTCTTTCCTTTTTTACTCTTTTTTCACTTTTTACTCTTTTTCGTTTTTAATTGATTATACACACTTTTGCATGAAAGTCCAGTATTTTTTTATATTATTCATGTATTTTCCGATATTCTTCCGATTTTATGCAGTATTTGATGCATAATTCATTGTTTTATTCATTTTCCCCTTGCAGGCTGTCCTGCCTTACGGGAAGCAGGGCACCAGATCCAGGCCCTCGCTCTCCTCCAGCCCGAACAGAAGGTTCATATTCTGGACGGCCTGACCGGCGGCGCCCTTCACCAGATTATCCAGAGCTCCCATCATAACGATCCGGCCGGTGCGCTCGTCGATGACAAAATTAATATCCACATAATTGCTTCCTTCCACCCATTTGGTCTCGGGACAGACATTCTTCTCCAGCAGACGGACAAAATGTTCTTTTCCATAATATCTTTCGTAGACGGCTCTGATCTCCTCGTAAGAGGGCAGGCTTCCGTCCGGCTTTCTGTGCAGGGACGCATACTCCGTCACAAGGATCCCTCTGTTCATAGGCACCAGATGGGGAGTAAAGCTTAAGGTCAGCTGACGTCCGGCGGCGTACCCCAGCTGTTCTTCGATCTCCGGCGTATGCCTGTGGCTCGCCACCCCATAGGCCTTCATATTCTCGTTCACTTCGCAGAAAAGATTCTGCACCTTCGCTCCCCTTCCGGCTCCAGAAGTGCCGGATTTGGCGTCGATGATCAGGGTGTCCGCATCAATGATGCCCTCTTTCACCAGCGGATAGGCGGTTAAAATGGAGCAGGTGGTATAGCAGCCCGGATTGGCCACCAGACGGGTGGCAGGCATGATCTGGCTGCGGTTCAGTTCGCAAAGGCCATAGACCGCTTCCGGAATAAACTGGGGAGATTTATGCTCGATCCCATACCATTTCTCGTAAACCGCCACATCTTTTATGCGATAGTCCGCAGAAAGATCCACGATCTTTGCCTTAGACAGGATCTCCTCCTTCAAAAGTCCAGCCAGAAAGCCCTGGGGCGTAGCCGTGAAGATCACATCCGCCTCTTCCGCCAGTTCTTCCAGGTTATCGTCCCTGCAGATATCCTCCACGATCCGAAACATATTCTGATACACCTGATAATATTTTTTGTCTATGTAGCTTTTGGATCCATACCAGACGATCCTGGCATCCCTGTGATTCTTTAACAGCCTCACCAGCTCTCCTCCGGCATAACCGGTAGCGCCGATAATCCCAACCTTAATCATGGTTTCCTCCGTTCTCTCCATTCCCTGCACTTTTTCTGCATTTTTACTGCACTTTTCGCCGCATCTTCGCTGTACTTTTTGCCGCATTTTTGCTGTATTAAAAAAGGGGAAATGTGCCTGTACAGCGTTTTTCTGAATCACTATACATCACTTTTCCCCAAATTACAACCCTAATTTGAAGTTTCAGTTCAGCCAAATCTTCACGATAAAAAATTCATTGCTCATGGAACCATTCCGCCTCCGGATCCTGCCCCAGAACTTGTGCGATCCTGTCGATCATCTCATCCTCCTTCAGCCGGAACTTGATCTCCACGCGCCTGGAGGCCTCCGGATCTACTTTCCCGGTCACTTTATCATAGACCGGATCGCTGAAGGAACGTCCGTTTACGGTAAGCAGGGATCTCAGCTGTTCTATCTTTTCTTCCGATAATCCGTTTGCAGGATCCATGCAGAACTTCGCCACGGAATTGGCCCTGTTAAAGGAAAGCACCATGTTGGTCTGATAATCCGAGACCGTATCCGTATGGCCCTCAATAATGATCTCCGCTATATAAGGAATATAATTGTCCTGAAGCAGCACCCCCAGATACATGGGGATCACTTCCTCCAGTATGTCCTGTGCCTGTTTGGGCAGGCTGGAACTGTTAAAAGGAAACAGTACATCTGCGGAAAAGGTGATGGAGCCGGTCTGTGGATCCACCTTCATGGTGGAATTGTTGAAGCGCTCCTGCAGTTCTCCTATAATATCGGTACGGATACCTACAATATCCTGGAGCTCGCTCTTTGTATCCGCCAGCTCTTTCTGGGCGTTTTCCAGATTGGCCTGGGCATCCGCGATCTGCTGATAGGCCGTATTCAGTTCCTCCTGGGTCATGGCGGCCTGCTCATAAGCCGCCTGCAGCTCGGCCAGGGAGGCGGCCAGCTCTTTATTGGAGGCCTCTATCTCCAGCCTGGACTGCTCCAGATTCTCCTTTGCCTGTTCCAGATCCTGCTGCGCCGCATTGAGTTCCACCTGGGTGCGCTCCAGATCCGTTGTCTTCTGTCTGTAGATCGCCAGCGTAATGGCAATGATCAGGATAAAGATCAGGGTCAGTGCAGACATCATATCCGAAAAGGACTGCCAGTAGCTGGGTTCCTCAAAGGCTGCTCTTCTCTTTTGATTACTTTTCATAAATTTCCCTCATCTGATTAAATGTATACAATTGATTGGCGACTTCATCATTCAGGAAGCTGCTGACCTCATCCAAATGTTTGGACTGCTCTTCCAGTTTTCTTGCCAGTTCCTCCTGCCTTGCCAGAAAATGCTCCATACTTTTTAAGATATTCTGATTCGCCTCCTGCAGCTGCCTCGTGACTTCCTCCATCCCCTGGTAACTCTGGAGACTTCTTTCCTGGGTTTTGCAGGCATAATTGATGGAACGGCCCAGCTTTTCAAAATCTGTCCCCATGGTCTGACTCATCTGGGACAAGAACTGATTCACGATCCTTTCCAATGCATAGGACTGTTCCGCCGCATTTCCCCTAAGCAGTTCCTGGATCTGCTTCATGGAGTTGGCCATATTGGCCTGATAGATCAGCATGGCCTTTGTGTTCTCATCCGCATTCTCAACCACCGGCGCCACATATTCTTTATAGGTATCCAGAAAGTCCTCCAGTTTTCCATAAGCGTCCGCCATAATGCTGCGGTAGATAAAATTGAAGATCAGGGAAAAGAAGATACCGTACACGGAGGTATGAAAGGCCACTTTCATGCCTTCCAGCAGAGGTCCCACATTATCCGAAATGGTATAAATATCATTCCCCCGAAAAGAGCTTAAGCCCATGGACAGTCCCAGAAAAGTGCCCAGAATACCGAGACCAGTCAATGTTCCTGAAACCGCGGAGTTATAATGAGAGGATACCACCCGGTCCAGCAGATCCTCATTGATATATTCCTCCAGGTCACAGGTCTGGGACAGACCCCGCCTGGTACGGAAGCTCTCCATCCGCTTCTGATATTTCAAAAACGCCTCGTCCAGATCCTCATTCTGGAAAACCCTTTCCCGCTTCTGATACAGTTTCCAGAGGGATCCCTCATTTTTCTTACGTTCTTCCAGGATCTGTTCCGCTGCCGCCGCCAGCGCATCGCTGCAGCAGTTCAGCCTCACAAAATTCACGGAAGAAATGATGAAAAGAATTCCGATGATCACCAGAAACCCTACATTGATCAGCAGATTGCTCATGGAGGTTACCTCTCCCGTAAAAGCGCCGTTGATATACAAAATAAAGCCCAGTACCAAAAGATACAGCGGAAACAAAAACAAATACAGCTTATTTCTCATAATCAGCCTCCTCCTGCACGGTTCACACAAAATATTCCAATCAAAACCGCTTACTACAAAATGAGTATACCACAAGCGCAGACCGGGAAGCGCCGCTTTAGCGGCATTTACCGGGCAAGCGGTGGATTGCAGGTATAATCCGCCGCATGGGCGGCGGCAAGCCGATGAAATCGGCTTGAATTCTGCGCTAGCAGAATTATTATACCACAAAAAACATTTATCCTCAATAAATATAAACAAATCTTAAGCGGGCAGAAGGAAAGTTTTTCTTTTTGTTGAATATTTATACAAAATATTCGTTTTTATGCTTATTTTATGCAAATATTATCTCTTGCATTCCCATATCTTTTGTTGTATAGTGTTTTAAGACCTGAGCCGGGCTGGGCAGAGCCCTTCCCGGAAAATGATCCAAACAAGAAATCAAACGGAGGCGTTACCTATGAAGGAAAAGGTTGTACTGGCATATTCCGGCGGTCTGGATACCACCGCCATCATTCCCTGGTTAAAGGAAAATTTTGATTATGAAGTGATCTGTGTCTGCGTGGACTGCGGTCAGGCAGAGGAGCTGGACGGGCTGGAGGAACGGGCGAAGTTCTGCGGCGCCGAAAAGCTTTATATCTTAAACGTCATCGACGAATTCTGCGATGAATATATCGTACCCTGCGTACAGGCAGGCGCCGTCTATGAGAACAAATATCTGCTGGGAACTTCCATGGCAAGGCCCCTGATCGCCAAGAAGCTGGTGGAGATCGCGAGAAAGGAAGGCGCGGCTGCCATCTGCCACGGTGCTACCGGCAAAGGCAACGACCAGATCCGCTTTGAGCTGGGCATTAAGGCCCTGGCTCCCGATCTCAAGATCATCGCCGCCTGGAGAAACGACAAGTGGACCATGGATTCCCGGGAATCCGAGATTGAATACTGCAAGGCCCACGGCATTCATCTGCCCTTCTCCGCAGATTCTTCCTACAGCCGCGACCGCAACATCTGGCACATCAGCCACGAAGGGCTGGAGCTGGAGGATCCCGCCAACGAGCCCAACTATGAGCATCTCCTGGTATTATCCACCACGCCTGAAAAGGCTCCCGATCAGGGGGAATATGTTACCATGACCTTTGAAAAAGGAGTTCCCGCCTCCATCAACGGGGAAAAGATGAAGGTCTCCGATATCATCCATAAGTTAAACGAGCTGGGCGGAAAGCACGGCATCGGGATCATCGATATCGTGGAGAACCGCGTGGTTGGCATGAAGTCCCGGGGCGTTTATGAGACCCCTGGCGGAACCATCCTGATGGAAGCCCATAAACAGCTGGAGGAACTGATCCTGGACCGCGACACCTACGCCATGAAGAAGGAGATGGGCGGCCGTTTCGCAAGCCTTGTTTACGAAGGCAAATGGTTTACTCCCCTGCGGGAGGCTGAGCAGGCTTTCATTGAGAAGACCCAGGAATATGTGACAGGGGAAGTAAAGTTCAAGCTGTATAAGGGCAACATCATCAAGGCCGGAACCACCTCTCCCTATTCCCTGTACAATGAGAAGATCGCCTCCTTCACTACCGGCGACCTGTATGACCACCACGACGCGGAGGGCTTCATCAACCTCTTCGGGCTTTCCTGCAAAGTAAGGGCCATGAAGATGCAGGAGGCTGCGGCGAAGGAACAATAAGTTCCTGATATCCTTCGTAAGTTCCGCCCGTCATTCAGGCACCGGGTCAGGGAAAACTGCAGCTGCCCGGCAGAAACTTCCATACAACAAATCAGAAGAAACTGTTATCAGGAGAAGCTGTTATGGGATTTTTAAGAGCACTGCCTTTTCTTTATCTCGGAGCTGTTAATATCGTCGGCTTCTTCATAATGGGTATTGACAAAAAAAGAGCCGTCCGGGGTGCCTGGCGCATCCCGGAGGCCACTCTTTTTTTCTGCGCCCTCTTAGGGGGAAGCCTGGGCTCCATCCTGGGAATGCGCTTTTTTCATCATAAAACAAGACACTGGTACTTTGTCTGGGGAATGCCCCTCATTCTGACGGCACAGATTCTCCTGGGGATCTGGATCTGTAAAATTCTTTCCATATATTGAGCAGGATTGTGAGAGCTGCGAAGCAGCGCAACAATCCGTAATCATTTTTGACACCCGAATCATATAGATGATCGCTTATGGATTCTCATTGTAAATAAGGATTAAGACCATGACCGCACTGCAGATTACATCCATGAAACAATTTATGAGCCAGTTTCTGGCAGGAGACGCCTTCGATGTCTTTCTTCTGGAGGAGGCCGTCATCTCCGCCGCCAACACCACCACCATCGACGGGCATCTGAACCGGGAATTTTTCTCGGAAGAGGATCTTCTCTCCGGCCAGGTTCCGGATTATGATTTTATGCCCTGGAGCAATTTAAAAGGGCTGTGCTTTCACCTCATGAAAGGCAAGCGCACACCCCTTTCTTTTAAATTCATACTGCTCTTAAAGCCAGAGCTGGCAGAAAAGCTTCTCAGCCGGGAAGACAGTGATTTCGACCCCTCCCAGATAAGCGCCCTGGTGCTGACGGTCCGATATGACAAGGGCAGAGCGGTTCTCACCACCGGAGTCTCCATGCGGACCTTCCTTCTTTCCAAGGAGCCCGACAGGATCTGGGACAGGGCATTATCCTCCTATCTGGCCCAGAAAGGCATCTCTGCAGAGCCTCTTTAAGATTCGGGCGTCTCTTCCGGAACCTGTTCTTCGTCCGGGATCTGCTCTTCTGCAGGGATCCACTCCACTGCCGGATTATAACCGCTGTTCTGGTATTCTTCCGGAAGCGCCTCCATGATGGCATGATAATAGTCGTTTCTCAAGATGTCGGCGCTGAACTGCCATCTGTTCTTCATATCCTGCTGGCATTCTTCCATATACTGGTCACGGGCTTCTTCGGTATCCAGCTGCTTCTTCGTGCTGGGAATCCTGAGGATGCCGGTCTCGCCGGAAGGATCTCCGGAAGGATCAACCGAAGGATTACCGGAAGGATCATGAGAAGCCTGATAATCTGCGTAGATCCCGGCAACTCCCCGTTCATCCACATATCCTGCGATATCGTTGGTTATGATCCCCTCCGCCTCCAGATCACTTCTCCAGATGGTCTTCTTATTGGTTCTGTCATAAATGACATTATCCGTAATGAAGCTCCGGTCCTTAAAGATCACCATCCCCTCTTCATCCGAGAAAATATCCTTTCCAGCGAACAGACGGGAATCGTAATCAAAGCCAAAAAGATTTAACAGGGTTGGCATCAGATCCATAGCTCCGCAAACCTTATCCACAATGACCGGTTCCTCCTCCATGCTCACATGCCACAGGATCAGGTTATTGCGGTAGATATCCAGATTGTCCGCGACGCTTTTTCCGGCCAGCTCATCCAGCTGGGACTGCTCCATGGCGTAAGGGTAATGATCGGCGCTCATGCAGATCACCGTCTTTTCAAGCTGTCCGGCCGCCTCAAGCTGCTCCAGCAGATATTCCAGGGCCTTATCCACCTCTACATGGCAGGCGATGTACGCCCTTGCATTTTCAGACATGTCCAGCCCCGACACCGCGTCCCGGTTCTTGGAAGACATGTAGTTGCCGGTAAAGCTGTAATTCATATGCCCGGAAACGGTCATGTAATAAATATTGAAATGCTCCTGGGTCACGTACTCCGGTATGGTGCTCTGCATCATCTCCAGATCGGAACTGGGCCAGGTGCTGTGCTCCAGCGGGAACAGATACTGCCCCCATTCGGCTTCGCTCAGCTTTCCCAGTTTGGAGGCCTTAAAAATATACCCCAGATTGTTATGGCTGATATTCCGGCTGTAATAATCCATGGTATTATCATGGTACGCCTTGCTTCCCACCCCCAGCTTCGCAAAAAACCTGGGTAAAGAAAAGGCCATGTCGTTGGACCCGCTCTTCCGCATACTGTGCTGTCCGTCGGGGATCAGCCCTGTCAGGTTGATGTACTCACCGTCGCTGGTGCTGGTGCTCCATAGGGGCACATAGTAATTTTCACACACAAAGCCGGAATTTGCCAGCTTATACAGAGTCGGCGTCAATTCCTGGTCTATGGCGTAGGAGCAGAATCCCTCCGCCGTCAGGAAGATCAGATTATATCCCTCGAACATTCCCGTGTATTCATTTGTGGTCACAGGCTCCTGCCCCTGAATATAATCCGCCAGCCATGCCTGCTGGTCGTTGTCCGCCATCTGGTGCAGCAGGTCATAATCTATGGCAAACTCGCAGGGCTTTATCACCGGGGCCGGCGTGGGCTCCACGGTGGGCTCCACGGTGGGTTCCACAGGCTGCACCGTCTCCGCGGGGCCTTCTTCCTCCGTCTCCGGCACAGGCGTCGGCGTGGCTTCCGCTGTCACAGGCTGCGCCACTGTAGGTACATATTC
>CANQBS010000006.1 GCA_947589075.1 uncultured Acetatifactor sp.
CCTTGATGGCCGCCACCGTCCCTACATTCATAAACACCGGCGTCTGGATCACACCATGCACTGTATGGAGCTCCCCCCGTTTTGCCCGCCCTTCCTGCTTTAACAGTTTATACATAACGATATTACCCCCTGTGAGCCTCCGGTTTTTAAAAAGGCAACAACATTATTACATGATTCATATCGTTATTCAAGCTTTTTTCGGATTTTTTTCCAACAGTTCAGCCAGCAGCCTATTCATATTCAGCCAGATACAAACTCAATCTGCTCTGTATGATATCCGCCACTTCCTCTGCCGTCTTCTGGCCCAGGAAAAACGGATCCGTTTCCTCCTGCAGGACAATAAGCAATGTATGGTCTCCCACATCGAAACTGGGCCGATAAGCATTGTCAATGATGTGCCAGATCGCCTCCTTGTCCTCCTTTGTGGTGCCCCCATAGCCTCCTTTTTCCGTCTCACCGTCATATCGGTTTGTACGGTAGGATACCCGCATGGGATCATCCACATAATCCACATTTGCCTGCAAGCCCTTCTCCAGCATATCCTTCCTTGCAGGAAAGGCTCCGTTCAGCATGGTAGCGATGGTACTGTCGTCATGCCGGTCGTAGATAGGCGGATCCGGCTGCTGGTAATCCTCGGAAAGCAGATACTCCAGGAAAGCCCAGGCGCCCTCTTTGTTCCCGGAAGCGGCGTTCATGCAATAAATCTCATCATAGATCATCCCATACTGCAGACTTCCGTCAGCGCTTGGAAACCCTGCGATTTCATAATCGTCTCCAAAGGCATCCGTAATATCCCGGTAGCTTCGCAGTCCATAATCCAGACTGATAAGCACAGAGGTCGTCAGATATACCCTTTCACGGATCAGCTCAGCCGGCGAGGCATCTTCATCCGCATCCTCGTACTTGTAGTCCCCCAGGGTTTTTAAACTCTCCAAAAGCCCTATAAATTCATCGCTGTCAAAGCTGCAGGTCAGGTCTTCCCAGTTGATAAAAGCCGACATATACCACTGCAGATCACCGATCAGCGGATTTGCTGGATTCGTCTGGATTCCATCCGTCAGCATGCAGCCCGGATTTTTCAGTCCCAATTCAATATAATCCTTCCCGCTCCAGGCGCCTTCTTTGGTAGTCCCCTTTTCTACCAGGAGCCCACGGCAGCGGAAACTCGGGATCAGGAAATACAGCCGATCCTCCACGCTTCCCGCACGCCATACCGAATCGACCATATTCTCCCTGCTGATGATATCGCTTTTCTCAAAATAAGGAGTCAGATCCTCCAGGACGCCGTTGCTCACAAGGGCTTCCTTGCTGACACTGCCGTAGGGGCTGAAGCTGTACAAATCCATTCCCTGCTTTCTGGCGATATCCATCAGGAATCTGTTATAACTGGAATATTCCTCAACATAGACGAAATACTTGTCCTGCACCTGATTGAAGGTGCTTACCGCCTTGTACAGCTGTCTATAGCTCAATACCTCGCCGAATGTTCCCAGGGTAACTACCTCCCTGCCTTCCGGGATGACCTGGTCAGGCATGGGAGTGCTGTCCATGGCGATTATTTCTTCTATAGAGGTGGGACCGGCTGGCCGGGAAGATTCTTCTTCGCTTTTGTCCTCACCCTCAAGGGGCTGGGCAGATATGCCCCCGTCCGCAAGAGGCTGCGTGGACTGGCTGGATTCCTTCCCTCCTCTGCTCTCCGTATCCGTCCCTGCCTTCCCACAGCTGGCGAGGCAAAGGCAGCAGATCAGGACAAATATGACAGCCGTTTTGGAAAAGGCTGTTTCATTGGACCTGCTTCGCTTCATCTTCTTCCCTCCTGATAATATGTTCTGCTGTATCTGAAAAAATATTACCATGGGAGAATGTATTTATCAACAGATTGGAGATTTTGTAAAAGAATTGTAAGAATATAAGGCGGAAGCTTTTGCCGGAATACAAAACAAGTGTTTTCGCCAGAGTTCAGGACAGAAATTTTCACTAGAATATATTGTGGGAAAGGCACGCCTTGAAAAGAATTCGGGGATATAGTATAATGTAGCCTGTCAATATAGCTTATCAGCAGACAGACAAAGGAGGTTTTCCATATATGGCTGGCAATACTTACGGCACATTATTTTCCATCACTACCTGGGGGGAATCCCATGGCAAAGCTCTGGGCGTAGTCATTGACGGATGTCCCGCCGGACTGCCCCTTATCGAAGAGGATATCCAGCCTTTTCTGGACCGCAGGAAGCCCGGCGTAAGCCCCATCGCTACTGCCCGCAGGGAGGAGGATCTGGTAGAAATCCTCTCCGGCACTTTTGAAGGCAGGACCACCGGCACTCCCATTTCCCTGATGGTGCGCAATACCTCCCAGATCTCCCGGGATTATTCCAATATCGCAGACTGCTACCGCCCCGGTCACGCGGACTATACCTATGATGCAAAATACGGCTTCCGGGATTACCGGGGCGGCGGACGTTCCTCCGGACGGGAAACCATCGGCCGCGTGGCGGCAGGAGCCATCGCCAGCAAAATTTTATCCGGGTTGGGAATCCGGGTTCAGGCTTATACCCGTTCCATCGGACCTGTTACCATAAATTATGCGTCCTTTCACCGGGACGCGATCCTTGCTACCCCTACCGCTATGCCGGATCTGGAGGCAAACGAAGCTGCCCTCGCCTATCTGCAGGAAGCCCGGGCTGCCAATGATTCCGTAGGAGGTTCCATGGAATGCCTTGTGGAAGGGCTGCCTGCCGGGATCGGCGATCCCGTTTTTCAGAAACTGGATGCGGAGCTTGCCAGGGCAGTCATGTCGATCGGCGCGGTAAAGGCCGTAGAGATCGGGGATGGCGCCGAAGTTTCCCAACGCAGGGGCAGCGAAAACAACGACGCTTTCCGGATACAGGACGGACAGATCGTAAAGACCACAAACCACGCGGGAGGCATCCTGGGAGGCATCAGCGACGGCGACCGGATCCTGATCCGCGCCCATGTAAAGCCGACTCCCTCCATTTATCAGACACAGCAGACCGTAAACCGGGAAAAATCGGAAATAGACCTGCAGATCAAAGGACGGCACGATCCCGTCATCGTTCCCAGGGCCGTGGTGGTCATGGAATCCATGGTGGCAGTCACCCTGTTGGATGCCCTGATGCGGAACATGTCTGCCAGGCTGGATTCCCTAACGGCTTTCTACTCCCCAGGATACAAAGATAAATTTCAGCCATGATCCAATTCCAATGAAAACCACGAAATTTATGGATTGCAAAAGCCGCGCTACCCCATAAAAGGGAGCCAGCGCGGCTTTCCTATATTCCGTTTCGATATTTCATTTCAGCCCAATCCTGTTCAGCCGGATCCTGTTCAGCTCAATCCTTTTCGGCCCGATCCTGCCAGAACCGGTCTCACTTCAGCCCGATCCTTCCAACCCGATCCTACCCCAGCCTGTGGAATACGATACAGTTGGGGGCGTTCACCTTCAGCTCGGGTCCGTTCATCATAATGGTGCCGTTCTCCAGGTCCATCTTGAAAAAGGTCATGCTGTTGGACTCATGGTTTAAAGACACCAGGAAACGGTTGTCCGGGAAGAATTCCGCATCCTTGGGATAGGTTCCGCTGATGGGAAGGCAGAAATTCATCTCAAGGGTTCCGTCCTCCTGATTCACATTGTAGACAATTACAGACTCATCCCCGGCATTGGAACTGAGCAGATAATGATAATCCTCCGAGAAGCTTAAGGCGCTGGCGGCACAGTTCTTGCTCTGCTCCTTATCCAGTGTGGAAATGGTCTGGATCTTCTCAAAATAAGGGTCTCCATCCCGCTCTTCATAGCTGTATACATCAATAAAGCATTTCCACTCATGCAGGATATAAATAAAGCGTCCATCCTTGGAAATCTTAATGTGTCTGGGAGCGGATTCCAGCTCGCTTCTGATCACATCCGCCAGCTTCATCCTGCCCCTGCGCAGATCCAGGCTGTAGACGTTCACATGATCCATTCCCTGGTCCGCCACCAGCAGATACTTGTTATCATGGGTCATGCGGGCGCAGTTGATATGGGGCCGGAAATTCCGGTCTGCCACGCTTCCCAGGCCTTTATGGTAGATCTCGTCGGTGATCTCTCCGATGGCGCCGTTTTCCTTCAGCCTGAGCACCGTCAGCTTTCCGTCATGATATCCCGCCACAAACAGGTACTTATCCGTATAGTCCGTGGAAATATAGCAGCCTCTCATCCCATTGATAGACGCGATATTGATCAGCCCCAGGCTTCCATCCTCCTTGATGGAATAAGCCTCCACGCCGAAATCCGTAATGGAATAGAGATATTTACGGTTATGGGAAACCGCGATGTAGGAAGAATTGGTGATCTCTACCTTATCCTTTTCGATAAATCTTCCCTTCTCGGTATCCACATCATATACCCGGATCCCGTGATTGTCTCCCATTGTATAAGTAGATACATATGCCACATATTTGCCTGTCGTTGTTCCGCCTTCCATGTATCCTGCCTCCTCGTCTGCACTGTACCGGCAATCGATATGTCTTCATTCCATCTGTTCCATATTTCATCGATTCCGTATTTCATCGATTCCATATTTCATCGCTTCCGTATTTCATCGATTCCGTATTTCATCGATTCCATAAAAGATCTGTCCGGTACGCTAGAATCAGTCTACCACAAAACCACATGGAATGAAATACCTTTTTCGAGGAAAATTCATGCAGGAACGATTTTCCATCAAATCAGCCAGCCGCTCGATCTGCCGCTCCATCAAAAGGTATCCAGATCCTCCACATAATCGTGGGTAGCCACAAATTTTAAATACTCCAAAGCCTCCCTCACCTGGGGGATCAGAAGGACGATCACCGTGATCAGCACCTCCGCCCCCACATATCCGGCGCAGTAAACAATGGACTCGTCCCAGATATTTTCCCAAATAGATTCCCAGGGTTTATAATAATACTGGAGACAGTTCCATACGCTTTCAATATAACGAAGTGTCACTGCAAGCAGATAACAACGCAGCAGGGTGCTTTCCCCTCTGACAAATTGCGCCTCCTCTGTCAGGCAGGCGTCCTTGGACACTCCCTCCCCGGAACCGGAATCCTTTTCTTTTTTCCATTTCCAGCTGCCCTGCCAGTTTCTAAAGAAGCCTCCGACACCTAACAGCCCGTATCCGAAAATATAATCCGTAAGCTCCGCCACATTCAGGGTGAGATGATAATCCAGGAAATACTTTAACACTCCGAACAGAAGGGCGCCCAGGGTGCCGGCCCAGCCGCCGTAAAAATATCCGATCAGGACGATGGCAAGCATACTTAAGAAGGTGACCTCGCCGCCCTCGGCCAGGGTGATGGGCTGCAGGTAGGACAGGAAAAGACTTACCGCCAGCAGAAGGACAAACCAGAGCCATCTGCGGTTCCAGAATAACGTTTTATTTTTAGTGATCATCGCTCATCATCTCCACTCTCAAATCCTTCAGCTGCTTCAGCTTACGTCTCCGCAGATAACTGTTCCTTTTATTCAGGACATACAGCACCAAAAGAAGCAGGCCCCCGCCTCCCAGCACCATCACATCAAAGGTACTGCCCGCGGATTCTATGGGAATTCCCATACGCCCATACAGACCGCTCAGCAGACCCACAAGGTATTCTTTTACCTGCAGTACGGCCAGAATAGTTGCAGCCACATTGATCACGGTTCCGTTCCGGCGCTCCACCTGAGCGCTTTTGATCTCCACCATATGTTCCAGGAATTCCTGCTGCTCCTGATAATTGCTCCGCAGCTCGTCGTTCCTGAAAGCGTCCCGGATCTGATCCGCTTCCCTTCTCGTGCCGTAATATTTGAAATTATTGCTCTGCCAGAATTTCACCGTCTTGGCGTAATCCAGATAAAGCTGATCGATATATTCATAGGAGACATCCCCTTCGTGGGACAGAGCGTTGGAGACCTTGATCGTCATCTTATTCAGGGCGGTGTTCTGGAAAATGACCAGTTCCGCGATGAAAATATAAGTTGCAGTCAATTCCTCCCGTTCTTTTAACCCCCGTTTATTGAAATCATAGAGGATAAAAGCGACCACCTCATCCGTCATATAGGTCTCATAATAGTCATAAATGGCCCGGTTATGTTTTGCCTCCTCCCTCAGCTGGGGAAACTGGATATGGAATTCCTGATGCATGCTGTTGGCGGCTTCCGCAGACAAAATATTTAAAAATTCCCTTTTCTCCTCCGGTTTTTTAGACATACAGAGGATACACTTCCCTCTGCCGCAGGGCAGCAGACCATATTCCTTTCTCAGGAATTCATTCAGA
Organism: uncultured Acetatifactor sp.; assembly: GCA_947589075.1. Lineage (GTDB taxonomy): Bacteria > Bacillota > Clostridia > Lachnospirales > Lachnospiraceae > Acetatifactor. The sequence continues at coordinate 6,298 of CANQBS010000006.1, forward strand.
TCCAGGTATTGGTAAAAACCTTTTTCATCCACATCCTCTTTTTCCCGGATCTTCAGATAGGACTGACACAGCTGGTCCTCCAGCTGGGAGGCGGAATACCGGCTGTCCGGAATGAAAAGCATCACAACATACATGTGGGTGGAGCGGTGGGCCAGCAGAGAAATATATACTGTCTCCTCCCCCACGATATGAGGCCGCTCCCCTTCCTCCAGGGAATAGGATTCATCCAGGGTATGCATGAGAAGCTTCTCTCCGATATAAACCCGCTCCAGCTCATTCACCATATCGCTTTCAAATTCATACATCAGGCAGTCATCCAGGGCGTCCATAAGCCACTTCGCCTTTTTCGGAACCTTGCAGGGGACCTCCGGATCCTCTTCTTCAAAGAGCTTATCGATCCTGGTATTTCGGATATTATCCGCATAAGGCAGGAACATATACACATCGTCCTGGTAGGTTTTAAAATACAGCTCGTTTTTCAAAAGCTTTTCCAGGTAAATGCCCTCACAGAGATAAACGATATTTCCGTTCTCAATTTCCCTGTATTCCCCAAACATATGGTTCCGTAAGAACTTCTTCCCGTCCTCCGAAACCGCAGTGGCGGAAATGGCATCTATGGGAAAGCCGTCCTTCTCCAGCTTGTTCAGATACTCAATAAAACCCCTGGAAAGCTCACGGACTGTTCCATATTTCTTTTTGCGGTACTTTTTTCTAATGGCTATGGAAATGATAAAGAGCCGATTCAGTTCTTCCACAGGGATTTCTTCCCCGTCATCCTCATCGTCTTCGTCGGTTTCTTCTTCCTTTTCCTCTTCTGTCTCCTTCTCCGCTTCCGTCTCCTCTGATTTTTTCTCCCTCTTGTGGTACTCCGCAAGCTCTTCCGGAAGGATGTCGTCATCCCTGATCTTCATGCCGGTTTCCACGATCTCATCCCACAGAGCCGGTTTTACCGGGAAAAAATTGATATAGCCCGCCACCTCGTCGCCGTCCATCACGCATACAAAGGTGCTATGATTCTGCTGGTATCTTGCCTGCATTTTTTCAAGCTCACCCACATACTGATCCTCATAGCATTCCCGGTCCACATCCATGATCTTCGGCAGCATCGAGGCAAAACCCTCTTCATCTCCGGTTATCACATGAAATTTCTTTTCTTCCACTTTATTCTCCCACCTCGTCGCATTATCTTACTCATGACCTTATGGCCATTCGTCTGCTTATCCTGCTCCTGACCCTGCGGTCATTTGCGTCAGCTTATCCTGCTCTTGACCTTACGGCCATTTATCAGCTTATCTGCTCCTGACCCTACTCCGCTCCCAGTTCCTTCCACAGCCGGTTCATCAGCTCAGTGGTTTCCTCATTGGTCACCGTATAAACCTCGCAGTTATCCATAGCATCGTCCGCGGGAACAAGGGCTTCGTCCGCCCTGTCCTCGTCGCTCAGCTCTGCGATCACAGCCTCATTGGGTGTGGAATAATATATAAACTCAAAATTCATCATCGCCACGTCCTCCTTGCAGAGGAAATCCAGGAATTTCTGGGCAGCATCCATATTATCACAGTGTTTCGTCACGCCCCAGCAGTCCAGCCAGACATTGGACCCTTCCTTGGGAATGACATATTTTAGGTTTCTGCCGTTTTCCAGGCCGTACTGGCGGCCCAGATAGGCTTCCCCGGAATAGATCACCGCCATTGTCGCGTTGCCTGCCACCAGTTCATCCCTGGCCTCGTCCACCAGATAAGCCTGCACATCCGGTTTTTGCCTGATGAGCAGATTCTGGGCCTCCAGGATTTCTTCCTCGTTCTCCGTATTCAGGGAATAACCCAGATACTTTAAAGCCACCATGTAAGCGTCGCGCATGCTTTTCTGCATGATGATCTCATCCTTATATTCCCCGTTGAACAGCACATCCCAGCTGTCCACGGGAGCCTTCACCTTATCCTCATCATACAGGATGCCCACCGTGCCCCAGAAATAAGGAACCACATACTGATTCTCCGGGTCAAAGCTTCTCGCGAATTCCCAGTAACGGTCTCCGATGTTGTCCGCATATTCCATGCTTCCGATGTCTATGGGCTGAAGCTCGCCCTCCGCCATCAGTCTCTGCAGCATATACTCGGAGGTGCACAACAGATCGTACTCGATGGCTCCGTGCTTATATTTGGTATACATCTCCTCAGGAGTCAGGGCTTCCTCATACAAAACCTCGATCCCTGTTTCCTCCGTGAACATATCCAGCACTTCCATATCCATGTATTCCCCATAATTGAATACGGTGAGCGTGCCGTTCTCTCCTTTTTTCCCGCAGCCCCCAAGCCCCAGGCACAGCACGAAAAGGGCGGCAAAAACTGATAAAAAAGCGATTCTTTTCTTCATTTCTCCAAATCTCCTATCTCTATTCTCATTTATTCCTCACGAATCATTATTCTGTCAGTATCCCTGCCAGCAGCCTCTATTCTATCAATGGCCTCTGTCAGTATCCCTGTGCCCGCAGCCTCCATTCTGTCAATGGCCTCTGTCAGTAATCCTTCTCCGCCCGCTTTCCCTTCCCGGAAGCCCCCGGCCAGTAATTGACCAGAATCAGGATGATAAAGACAAAAGCAAAGATAATGGTGGACAGCGCGTACAGCTCCGGCTTGATCCCTCTTCTGATCTGGGCGTAGATCATGGTGGAAAGGGTATTCACTCCCGCCCCCTTGGTAAAATAAGTGATCACAAAATCATCCATGGACATGGTGAAGGCCATAAAGAAGCCGGACAGGATCCCGCTGGCAAGCTGGGGAAGCACGACCCTGAAAAAACCATATACCGCATTGGCTCCCAGATCCCTTGCAGCCTCGTACAGGCTCACGTTCATCTGCTGGATCCTTGGCATCACGCTCAGGATCACATAAGGGATATTAAAGGTAATATGCGCCACCACCACGCTGGTAAAGCCCAGGGGCAAAAACCGCACAAACCAGAGCATCAGGGCGATGCCTGTGACGATATCCGCATTCAAAAGAGGGATATCCGTAAACATCATCATCACCTGATAATTTTTGCGCCGCATGGCATGGATCCCCAAAGCTCCCATCACGCCGATGATCGTAGCGATAAAGGCTGACAGGAAGGCTAAGACCAGAGTGGTCCATAAGGCGTCCATGATCTGCGCATTGGAAAAGAGGCTCTTATACCAGGACAGCGTAAAGCCTCCCCATACCACCCTGGACCTGGACTGGTTAAAGGAAAGCACGATGAGCACCAGGATCGGCGCGTACATAAACAGAAGGATGATCCCGATATAAAAACGGCTCAGCCAGTTTTTCAGTTTTTCTACCATATGGCCGATTCCCTCCTTCCCTTCGCGTCCTCCTTTGAAGTAAAGGCCATGCTGATGAGCACAAAGATCATCAGGGATACGGACAGGCCGCTTCCCAGATTCCAATCGGAATTCTTGGTAAATTCCTGTTCAATGATGTTGCCGATCAGCTGCAGCTTTCCGCCTCCCAGAATGTCCGCCACCACAAAGGAGGTCATGGAGGGCACGAACACCATCACGATCCCGCTCAAAAGCCCGGGCACCGACAGGGGGAATATGATCTTGCAGAACACCGCAAAACTGTTGGCGCCCAGATCCTTCGCCGCTTCTATGATATCCTCGTCGATATCCGCTATGGCGTTGAAGATCGGAAGCACCATGTAGGGCAGATAATCATATACCACGCCTATCATAATGGCCGTGCCGGTATTGGCAAGGGACAGGGGATTCAGTCCCAGGGATGTCAGAAGGAAATTCAATATTCCGTTTCTGGAAAGGATCATCTGCCATGCTAAAACCCTCAGGATAAAGTTCATCCACATGGGGATGATCAGGATAAACAGGGTAAAGCCCTGTTTTCCCATATGTAAATGCCGCAGAGCCAGCACCAGGGGATAAGAAAGCAGGATACAGATCACCGTGCACCCCAGGGCGATCTCCACAGAAAATACCATGGCCTTAAAATGAATGGGTTCAAATATGGCCCCGATATTTGCAAGAGTAAATCCCCCTGTTTTATCCGTCAGCGCATAGCCGAAGATCATGATCATGGGGATCACCGTGAAGCCCACGATCCAGAACAGATAAGGGGAAGACAGCCATACGCGGCTGTTTATGGATTTAATCTTCTTCATCTTGTGTGCCAGCCTCCGTAACTCAGTCGCGCTTCTCCACCTGAGCATCCTCAGAATGGGGCTTATGCATGATCTGGATATTGTCAGGCAGGATTGTAAGCCCCACCATGGAACCGATCTGGGCCGGATTCACGCTCTGAATCACCCAGTCGTACTGCCCCACGCGCACCTTGATCTCATAATAGGCGCCCTTGAAAATAATGGAAACCACCATGCCCTTCAGATAGCCCTGATCCTCTCTTGTGATCACCAGATCCTCAGGCCGGATGACCACATCCACCAGCTCGTCCCTGCCGAAGCCTTCATCCACGCAGGGAATGGCCGCTCCCTGGATCTCCACCAGACGATCCGCCTTCATCACGCCGTCAATGATATTGCTGTCCCCGATAAAATCGGCCACAAAGGCGTTCTGGGGCTCGTCATAGATGCTTTTGGATGTTCCCATCTGCTGGATGATGCCCTTATTCATCACCACGATCCGGTCGGACATGGTGAGGGCCTCCTCCTGGTCATGGGTCACATAGATGAAGGTGATGCCAACTTCCTTCTTAATCTTGATGAGCTCCCTCTGCATGCCGTGGCGCAGCTTCAGGTCAAGGGCACCCAGGGGTTCGTCCAGCAAAAGCACATCCGGCTCGTTGACGATGGCCCTGGCGATGGCCACTCTCTGCTGCTGCCCGCCGCTCAGGGAATCCGGCTTGCGCTCCTCATAACCGTCCATATTCACCAGCTTCAGGGCATACTTTATCTTATCCTTTATATACTGACTGCTTTTCTTCTTCAGCTTCAGGCCGAAAGCAATATTTTCCGCCACATTCATATGAGGGAACAGGGAATATTTCTGAAAAACAGTATTGATATTCCGCTTATCGGGGCTTAAATCCGTAATGTCTTTCCCTTCAAAAAGCACCCGGCCGCTGTCCGGCTTCACAAATCCTCCGATAATGCGCAGGGTGGTGGATTTTCCGCACCCCGACGGACCCAAAAGGGTAATGAACTCATTCCGTCCGATCTCCAGATTCAGATTGTCAAGCACCTTCTTCCCGTCAAAGGTCTTGCTCACGGAATCCAGCTGCAATATCACATCTTTCATTCCTGCTTGCTCCTGCGTTAATTCATCATATTCGTCTAAAAAAACAGTTAAAAGCTTGGCGGACTGCTGATCCATAAGAAAACGGACACCTTCCTGCTGGCGGAGCTGATCATATGCTTTCTGTTGGCCGGGAAAATAAAGGAATCTCCCTTCCTTACCACCATCTTCTCTTCGCCATAATGCAGCATGATCTTGCCGTCCATCACATAACCGAATTCTTCCCCTTCGTGGGGCTTGTCCTCCGGCATGGACTCTCCGGGCTGCAGCCGGACCAGGATCGGCTCCAGGCTTCTGCTCTGGGCTGTGGCGATCAGCCACTGTATATTGTTGCCTGCGGCGTCTTCCTTTTCAAAATAATCCTTCCTGGGAAAAACGATCTGCTGGTTCTCTTCCTCATGAAAAAAGTCAGAAAGATTCGTACCCAAACACTCCACGATATCATAAAGCGTAGACACCGACGGCGCGGTGAGCCCTCTTTCCAACTGTGATATAAACCCTTTTGTCAATTCTGTCCGGTCCGCCAGCTCCTCCTGGGTCAGACCGTTCTGGTTCCGGAGATTCCGGATCTTTTCCCCTATCTGTTCCTCTATGCTCATTGTCCCGCCTTCTTCAATTTACAGTTACTAAACTTTTTATTTACAAAGAATCATTATACATATACTAAGTCAAAAGTCAACTATTATTTTATTTTTTCTCGGGGATTTATTTGAAGAAGTTATTTCCATGAAAGACTATTATTTAAAGAAATCATTCAGTGGAAAAACATAATCTGAGAACTTTATGAAAAAAGAGGCTGCAACCGCAGCCCCTTTCTCCTTCTATTTTTATTTTCCATCACAGCCGCAGGTATCAGAAATGCTGGACACCTGGGGAAATCTTGTAATGCCTGAATAGGAATTTGTAGAATAAGAATTACTTCCGCAATCATTGACGCTTTCACAATCATTGCCGCATCCACAATCGTTGCCGCGATCATTGCCGCATCCACAGTCATTGCTGCAGCCGCAGTCGCTGCTCACTGGCTGACAGACCCCGACATTAGCGCTGCGCTGGCCGGGACAGCCGCAGCCTGTGTCATTCTGGGGAACACATCCACAGCCGACATTTCCTGTGCCGCAGGAGCAGCTGTTGATTCCCCTTCCATAGGAATTGACAGAGTTATTGCTGCCGCAGCAGCCGCAATTGGAACCGCCGCAACAAGAAAGCAGCAAAAGAATCCAGAAACAGTTCATAGGTTTTCATACCTTTTTCATGTTAGTTGCTATATTTTATTCGAAGACAGCTCCTGACGTGCCTGTTTCCCTGCAGCGATTCCATTTTTCTGAAGCTGTTTACTTTATTCCATAATTTACCCTGAAATTACTTCATATCCCTCTTCAAAAAACAAAGGAATGCCGCTGTCAGCGCCGCTGTGCCGATACAGATACAGGGCACGAATATCATCCAGAATCCGCCTGTCAGGATGGTATCGTCCAAAACCGCCCGCCGCATCAGAACCTCCGCCGAAAAGGCGCCTCCGATCCTTCCGTAGCCGTTGCTGCTGTAATAAAAGAACGTGAATCGGTCCTGATAAGCGGCATCCAGGAAGGTCACAGCCAGAGAAACCGCAAAGCCCACTCCCGTATTTTGGAACAGCACCATCAGGAAAATAAACACACATAGGTAAGAAAGGGTAAGAATCACCATGCCGACATGGAAGCTCGCCGCCTTGGCCCAATAATTCTCCAGCGTAAACCCATGGGGATTGTATCCCCATTTCCAGGTACGGACCAGACAGGCCAAAACAATGCTGAGCAGATAAGTAAGGATGGACATGACAAATATGCAGGTCACCTTTACGAGGAATACCCGGCTCCGCTTTACGCCCCGGCCCACCGTGCTCTGCATGGTTCCGAAATCAAACTCCTGCCCCATCAGACCTCCTGCCAGAACGGCATAGATGATCAGACAGTTTCCCACATAATGCAGATAAACCGTAAAAAGGGCGCCGTATCCTGACTGAAAAAACGTGGCGTCGTAATTATTCGGGGAAAAGGCCAGCATAACGGTCGTAATGAGCGAGTACCAAAAGACGAATTTCACGGCTCTGGAATGGCGCATTATGAGCAGTTCATGATAAAAAAGATATCTCAACGTCCTTCCCTCCCGGCAAAATCCTTTATAAGCTTCGTGTAGTATTCTTCCAGCGTCAGATTCTTGTTTTCCTCCTTCAGTTCCTCCGCCGTCAGCTCCATTTCCAGCCTTCCCTTATAAAGGAAGCCATACCTGGTGGCAAAATCGGGGAAAACATGAAGATTCGCGCTGGTAAAAAATATGGTCAGCTTCCGCTTCTCCTGCAGCCTCAAAAGCAGCTCCCGCATCTGTGCGATCCCTTTGGGCGCAAGATTTTGATAAGGCTCGTCCAGGATCAGCAGTTTGGGATTTCCAAGAAGGGATATGGCGATCCCAAGCCGCTGCTTTGCGCCGCCGGAAAGAGTCCGCGCCTTTCTTTTGTCCTCCGGGTCCAGGCCCACCATCTCCAGCAGCCCCGTCAGATCCTCCTTCTCCATATCCCGGTCAACAGCCCTCAGGATTTTCTTATAGGCTCTGAGATTCTCCATGGGCGTCAGGTTTTGGTAAAGAGCGGGGATGCCGACCAGGGAACCGATCCTCACCCGCTTCTTCCCAAGGCGTTCTTCTGAATTTTTGCCGGAGTTTTTCCCAAAAAGGGTAAAATCTCCCTCATCCGGCGCCGCCAGCCCCAGAAGAAGCCGGATCAATGTGGTCTTTCCGCTGCCCTGACCGCCGATCAGGCCGTAAATATCTCCTTCCTGAACCTTAAGTGAAATATGGTCCAACACACATTGCTTCCGATATATTTTTGTAAGATCTGTGGTCTGCAATACATACTCCGGCATACTTTGATTCCTTCTTAGTCTTTTGATTCCTTTTTGCAGCCTTGCCAGCCGCGCATGGATCAGCTGCATGCTTCTATATGAAAAATTCTATACGTTATATGAATATTTACCAGCTTGTATCGCTTAATATTATATCACGAAATTTTGATGCAATCAACGACGGCGCAATCATCTGTATGTCTTTAGTAGAAAACCTTTACAAAATATTTCCCCGCCGATCCCATTGTCCCATTGACAGGGATCCCCTATTTATCCTATAATACCCGTATCAGATGCGGAAGCGTCTATGATAACCTTTTCAAGGCAGACAGTAATTGCGGCGGCGAAGCCGGCAGGAAAGGAGGACCTTGCACATGAGAAATGAGGTGTTTCAAATAACGAACCATGCAGAATGAGCAGGCATATAGGGTTCTGCATGGATCATTCATTTTATATGCACTGCTGATTCTGCTCTTAATGATGAAACTGTTTCGATTCATTCATTAAGGAGGACGGAATGAAATATCAGAATGCGGCAGTCGTATTGCCCGAAGAAGTGCTTCGGAGCCTTCAGGATTATTTTCAGGGAGGACTTCTTTATATTCCAAAAGCAGACGTGAAAACCGGATGGGGCTGCAAAAGTGGCGCAAAAGATTACTATGCCAGGCGCAACCGCCAGATTCGGGACGCTTACGCGGAAAACATTTCCATAGAAGAGCTGGCCGGAAGATTCGGTCTGTCCGAATGCACGATCCGAAAAATTATATATCAATGATAGAAACCCGCTGCGGCATCCTGGCCCGGCGGGTTTTCTATCTGAAAAAGAGACTTTATTTTAAAACAAACTCCCGCTTGCCCTTGCGCTGCGCATCTTTTATGATAAATATGCCGCAGGATTCGGACTTACACGCTGCCTGGGCGGACCACCACAGGATTCGGACTTGCGCCGCCTGGGCGGCTCATCGCAGAATTCGGACTTGCGCGCCGCCTGGGCGGACCGCCGCGGGACACGAATTGTTTTCAGGGAGGACACGTATGAAGATCCAACGCACAGGCCCCCTTTTCGGAGCCTCTGAACGTCAATTAAAATACACGGCCGTCGCCGTCTGGCTGTTCCAGTTCACAAATATTCCGATCAATCTGCTCACCGCCAGCTGGATGTCCGAGATCGTGAACGCCGCCACCGGGGGACGGACGGAACGAGTGCTTACCGCCGGGCTAAAGCTCGCCGTCCTGCTGATCGGCTTCAAGCTGTGCGAAAGCGCCTGCCAGGTCTGGCTGGAACGGAGGAAGTCCCAGACGCTCCATCGCTGCAAAATGGAATTGTACGGCCAGTTTCTCTCCAGCCCGCTGCCCGTGCTCTATTCCTCCGACAGCGGTCAGTCCAAGGAACGGCTGAACGACGATTTTAATGCAGTCACCGGCAAATTCGTCACGGATCTGCCGGGGCTTGGCTCCAGTCTCGCCGGCATCGCCGCCTACTTTATCTTTATTGCAAGGCTGAGCCTGCCTATGGCGGTGCTGCTGACCGTATTCGCCCTTCTGCAGATCATCCCGCCGCTCATTGTAAAGAGATTCCTCGAACAGAACTATACGGACATGAGGAAGATCGAGGCCGTCTGCACCAATTTTATCATAGAAGCCCATCACGGCTTCCCTGTGCTGAAGCTGTATAAGCTGAAAAACTGGTACACGGAAAAGCTGGCGCGCATCCACAAAGAAAATATACGCATCACCAACCGGTCGATCCTGGCCGGGCAGACGGAAGATTATCTCGATAATTTCCTGTCCGTCCTGCTGAAATACGGCACTTACGCCATGGCCGGTCTGTTGGCGCTGTACGGCGCTGTTACGCTCGATACCGGTGTAAAGGTCATCGCCCTGTCGGGCAGTTTCTTCGCCGCAGTGAACACGGCGTTTTCTTCGATCACACGCTTCGCTGTCGTCCGTCAGGCCAGGAATCGTCTGGCGGAATGGTACGGTGCGTCGGGAAAAGAGGATTCCGTAAAAGGGCTCCCGACAGGATCAGTCCGAACCTCACAGGAGCCGCAGACCTGGGCAGTCTCCCTCTCCGGAGTCACCGTCTCCTTTGACGGCAGGGAAATCTTCCGCGATATGACAGTCTCTTTCCCTGCCAGCGGGATCTGCCTCATCAAAGGCGATAACGGCGCCGGAAAATCGACGCTTTTCAAATTGATCGCCGGACTGATCCCGGCTGAGCAGATCCCTGCCGGACAGATTCCAACCGGACAGGCAGCGGGGCAGGATTTTCCCCACAGGGTCTTCTATCTGCCCCAGGAAGACGCCGAATTTGAGTTCACGCCCCAGGATTTCTACAGCATGATAGCGGATCTGGACCTGTCCTGTGTCCTGACCATCGCAGAAGATTTTGAATTGAACCAGACCCAGCTTTGCGAAACGAAGATCCGCGAGCTGTCCGGTGGAGAGCGCAAAAAGGTCTTTCTGGCACTTGCCCTGGCTCTCGACCCTTCGCTGCTGCTCTTAGACGAGCCCACCAATTCTCTGGACGAACACAGTAAGACCGTGCTGGTCCGGGCGCTTCAAAAACGCGTCGGACCGACGCTTATCATTTCCCATGACCCTGTATTTGACGCCGTAAGCAACCATACTTATCGAATGGAGAAAGGAGAGATACGCCTTGCATAGACCGGACAAAACTGAAAAACAGATTCTGAGAGACTGCCGCAGGTTCGTGTTTCCCGCTTTGATCTTTTATACGTCGGGCGCTCTGATCAGCTCTCTCATCACCATATATACGGCAGGCATTCTCGGCAGCTTCGCCGACAGGGTCTTTCGCTTGGATCTGTCCGGCGGCCTGGCAGATTTCCGGACGCTGCTCGTCTGCCTGCTGGCAAATATATTCATCGAACCGCTGCTCTCCTATGTCTGCGGCGATATTACGATGAATGTCTGTTCCCTGCGCCACGACCGGCAGATCCTGCGGCGTTTCCTGGAGAAAACCTACGCGTCCGCCATGAGCATCGACGCGGGAGAAGCCAGCATCAGGATTGAGGACGACCCGATTGAACTGCGCTGCGACTGGGAAAAGATTCTCGGCGGGATCATTCAGACAACCGTTACGCTGGCCTATCTGCTTTACAATTCCCTGCAGATCAGCGCCCTCTTTACGGCGATTGTCCTGGCCGTTTCCGCCCTCAAGCTCACGGTCCCTGTGCTGGTCCAAAAAACCCAGGCAAGGTTCAGGCTGCTGGAAAAAGAATATCGCACTGCCCTCCGCTCTTATGAAACAGAAATCACCGTCCAGCCGCACACCATAATCCTATACGGTCTGAAAAACGCCATGCTCGCACGTCTGGACCACCTTTATCAGACCTATTATGAAAATGTAGTGCGCAAAAGCAGCCGCTACAATACCGTTGCGGACAATATTCTTTCCTGGCTTAATACCTTTTGCATCCTTCTGATCCTTTTTGCCGGCGCTCTGATGGTCAGCCGCGGCAGCATCACAGCCGGAAATGTAGCCGCGATGGTGGGATATTTTGCCGTATATAACCAGTTAATGGAAATGTCCGGAAACGTCATCCGCACAATTCCCTTATTCCACAACGACGTCCGTCGGGTGAAGCCTCTTTACGAAGGAATGGAGGACCTGTCCGGAGAAACAGTACCGGCGGAAACATTCATCCCAAAAGCCAGCGTCCCGGTCCCGTCACAGGATCTGCTGCGGATCGACAGCCTTTCGTTTCGATACGACGGTGAGCCAGTCCTGAACGGCCTGTCATTTTCCGTGAAGAAAGGGGAAAAAATAGCCGTTACCGGTCCGAACGGCAGCGGAAAATCGACTCTGCTCCGAATCCTCTGCGGTCTGTACCCCGACTACGGCGGCAGCATCCGAATCACCGGCAAAGAGCTGAAAGAGTTAAATCCCGACGCCTGGCGCGACTGCTTCGCCCTGGTTCAGCAGGATCCCTGGCTTTTCGAGGGCGACGTGGCAGAAAACGTACAAATGGGCCGCCTCTCGGCAAGCCGGGAAGAAGTTTACGCAATTATGGACCGTCTTGGCATCCGCCATCTGGCGGAACGGAAATTATCATTCCAGGATCATTCCCTGTCCGGCGGGGAAAAGCAGCGCATCTCCATCGCACGAGCCCTGCTGAAGGGCTGCGGCCTGCTGCTCTTCGATGAGCCGAGCAATAACCTGGATGCCGCTACCTCCGCGTGGATCGGGCGCTTCATTGAGACCTGTCCGGAAACCATGATCTTCATCTCCCACGACGAAGCGCTGATCGCGAAAGCCGACCGTGTCGTATCCCTATGAGCAGGAAATCGCATCTTTTCCTGCTTTTAGGGTTAGTTGCGTCTTTGCGCTGAAAGAGGAATTACCTCTACAGATCCATTGCCAATTCCTCCAACAGGAACTGCTCAATCCCGACATATAAAATTCCGTTCTCGTCATGCCACGGCTCGATATCCTCTCTCACCACAACGATTTTCTTGAATGAATCCTGTATCATGGTAAACGGGCGGATCTCCTGCTTCCGCTTTTCTTCATCCGGTATGGCAAACGCAGACTGGATATAATATCGTTTACTGCCTCGGTTCGCAACGAAATCCACTTCGTACTGCACTCTTTTGTTCTTTCCTTCGTCTGTTTTCGCCGTCACTTCCACAACGCCCACGTCAATATCAAACTCCCTGACGCGAAGCTCATTATAAAGAATATTCTCCATGATGTGGTTCTCTTCCTGCTGCCGGAAGTTCAGCCTTGCATTGCGAAGTCCCACATCGGAATAGTAATACTTCATTGGGGAACCGATCTGCTTTCTTCCTTTCACATCATACCGCTTCGCCCGATAAAGCATAAACGCATCGATGAAATAATCAAGGTATCTGCCCACCGTATCATTGGTAACAGACAGTCCTTTAACCAAACTGAAGGTGTTTGCGATACGGATCGGATTGGTCAGGGAACCGACCGAAGATGCCATCAGATCCAGCAAATCGTCCAGCACCATTTTGTCGTGACCGATCTTGTGACGTGCCATAATATCGTCCAAATAAATCTTATCGAAAAGATCGTGTAAATATTTGCTTTTATCCTGCGGCGTTTTCTGCCGGAGAATCAGCGGCATCCCGCCGTAGGTAAAATAATCCCGCCACGCATGGCGTTTATCATCTCCATAAGCATCATAAAATTCCCGATAGCACAGAGGGTTCACGCGCACCTCATCCCCTCTCCCGCGAAACTCGGTCAAGATATCAGAGGAAAGCATTTTAGAATTACTTCCCGTGACATACAGATCGACGTTTTTGATCTTCATAAGCCCCAGCAAAACGTCAACAAAACCTACGGTTTCTTCGCTGCCCGGCAGATATGGGTTAGGAATATCCGCCACCTTCTGAATCTCGTCCAGAAAAACATAGTACATCCTGTCCTGGTCCACAAGCAGGCTTCGGATATACTTTCCAAGTTCCAACGGGTTCCTGTACCGGATATTTTCATCGTCATCCAGGGCAAGAGCAATAATATGGGAACTATCCACGCCGATACTGTTTAAATAGCTGCGATAGATTTCAAACAGCAGATAGGACTTTCCGCAGCGTCTGATACCGGTAATCACCTTTACCATTCCGTTTTCTTTTTTATCGATCAACTTATCGAGATACCTTGGGCGTTGTATCATGTCTGTGTCTCCTTTCGACAAAAATGTGAAAGCACGCATTTTTGACTAATGATAGTATGCGCCTTTTTCCATAAAAAAGCAAGCGAGATTTCATGACCGAGGGCAAGGTAAAAGAATCCTGTTACAATTGTTCATTGATCAGCAGCTGGACTCTGCTGTTGATGATTTCGGTAACCTCCTCCAGGCTCCTTTCGCCGCTGAAATAAGGCTCCAATTCCTCCACAAGAATAGGGGCGACTCCGGATACTGAGGAGACCTGGCTGAAATCCGCTTTTTGGATGGAATCCAGCAAAAGCTCCACTTCCTCTTCCGGCACGGAATAGACGGGTATCCATTCCCCGTCTATATAATAAGTGAAATGGGGAGACCGGGAAATGACCTTGCCGTCCTCGTCTTTCTCCACGATTTCTTTCATGGCCTTTTCCGCAGCTTCCTGCAGCCTGGCCTTGTTGGTAGAAAAGCCTTCGTTGCCGGAATCTTCCCTGGTCAGACAATATTCCAGAAAGGCCCAGGCTCCTTCCTTATGCCTGGATCCTGCCACCATGGCCAGCTCATCGATCAGCTGAACGGTATAGGAAAGGCTTTTGTCCGCCGTCATATCCGCCACCAGCACCACTTCATCCCCATACATCATCTTCAAATACTCCATTTCGGGAAAACTGGTGAGTATCTCCTGCTCCAACAGGACATTGTCAGGTATCCTCCCGGTGTTAAAATCAAAATCCGTATAGCCCGTTTTTTCGATCCAACGGATCAAATCCTGGAATCCCTGGCTGTTAAAGCTACAGGTACCACTTTCCCAGTCAATAAAAGTATCCATATAGTAAGGATAGCAGAAATAATACAACATATAATTTCTGAACAGAAACATATCTCCCTCATGCTTTTCCGTAAAAGCCCGGGCATCTTCAAAATTCCATCCGTCATAGTCCCCGATCTGGGACTTTCTGCCCACCAGGGTACGAAGATAAAAATGAGAGGGGATTGATACCAGACGGCCGTTGACAGTAAAGCCCTCAATGACATTTTCCAGGAAATCCTCTTTTTGGAGGGATTCGCTTTGCTCCAAATAAGGGGTGAGATCCTCCAATGCATCCTTCAGCGCATATTTGCCAAAATCCAGCCAGTCCAAATCCAGGATATCCGGACTGGCAGACCCCAGGAGGCTGGCGTCGAGACGGATCCTTGCGGTTTCCATCTTATCGTTTTCGTCTATTTCTCCCGCCCCGAAACGGTCGATCACAACCCGATATTCTTCATTGAGGCGGTTAAATTCCGACACGGCCTCCCTCAGATCCTGGGCAGGCTGCAGGGACGCCAACACAATGGTCTGACGGCTGGGCATCTCCTCTATGGGAACCTTTCTTAAAAGATAGGGCGAGTCCTCGCCGCTATAAATCACAAGAATCCGTTCCTCGTCCAGCGGCAGGATATCAAGGACGCTGGAATCTATCAGTCCGCTGTCCGTAAAGCGGAGCACTTCCCTGGACCTCCCGGTGGAGCTGTCGTATTCATAAAGCATCCCATCCGATTTGACAAAAAGCTTTCCCCCAAAACCGGAATAGGGCTGCAGATATCTTCCTCCCGGAAGATCCGTAAGTTCTTCCCAGTTTGTCCCACAGGAACGCAGCAGCCAGATGTGATTACGATATTGTTCGTCCTCCATACAAAAGTAAAGACTCCCATCCGGATCATTCATCAATTTTTCTGAGGAATGAGCGCTCGTGGCGATCGCTCCCCAGGGCGACTGGGATCTGGGCAGAAAAGCCACCTCTTTGCCCTCGCCATCCAGGGTAAGAATCCCATCCTCCATCAGCAGGTGAGCATGTCCTTCCGTACAAACCGCTATATCCTGAGGGACCTCATCACATTCATAAATTTCCTGAGCGGAATCGGCGCCGGCAGGTACTCTCAGGATCATGGGCTTTCTTCCCCAGGCGCTGGAATCAATGGAGAAATACAGATAACATCCGCCGGTCTGGTCCACGGCATAATTCACATATTGTGAATCCAGGGATTTTATCCGGGACAGGGTAAAATCCAGTTCCTCCACAGAGCCTTTGCCGATACTGCCTGTCCCCTTAAAATAGTACAGCTGATCCCCTATCCTGAACCAATTCCAGGGAGAAACATCCTTAAAATCCCCGGTTAGCTTCTCCGCAAGGTAAGCATACCCGTCGATCCCGATTCCCTGCTGCTCCTCTTCTGCCTTCCCGCAGGCACAGCAAAGAACCATACAGACCATCATCGCAAAGATCCATAAAAAACCGCTGACCCGTAACCTTTTCAAGCCGTCCGTTCCTTTGATCGGTTTTAAATAGTCCCATCTGACCATTTCCGCGCTCCTTTCCGGGAAATCCTTCCCTTCCTTCTTCCCATTCTTCTTCCCATTCTTCTTTCTAAAAAATCTCCACCGTGAAATTTGAGGTTGCTGCTATCTTTTTTCCCTCAGGATCTTAGCCGTGAATTATGAAGCTGTCTCTGCTTTCTCTTCTATGATAAAAGAAAAAATGTTTCCATGCAATAACAAAAAAGCAAAAACGTAATATTTAAAGAAAACTTATATAAAACCGTAATAATATCAAAAAAACTTGAAACCTTCCCTCGATACGGCTATAATCTTACCAAAAGGCATTCGACTTCAGAAAGATTTCAGAAAGGAGTTCATACAGCATGATTTCAAAAGAAATATGTCAGAGAGTCCTGACGAAGGCGGTATCCACAGGGGCTGATTATGCGGAAATTTTTGCGGAGCATTCCATGAACCATTCCATCAGCATGATTGAGAACAAGGTGGAAACCATTCAGGATGCTGTGATCGCCGGCGCGGGCATCCGGGTATACAAGGGACTGCGCAGCGTCATGGCAACCACCATCGATACCACGGAGGAAGGTCTGCTGCGCTGCGCCGGGAAGGCCGCCGAAGCCCTCTCCCAGGGCAGGGCGGAGATCAGTATCTGCTTAAAAGAACGATTATATGGCGATATCCATCCCGTTAGGATCGTTCCCTCTTCCGTATCCAACGCGGAAAAGATCGCTGTTTTAAAGGAGGGTTATTTTGCCGCCAGACAATACAGCGACTCCATCAGGCAGGTGACCGGCTCTCTTCTGGATGTGGATCATAATATCCTCATCGCCACGAGCGAGGGGCTTTATGCCCAGGACCGCCAGATCCGCACCCGTCTTTCCATCAGCGCCGTGGCGGAGAAAAACGGAGAGACACAGACTGGCTCCTGCAGTCCGGGCCGCCGCATGGGCATGGAGATGTTTGAAAGCGAAGTGGACGCCAAAGCTGTCGGCATCAAAGCGGCCGAGCAGGCGGTCACCATGGCGGGGGCAGGCTATTGTCCCGCAGGGATAATGCCGGTTGCCATCGGCAACGGATTCGGCGGCGTTATCTTCCATGAAGCCTGCGGGCATTCCTTGGAGGCCAGCAGTGTCGCATACGGATGCTCCCAGTTTGCGGGCAAGCTGGGACAACAGATCGCCAATCCGAAGGTAACTGCCATCGACGACGGCACCATTCCCAACGCCTGGGGTTCCATCAACATTGACGACGAGGGCACTCCCGCCCGGAAAAATGTGCTGATTGAAAAGGGAATCCTGAAATCCTACATGATAGATAAATTTAACGGGCGCCGCATGGGTATGCCTTCCACCGGCAATGCCCGCCGCCAGAGCTACAGCTTCACCACCACCTCCCGCATGACCAACACCTATATAGCAGAGGGAACAGACCGCAACGAAGATATCATCTCCTCCATAGAATATGGACTGTTTGCGAAGCAGATGGGCGGCGGTTCCGTGAACCCCACCACCGGAGAATTCAATTTTGCGGTCAACGAAGGATACCTGATCCGGAACGGCAGGATCTGTGAACCGGTCCGGGGAGCAAGCCTTGTGGGAAAGGGCTCCGACGTGATCATGAATATCGACATGGTAGGCACCGATTTGGAAATGGGTCAAGGTATGTGCGGCTCTTCCAGCGGTTCCATTCCCACCAATGTGGGACAGCCGTTAATTCGGGTATCCTCCATCACCGTAGGAGGACGCTCCTGAGCCAGCCGTTTCTGGCTCCTGACAGACATTTTCAGGCAGCCATACCTTACATTAAAAACATTGCTGCATGCATAGCGGGGCGTCACCGCCCCACAGCAGATCCCTGCTGTCTGCCCAAACAAACTGTATACCCAAACAAACGTGGGCATACCGGGCAGGCATACCGGACGGGCGCACCGCCCCATTGCAGCGGAAAAGAGGGAAAATGGATTTCAACAGTTTTAAACAATATGTCATAAAGGCAGCCCAGGATCTGGGTATTACCGAATATGAACTATATTACCAGACTTCAGAGAGTACGGATGTGGATATCTTTAAGCATGAGGTCAATGAGTTTTCCAGTTCCATGGACGGCGGAGTCTGTTTCCGCTGCCTGGTAAACGGGCGGATGGGCTACGCTTCCACGGAGGAGCTGAGCGCCGAGCAGGCGGAAAGCCTAGTAAAAAGGGCTTATGAGAACGCCTCTGTCCTGGAAAATGACGACCGGGAGTTTCTGGTGGAGGACGGTCAGGAATATGAACCGCTCAATATCACTCCCTATGAGCTTCCAACGACGGAAAGTCTGATCCAGACAGCCCTTGCAGGCCAGGAAGCGCTTTACGCCGCAGATCCCGCAGTCATCGACGGAACCAGCTGCAGCGCAGGAAGCGTGAAAAGAACCATCGCCATCTTCAACTCCAAAGGGCTTGATTTAAGCTATGAGAACAACATCGCGATTTTTGCGGCCGAGGCCGTAGTATCAAACGGGAAGGAAATGTCCAATGATTACAGCGTAAAGACGGGCTCCTTCCTGGAACTGGATGTAAAGGAGCAGGCGGCGAAGGCCGTGTCCGGCGCCCTTGCCAAGCTGGATGCGGAAGTTGCCCCCACCGACTCTTACCCCGTTGTCTTTTCCCCTAAGGCCGTGGCCAGCCTTCTCGGCACCTACTCCGGGATTTTTTCCGCCCAGAACGCCCAGAAGGGACTGTCCATGCTGAAAGGAAAGGAGGGGGAAATGATCGCCGCTCCCATCGTGACCCTGGTGGACGATCCCTTCTACCCGGACAGCGCCATGCCCATCCCCTTCGACGCGGAAGGGTCCCCCGCCCATAAGAAAAACGTTATTGAAAACGGGCGCCTGAACACTCTGCTGTACAATCTGAAAACAGCCGCCATTGCCGGCAGGCAGACCACGGGCAATGCCTCCAAAATCTCCTATACCTCTGCCGTATGCATCAGACCCTTTACCATGTATCTTGCCGGCGGAGAATTTACGGAAGACGAGCTGCTGCAGAAGGCAGGCAACGGCGTCTATATCAATTTTCTGGGCGGTCTCCACGCCGGAGCCAACGTGATCTCCGGGGATTTTTCCCTGCAGAGCGCCGGCTTTCTGATCGAAAACGGCGTAAAGACCAAAGCGGTGAAGTCCTTCACCGTGGCGGGGAATTTTTACCAGCTTCTGAACCAGATCACCGCCATCGGAAAAGATGTGGAGCTTCCCAACGCCAGGGGCATCACCAGCTTCGGCGCTCCCAGCATCCTGGTTGAAGGACTGTCCATAGCCGGGAAATAAGCACCAAATACCGTGCACTATTTTATTATTTTCGCTTCTTCAAAAATTCCTCCCGGATGTAGCGGAAGGTTTCCTTCTCCCCTTTTTGGGCAAGCATGGTGAGCATCCGCTCCAGATTTTCCCGGGTGTAGGGATGAAGAAACTCCATATGCCCCTCCGCCTTTTTATAATAATCCAGAGGGTCTGCATCCGTATAAGCTTTTCCTTTATAAACCTTGCAGGCGGAGATCCTGTCCATGACCATCTCGGCAAGGTAGCGGTCCGGCATGGCGATGGGCTTCATCCCATCTCTGGTAAAGTCGATCCAATATTCCCAGTGGTGCCTGTTGCGCCCCTTGTGGTGAAGCCAGGCGCTGGAATATCCAAGCAGATCCCTCTCCGCGGCATTTGGACTCCTGTTGCCCTGAAAATACTTCATGCCGACCCGAAACTCAGTAAGCCCATATTTGGACAGGTCATGCGTAAGCCCCTGCCGGTACAGCCCCACCTGGAAGCACCCTTTCGCCACAAGGTATTTATGATGTGTAATTGTCTTAAAATGCTGCCAGGTCTTGTTCATATCCAGATCAGCCCCTTTGGCTGCCCTTTCTATTTCATTTGCGTTCAGCTAAGGGAAGCTTTTTCTCCCTGCCTATAAAGACCGCGACTGTCCTCGGCGGCACCTTCCTGATCAGTCCCTGTCCCGCCGCGTAACTCTCCTTCGCCTTACCTGCCTCAGCCTTCGCCTTACCAGAGCCTTCCTTCGCCATATCTTTGGTCTCTGTGGGGTTTTCACCGGAAAGCCCCTTTACCGCAGCCGCAGAAGCCTCCTCCGTCATAAAGAGAAGCTTCCACTCCATATCCTTCGGCAGTCTGGGCAGAGCGAAATCATGCGCCTCCCAGTGCATATTGTATGCAAAGTAAAGGAAATCGTCCTCCTCTCCCTCGCTGGTCCTCGCATATTTCCCACAATACATCATGCCGATCTGACGATCCGCCCGTTCCATGGAGGGACGCCATGCCGCCTCCCCATGATAGGAAAGATCCGGATAGCCGCAGGCCATGGTATCCATAAGCTGAAGCTCCCCAGGCTGGTGAAGAACAGGGTGCGCATTGCGGAAAGCGATCATATCACTTGTAAAGCTCAGAAGCTCGGCATTCTTCTCCGCATTATTCCAGTCAAGCCAGGCTATCTCATTGTCCTGGCAATAAGGATTGTTATTTCCCTTCTGACTGTTGCCGAACTCATCCCCCATGAACAAAAGCGGCGTCGCCTGTGAGGAAAAGAGTATTGCCATCGCGTTTTTATATTGCTTCCTGCGTAAGGAAATCACCTGCTTCCTGCGGGTAGAACCCTCAACCCCGCAGTTCCAGCTCTGGTTATAATCATTCCCATCACGGTTATTTTCTCCGTTGTCCTCATTATGTTTTTCGTTGTAGGACACCAGATCCATCATGGTAAAGCCGTAATAATTGGTCAGGTAATTGATCCTGCCGGCTTTCGGCGGGTTCCTGCGCATGTGATACACCACACTCCCAAGCATATCGGAATCCCCCTTTAAAAACCTGCGCAGGTCGTACATATAATCATCGCGATACAGGGCGAAGGTTCTGCGCTTCGGCGCCTTAGCGCCCGGCAGCAGCCAGTCCATGTCGAGGTCTGAAAACCACAGCTTGGTATCCGCCAGCCCTGCCTCCCTTACGATCAGCTCCGTCGGCAGCTGCTCTCCCATCAGATGGAATCCATCCACATGATATTCCATCACCCAATAAAGAAGGATATCCGGGATCTCCCTGCGGTAGACCTCCTTCGGAAAATAAAACTGCATGATCACTTCCATTCCATTTTCATGGAATGCCTTCACCATGCTGCAGAATTCCCTGTGAGAATCCTCTCCCCAGGCATAGTTCCCCTTAGGTGCATAATAAAACCCCTTCCGGTAGCCCCAGTAATTCAGAACGGGTTCCCTCCCATCCCTTCCGGGGGCAATTCCTCCGGATTTCTCTGAACCTTCTTTTTCCTCCAGCTCCAGGAATTCATAAGCGGGCTGTAATTCCACTGTGGTAACGCCCAGCTCTTTTAAATAGGGGATCTTTTCCGTTACGCCCAGAAAGGTTCCCTTATGTAGGACGCAGGAAGAGGCATGCCTTGTAAAGCCCCTTACATGCAAAAGGTAACAGATGCTGTTTTCATAAGGCAGCCGGGGAAACACATCCTCCCCCCAATCAAAAGGCTCTGTGATAAAACCCGCCCTTAAGGAGGAAGCCTTTCTCTTTTCACCATAGGGAGCTTTTTCTGCATAACATCTGGCGTAAGGATCCGGCACGATGCGGCCGTTTTCATAGAACTGATAGGATACCCGGGATGCGTCCACCCCTTCCAGAAATTTAAAATGAATATTACCGATCCGTTCTTCCTTTTCAAAGGGAATCTCCTGCAGCAGCCGATCTGTTCCCCGTTCATACAAAAGTATGCCGCAGTCCTCCGAAGAAGAAACAAAAGCTATATGAATACCGTCCGTCTCACAAGTTGCCCCCAAAGGATATGGGCCTTTTCTCCACTCATTGCCTGTCATGTCTACCTCCATCTGATGTTGATCGGTTAGGGCTTATTTACGGGCGAAATCAACTGCACTACAGTTCTTATTATACTTTCTTTTTAAATAATTGTAAATCTCTTGCAGAAAAAAAGTATAATTGCTATACTATAGGCGTTACAGGAGCTTTTCATTAAAATTTATGACACAGAACCAGGAGGTAATCGGATGGCAAAATATGATGATTCTGAAACGGAAGAAATGACAGTGGAACTGAACCTGGAGGACGGACAGGTAGTAAACTGCGCTGTGGTGAAGATTCTTACAGTGGCGGGAAGGGATTATATCGCCCTGCTTCCGTTAGATGAAAACGGGGAAAATCAGGATGGCGAGGTATGGTTTTACCGCTACAGCGAAAATATGGAGGATCCCAACGAAGAGCCTGAACTGGGCTATATCGACGACGATGATGAATATGAAAGCGTGGCCGACGCTTTTGATGAATTCCTGGACAACTGCGAATTCGACGAACTGATCGACGACGATGAAGAATAAACTGCTCTTAAAGGGGAATTTTTTGAAGATCCTGACAGGAGAGATTTTTTTAAAAATGGTTGCTCTTAATAGACAGAAGCGGATTTAAGAACCTGGAAGGAAGCTTTGGACGCTCCTTAGTCCCTGTGACATAAGTGAGCTCCAGGGCTTTTTTTGCTCTTGTCATGGCGACATAAAAGATCCTGCGCTCTTCCTCCAGAGTCTGGTCATCCGGCATGCGGCCATGGGGATAAGTTCCCTCATTCACGTCCGGGATAAACACCCTTTCAAATTCCAGCCCCTTGGAGGCGTGTCCCGTCATCAATCGAACGCCTTTCTCAGGCTGCCGTTTTGATCTGTTTTTCTCCATTTCCTCCCGAACCCTTTGCTGCATGGTGAGCCACCGGGGATGATCCTGATAGCCGGATGCATCCATCGTCAGGAAATCCAGGGTTTCCATCCATTCCGAAAGTCTTTGTTGATCCGTCCCGGCCTTCTGCTGCAGATACCTTTCATAACCGATGCCTTTTCTCAGAAACTGGACTGCCAGATATGGAGAATATTTACGCAGACGCCCCAGGGCGCTTTCCATTTTCCCCAATTCTTCTATGACCTGCCTCCCCCGGTCAGGAGGCGCATACTTCCTGTAATATTCCCTGATGGATGTAAAGTCCACAGTTTCTTTTGTAAGAGCCTCCCTGCTGATCCAGCGGGAAGGTTTATTCATCACAGCAAGAAAAAGATTCCGCCGCATATCCCCTCCCGCAAGCTGCAGGTAGCAGTTGATATCTTTTGCAATAAAATGATCATAAATACAGGCCGTTTTCTCCTTCATGGAATAGGGAATCCTCTCCTTTGCCAGAAGGGAGGCAAAACCCTGCATCTGGGCGTTGGTGCGGAATAAAACGGCGCATTCCTCCAAATCCGGACTGCCGCGGAGCTTTTCCGTCAGATATTTATACTGCTCCTCCCTCTCCGAAAAGCCCTTCAGAAGGACGGGGCAGTTCCCTGCCTCTTCTCCTGCGGCCTGCAGCTGCTTGGGAAAGCGGTCCTTATTTTCATTGATCACCTGCAGGGAGGCGTTTACGATTCCCGGCAGACTCCTGTAATTTATGTTTAACAGCACCTGTCGGCTTTCCGTGTAGTCTTCCAGGAACTGTTTCATGAGGTGGGGCTCGGAACCCCGGAAACCGTATATGGACTGGTCGTCGTCCCCTACCGCGAAAAGGTTCTGCTCCGGCTGTGCCAGCAGGCGGATAATATCATATTGGATGGGATTGATATCCTGAAATTCATCGATCAAAAGATACCGGAACTGATCCCGCCACTTTTGTAAAATTTCAGGGTTGGAAACTAACAGTCTCCTGCAGCTGTAAAGCATATCGTCAAAATCCAGTCTGCGGCCTTCGGATCTGACCTGTTCGTATTGTGCGAGGATCTCCGAAAAATGCTCTTTGTATGGCTCGGACAACAGGCACGCCGCTTTTTCTTTCTGAAAGGTATTTTTGTAATAGCTTATGGCCCCAAGACATTTTACCGCATCTTCCCTGATTTCTTCACTATTGCCGGAAAGATCCTTCTTTTGGGGATTCAACTTTTGATTCAGTTGTAACAGAATGGGAATCATGAATTGTCTTTTCTCAGAATCAGTCAGGATACTCCCCGCTCCTCCGGGAGCGGACTGTTTGAGGATCTGATAGAAGATCGCATGAAAGGTACCAAAATTCACCGGGCAGGTACCGCTTTGCTTTGCAAGAAACCTTTGCTGCATGGACAGGGCAGCTTCTTTTGTAAAGGTGATGACCAGGATATGTTCGGGGGGAACGCCGTAATGCTCTATCAGGTAGGCGATGCGATTGGTGATGACGAAGGTCTTGCCGGAGCCGGGACCCGCCAGTACCAGCATGGGTCCCGTTCCGTGCACGACAGCCTGCCGCTGCCCTTCGTTCATCGTCAAAAATGCTTTTTCAAGATGTTCAGAGAGCGGCACTTAAAAGTTCGATCCCCTTCCTGATTCTCTTTAAGCTTTCCTCTTTCCCCAAAACCTCCATGATCTCCGTGGCTCCCGCAGGGGTCATCTGCTTGCCCGACAGAGCTGTCCTGATGGGCCACATCACATATCCGTTTTTACAGCCTTTTTGCTCCACATAGGTAAGAAGCGTCTGATACAGAGCGTCATTGCTGTAATCCTCCTGAGCCTCCAGCACAGGAAGGATTTCCGTCAGCACCTCCAGGGAGGAGACGGCGGTGGTCTTCATCTTCTTATGGGTATACATTGCCGTGTCATATTCCGGCAGCTTTTCAAAGAAATCCACCTGATCCGCGATATCCGGGAAAACCTCGATCCGGGTCTTTACCATGGCGGCGATCTTTTTCAGATCCAGATCCCTGGTAAGGGCTGCCTTCAGATAGGGTTCCGCCATCTCATAAAAGGCATCAAAATCCATAGCCTTCAGGTATTCCCCGTTCATCCAGCGCAGCTTCACGATATCGAACACCGCCGGGGACTTGCTGATACGGTGATAATCAAACTTTTCGATCAGCTCCTGCAGGGAGAAAATCTCTCTGTTATCCTCAGGGCTCCAGCCCAAAAGGGCGATATAATTCACAATGGCTTCCGTCACAAAGCCCTGCTCCAGCAGATCCTCAAAGGAGGAATGCCCGCTTCTCTTGGAAAGCTTCTTGTGGTTTTCATCCGTGATCAGGGGCAGATGCACATACACCGGAACCTGCCAGCCAAAGGCTTCATACAGTCTCACATACTTGGGTGAAGAGGACAGGTACTCATTTCCCCTTACTACATGGGTAATGTTCATGGTATGGTCGTCCACCACATTGGCAAAATTATAGGTGGGATACCCGTCTGACTTGATCAGGATCATATCGTCCAGCTCGGAGTTCTCCACCGTGATATCCCCGTACAGCTCGTCATGGAAGGTGGTGGTTCCCTCCGTAGGATTATTCTGACGGATCACAAAGGGCTTTCCCGCCGCCAGATTGGCTTCAATCTCTTCCTTTGACAGGGACAGGCAGTGCTTATCATACACCGTGATCTCCTTGCCCTCCACGATCTCCGTTTTCAGAGTGGCCAGCCGTTCCTTATCGCAGAAGCAGTAATAAGCCTCTCCCTTGTCGATCAGCTCCTTAGCGTACTTCATGTAGATGCCGGTCTTCATCCGTTCGCTCTGGACATAAGGGCCATAGCCTCCGTCCTTATCCGGTCCCTCGTCATGCACAAGACCGGTCTTCTCAAGGGTCCGGTAGATGATCTCCGTAGCGCCCTCCACAAACCGTTCCTGATCCGTGTCCTCGATCCGGAGCATAAAGTCTCCGCCCTCATGCTTGGCGATCAAAAATTCATAAAGCGCCGAACGCAGATTCCCCACGTGCATCTTTCCCGTGGGACTGGGCGCATATCTTGTTCTGATCTTCGTCATTCTCTCTCCTCCGCTCGCTTTGTTCAGGGCAAATCTCCGGGTTCAGCCGACCTATGCCCTTATTCTTACCGTATGTCACCTATTGTAAGCTCTGGGAGCCAAATCTGCAAGAGGAAAATAATTTTTTTCAGGAACCTGTTTGAACCTGCTTTTCCAAACTCTGTCTTTCAGGAATCCGCCTGTCCCTCCGGCGCTCCTACTGGTTTTCTGACAGATACAGGCTGATCCTCCTCTCAATGCTTTCTACCACGTCATCCAGGTTCTTATCGGATTCGAAGTAATCCTCGGCGTCTTCCCAAATGATATCCATCAGTCCGTAATAAAGCTGGTAGGGATAAGGCACGGTGCTGTCCACGAACTCCAGGTAATCCTCCAGATAAAAATCATCCTTTCCCTTTCCGGGCAGGAGCACCCAGCCTCTGCTTCCTCCCTCGTCGTAAATATAACAATCCGTATATTCATTATAGACGACCTTACTCTCCAGCACATCCCGCCGAATGCAGGTTGCATCCAGCTGCAGGGTTTTCTGTTTTTCCAGGCTATAGAGATACTGCAGCAGCTCCCCGATCCCGGGCTTGTCCATAGAAGCCTGATTCACAGCGACCATGCCGAACATAGGCATCATATATCCGGTGCTCTGAGTTTCTGAAGGATAACCGATGAAGGAAAATTCTTCCCCCAGCCCGAGATCCAGATAATTACCGTAAGTATTCAGACTGAGCAAAGTCACATCCACTCCCAGGTAATCGCCGTCCCGAAGAAGGTCTGTCGGGTTTCCGGATCTTTTGTCGCTGGCATTGGAACGTTCCCTGGTCAAGGACAAAAGCTCTTTAAACTCCGGACAATCGAAATGAGCCTTTCCGTCCTGCAGGAAGGAACTGTGCTCCAGATCCCCCAGCAGGAATTTCAGATCATACCACCAGCTGCCTGTGGCCTCTTTAAACATCCACTTGATCTCCGGATGCGCCTTCATGGTTTCGAGCACATCCGCCATAGACCAGGTATCCCCGTCATAGACCTTCCTGCTTACCATTAAAGTGTTAATCAATACTTTCGCGGGCAAGCCGTACAGCTTCCCATCAAGGGTTCCAAGCTCCAGGGCTGTGGAAAATACGTTTTCCAGGATATCTTTTGTCAGAAAAGGCTCCATCTCCGCCAGGGCATCTTTTTCCTGCAGATTTATCATATCCATCATATCCAGGCACAAGATATCCGGACCGGAACCGTTCATTACCTCCGCCAGAACCCTGTCCTTGCTGTTATACAAGTTTTCATAGCTGACTGCATAAGCAGGATTTTCCTTATCAAACTCCGCAGCCAACCCCTTCACAAAGGTATCCTGGATACAGAGGCTGACGATGGAAATCTGGCTGAGCATCTCCGAATCAGCATCTGTCGGGGCTTCTTCCCCATTCTCAACATCTGTTATCGGCTCAGCGCCTGTCCCATTCTCAGTCCTTGTCTCTGCCTCTGTCTTTGTCTCTGTTTCAGTCCTTGTCCCTGTTTCAGCCCTTGTCCCTGTTTCAGTCCTTGTCCCTGTTTCAGTCCTTGTCCCTGTCTCAGTCTTTGTCTCTACATCAGATCCTGAAGAAACAGCCTGTGAACGAGAAGCCGGATCTCCCGCACAGGAAACCAACAGTGCTGCAGTACTGATCACACACAAAAGCATCCACAATCCTTTTTTCATTCATTCTTTCTCCTCTCTTTTCCATCCTTCAGGTAATTGCGAACCTAAAAACTGTTTGGGACGTTTCGCAACGGCCCGTTTCCATCCTTCTCGGATAACCTGATCAGTAACCGAAACGCCTGAGAAGCCCTGAAGGAAAACAGGACTTCTCAGCTTCCAGTTTATATTTTGACAGAAAAAAGATTAAGAAAAAAGGTGCTAAATGATTAAGATTTGATTAAGGTTACCGGGACGCCAGCAGAGACTTGATCTCATCCAGTCTCCCGTCCTCTTCATATTCTCTGACCAGTCTGGTCAATATTCCTGCAAATGCAACCGCCCCTTCCTTCTGCAGGTGGGCGTTGTCCTTCGTGCCTCCTCTGTGGGAGCTGTCGGGATATTCTCCCGGCTCTGTCCACAGGAACAGCTTTTTACAGGCTTCTCCCCCAATTTCCTGACAATATTCCGTAGTGGCCTTTCCCATATCCAATAAGATCACATTCTGCTCTCTGGCAAACCGAATCATGGCCTCTCTATATTCCGGGAAGCTGATCTGAAAGATTCCATCCGCCGACTCCTCGCAATTGCGCATGGCGATGGCGGTGACCAGCACCAGGGTCGCTTTTCTGCTGCGGCACAGCTCCAGATAAGGATACAGGGAATCCCCGAAAGCCTCCGCCGGCACATAGCGCTCCGGCTTGCCTTTATTGGCGTCATTATGGGCGAACTGGGCGAAAAGATAATCCCCTTCCCCCAGAACTGCCCCGATATCCGCAAGCCTTCCCTCTTCCCGGAAGGAACGGCTGCTTCTTCCTGCCATGGCCCTGTTATCGATCACAACCTTTTCCAGTTCATAGCTCATAGCCTGGGAAAAGGCGCTGTCCGGGGAATGGTATATTTTACAGTCTTCATCCCCTTTCAGGAACTGATGCCACACCTGCCCCCAGCCTGTCTGGGGCGCTGCGGATGCCCCATAGCTCTGCATGGTGGAATCCCCCGCCAGAAAGATTCTTTTCTTTCTCTGCCGAATCTTTTGAAATGATTCCTCTGGTTGAAGCGGCTCCTTCCCAGTCTGAACCCTGTTTTCCGGCGAAGCCAGGGGCACACAGCCTCCGGGATACAGGGTGGAGCTGTATAGACGTTTCGTCTGAGGTATCGGTTTTCCGGAAGGCGGGGTGTTCCAGTCGTATTCCGTTCCGCTAAAGATCCATGCGGTCTGACCGTTATAAACGATCACATCCTCCCTGCCCCGTCCCAATAGGTCTCCATGAAGCACATATCCGTCTTGTGAAAAGGTCACTTCCTTTTCCATTTTTCCGTTATAAAGGGCTGGATTTTCCCCGCCGCCCCTGCGGTATGCCAGAATGTAGTCTCTCCCGTCCCCGTTCCAGTTGGACAGGGCGTCCACAATGGTAAGCCAGCCCTTGGTCTTTCTGTCCTCTTTCCAGACTTCCCTGCCTTCGCAGTCCAGCAAAAACATTCCGTCCCTGCCGTCCCATTGCCCCTTATGGCCGTCTCCCCGCCGGATCCGGTCCAGGCCTGCCACCTGCAGCCCCTTTTCCTCAGGCAAAAATCTTCCCAGAGCAACATGCTGGGACTCAATGGAACCCTCATAACGCCAGAGTTCCTCTCCCTCTATGCTGTAGAGACAGGTCACGCTGCCCCCTACGGCGATTTCCAGCTTTCCGTCCCCGTTCACATCGCCGACCCAGAGACAGTCCGCATGATCCTCCAGGTTTTTACAGGACCAGCGCAGCTTTCCGGTATGGTCCAAAAGATCATAGCCCGCCATCACTTCGTCATATCCGTCTCCGTCCACATCATAAGCCCAGGGGAAATGACCGAGATTCCCTTCATGGGTCCACAGCACCTCAAAATCATTGCTCATGGCCCACATATGGGTATATCTGTCCTTTAAAAGAATCTCCTTTGCATGTTCCCCGCCGCTTAAATTGGCGATAATGATACAGTCATGGGCGTTTTCCCCAGGCAGAGGATAATCCTTTTTGATCCTGCCGGTGCTTCCCTCCAGAACCAGAAATCTTTTCTTCATCACGCAAAGGATCTCCAGCTGACCGTCGCAGTCAATATCGTAGATCTGAGCAGGAAAATCCGAGCCGAAATTCCCCGGCCTGCCGGAAGCATCCCCAACCTGCCACATCAATTCCCCGCTCAGCCTGTATGCGGTAACACAAGTGATCTGATGGGGCACATAGCGATCGTCGATGCCGCTGTCCGCCTGCACGATCACCAGCTCCATCCTGCCGTCCCCGTCAATATCCCCCAGAAGACCTTTTCCGCCCCCCGCTTTGCTGATATCGATCTTTCCAATTAATTTCGCTTCCATTGTCCTTTAAAACCCTTCCCGTTCTCCCTAAATTGCGTACACTTTCAGGTTCGCATACTCCCCGATCATGGGCGCCAGCTGGCGGAAGCCGATCTTGCCGCCTGTAAGCAGGGGACCATAGGTCTCTCCGTCGTCCACGAAATGAAAGATTTCCAGGTCATTGATGAAAAAGATCACATGATTTTCCTTCTTTACAATACTGATCTTATAAGGTTCCGACACGTCCTCCACGTCCGGGATCGGATCCCCGCCCTGGCTCGTCAGATAAAAACCATAGCTTTTCCGCAGATTGCAGGTGTGGAACGCCCTTTCATCCTTTTCCTTTCTCCTGAAATAAGAAATATGGAAAGCGTTGATATCCCCATGATGATACAGGGGATACTCTCCTGTCCTCGGCTGAAGCCCCGGATCAAAAAGATCCTCCCCGTTTCTGCCCTTTGCGGCAAAAAAAGTCATGCAAAGCCCCGGCTCCCGAATGGGGGTAAACTCCCATTCGATCTTTACGTCGGAAGGAAACTCCACAGGACACCACAAAACATAATTCGCCTTCTGTCCCTCTACAGCGCTCATGGCGTTCTCCATGCGCATTTTCCCTTCCGGAAAGGTGATGATCGCCTTCCCCTCCAGGACAAAATCCCTGATATCCTCCCTGCCTGCCAGAGGATTTTCGTAAATCAGCTTTTCCTCGTAAAACAGTTTCTCTTCCATTTCATATCCCTGCCTTTCCTTTTATAATAATCCTCAGGTAACCGCAACACCGCCGCTCAGAAATCAGGCGGAAGGCAATATAAACAAAATAAGGGCGACTTGCCACCGCATCGGAGCCCGTTTTTGTCTATATTGACTTCCGCCGTCCCCTACATCTACGTTTCACGATTGCCCGCGCAATGTTCTATTTCACATCAATTGATAAGGATCTATGGCTTACTATTCCTCATAAAAACAGGCTTCCCACCTGAAATACCAGCGTCGCCACACACCATGCCAAAAGGATCTCAAAGGCCATCATTTTCAGGGTGAATTTCCAGGAGCCGCTCTCCTTGCGCACCGTAGCCAGGGTGGCTGCGCAGGGCACGTAAAGGAGGCAGAACAGCATCAGACAGTAAGCGTTCAGCGCGCCAAAACCCGGATAAGCCGCCTGCACATTGCTTACAATGGCCGCCATTCCCGCCGCAGAATTGGCATTGGAAACGCCAAAAAGCACCGCGAAGCTGGTGACCACTACCTCTTTTGCGGAAATACCCGAAATCAGTGCCACCACGATCTGCCACATTCCGAGACCCGCAGGCTTAAGCAGCGGCACCAGCAGCTTCCCCACCATGGCGCCGAAGCTTTCCGCCGGATCCTCCACCAGCCCCGAGGGACCGAAGTTCAATACAAACCAGATCGCGATGGAGGCGATGAAGATCGTTGTGCCTGCCTTCGTCAGATAATCCTTCAGTTTATTCCAGACATAAATGCGGATTGTCCTGGCGTTGGGACGCTTATATTCCGGAAGCTCTATCAAGAGGGAATCATTGATCCTTCCCTTTTCCATACGGTTGATCACCATAGCGGACAGGATCGCCGCAGCCATACCCACCACATACATGGAAAAAGCCGCCAGACTGGAATACTTTCCGAAAAACATGCCGGAAAACAGGACATAGATGGGAAGCCTTGCGGAGCAGGACATAAAGGGAGTCACCATCATGGTCTTGCGGCGGTCATGCTCCGTCTCCAGCGCCCGGGTGGCCATGATGGCGGGAACCGTACAGCCGAAGCCCAGGATCATGGGAAGAAAAGCCTTTCCGGACAAGCCCACCTTCCCCATGACCGAATCCATCACATAGGCGACTCTGGCCATATAACCGCTGTCCTCCAAAAGAGCCAGAGCCAGGAACAGAATAAAGATATTGGGGATAAAGGTCAGAATCCCTCCCACGCCGGCAATGATCCCGTCCACGATCAGGGATTTCAGCCATCCGCTTACATGGATAAAATCCAGTCCCCGGCTGACCGCGCCGGAAAACAGGTCGAGCCCCGTTTCAAAAACTCCCTTCAGGGCATCCCCGATGGTAAAGGTAAAGAAGAATACCAGCGCCATGATCAGCAAAAACACCGGGATGCCCAGAACCGGGTGGGTCAGCAGACGATCGATCTTGTCTGTGGCGGCAGCCTTCTTTTCCCGATGAAACAGGCACTCCCCCACCAGCTTTTCAATATAGGCATATTTACACTGAATGATCTCCTTCTCATAGCTTCGATCCACCACATGCTCCACCTGGATGGGATGCTCTTCCTTCACATCCTCATCATCCTCCAGGAGCTTGATGGCGTGCCAGCGCACGGAGGAATGGGTGGGATAATGCTTCTCCATCAAAGCCTCCAGCTGGGAGATCTTGGATTCGATCTCCTCCGGATACCGCAGGATATATTCCCCTGCGCCTTCCTCATAGTGATGGATCACCGCATGGAGCAGGACGCTTAAGCCGGTGCGCTTCGTGGCGGATACGGGAACCACGGGAATATTTCCCAGCATCTCCGGCAGGCGGTGCAGATCGATCTCCATTCCTCTCTCCCTGATGATATCCATCATATTGAGGGCCAGAACCACCGGCTTCCCCAGTTCCAAAAGCTGCAGGGTCAGATAAAGATTGCGCTCCAGGCTGGAGGCGTCCACGATATTGATGACCACATCGATATCATCATCCATAACGCATCTTCTGGTCACTTTTTCTTCTATGGTATAGCAGGTGAGGGAATAAATACCCGGAGTGTCCACCAGGGTGATATCGATCCCCTCATAGCTGGTCTGTCCTTCCACCTTCTCAACAGTGACGCCGGGCCAGTTGGCAACCTTCAGCTTGGCTCCTGTCAACGCATTGAATAAGGTGGTCTTGCCGCAGTTCGGATTCCCGACACAGGCCACGCGGATGGCTTTTTTCGCTGTCTGTTCCATTATGCTTCCTCCCCGGACTCTTCCTGAATCTCAATATGGGAGGAAATGTGCCTGCCCAATGCGAGTCTTGTTCCCCTGACCTTGATGATAAGCGCTCCCTTACGCTTACGGTTCAATACCTGAATCCTGGTTCCATCATTCAGCCCCAGAGCCTGGAGCCTTCTTGTGATGGAGGGCTCCACGGAAAGTCCCTCTATCGTATATCTTCCATCCTTTTTCGCTTCGTATAGTGTCATCGTATTCTGTCTGCCTTCTTTCGCTGTCCGTATTTATGCAGGTCTGCGCCCTTTCCAGAAACGACCGCAGATTTTGGAAATATCTTAAGGATTCATACCCTTCAGCTCCGTTTCTTTTTCGAAATCGTTTTTTCGGCTCCGTCCCTCCTGTATTATTCAGAACGCCGAATCTCCCAGAACCTGCGGAGCCTTACATTCCTAGCAAATATCCTGAGCTGGTCATACAGGTCGTCGTATCTTGCGGCACAAATCTCCCAGTCCGCATAGCGGTTGGTCTCAAACCACAGTCTGCGGTGCAGATCCCTGATGGGGATCAGCTCTCCCGCCAGCTTAAGAGCCGCTTCCCCATAGGGAATTCCCTCCTCTATGGTCTCAGGGCATCTCCCCGGAAGCAGCAACAGCTTTTCCGCAGTAAACCTCGTGCGCTTTACCGCAAGCAGCATGGCGTGATATGCGGTTCGGTTCCTTGCAGGTTCAAGCTCCTCCACGGCTTTCTCCGCCTCCTTCATGGATCCGATAAAGCCCTCCAGGTCATGACAGCCTTCAAATTTTGCCATTTTCAGGGGGTTACGCCACATCTCCTGTTTAAACTCTCCCTTTTTCTCATGGTCGATATATGCATCATAATGATAAATGGGATCCAGCCGCATCGCCTGCTCTCTGTCAAATCCATAAAAACTCTTATGGATCAGCAGATACAGGGTTTCAAAGGAATAGTCCGATTCCGGCGCCCAGCTGTAATTGGCCCCTGTCAGCACCCCGGGAGGCGCCAGTTCCAGAAGGGTGTCCCCATGATCTGCCCAGGAGGACATGATCATCCCCCTGGAGCGTCCGCCGTCCGCTTTGAGAAGTCCCCTGGTGTTGTCATAGCATTGCCTGATATCGCAGGCAAAACAGGCCCAGGTCCAGCTGCCGGGGGAAATGTAAAGCCTGATCCCCTGGCGGTGCAGGGCATCCACGAAGGGATAGGCGTCTCTGGCCGCATAATCCCAAAAAACGAAATCCGTATCCTCCGGAAGCTCCCTTGCCCGCTCCACAGGGACGGAATAATCTCCCCAGGGCGGCGCAAAGAAATCCCCGTACATCATCATGGAACAGCCCAGTTCCTTCAGGACGTCATGGATAAAGGTGTAGTGCTCGATAAAAAGCCTGCCGCCTTCCTGGGCTCCGTATACCTCCGTCAGCCCCACCGGCTCGTCTCCTCCGCAGTGAATGATGCCCTTCCCGAAACAGTTCACAAGCTCCGCCAGCATATCGGAGATCACTTCCCGCACCTTCGGATTGGCAGGGTCCATACAATCGATCAGGGAGCCATCCTTTCTGCGCAGCGCCAGGGACTGCAGTTCCCTGATCCTCACCAGCTTGTCAAAATGCCCCAGCAGGTTCACAATGGGACGGACAGAAAGATTCCACTCTTCGGCATATCCGACGATCATGCGCCACTCCTGCGGGCTTATGGAATCGCTGTAGCGTCCCCATGCCGGCACGGAGGAAAACCGGAATATATCTTCTATATAAGGCATATAAGTATTATATTTATAACGTGCCAGACGGCGTATGATCGTAAAGAACTGTTCCGTCCTGGGAACCTGTCCCCTGGAAATATCATCGGACAGGGCGCGGTAGGAAAGCGCAGGCTCGTCCCAGACATCGAACTCGCACAGCTCGCCGTCATTGACCAGATCCAGCTCCGACAGGGTAAACAAAGCATACATCAATCCCCGGGGGGCAGACGCACAGATGGTGACGGCTTCCTTTCTGGCGCTGATCCGGTAAGCCTCCTTCGGCATGGAGAAATCCTCCATGGAAGAATAGACATATCTTACAGGCGAGAACCTCCCTGTCCCGCCCTGCGAAACGCCTTTTTCTGTCCCATCCTGCGAAACACCTTTTGTCCCGCCTTGTGAGGCATCCTTTGCTGCACAAGGTTCGGCGTCCTTTGCCGAGCTATCCATCCCTCCATTTTCCTGAAAGATTTCCGCTGCCCGAGGGAAGACTTCCGTCACCTCTTTGCTTAAATAATAATCCTTCAGCCTGATGGGAGTCTCATAAACCTGTATCCGCTTCACCTGAGGAATGATCTGTGTTTTCATCCAAGCACCCCTTCCGCTTTCGTCTTATGATTCCATAGAACTG
Organism: uncultured Acetatifactor sp.; assembly: GCA_947589075.1. Lineage (GTDB taxonomy): Bacteria > Bacillota > Clostridia > Lachnospirales > Lachnospiraceae > Acetatifactor. The sequence continues at coordinate 41,512 of CANQBS010000006.1, forward strand.
TTTTCCTTATTTTACTTCCAGAATGAGAAAATGACAATCCCTTTTTCAAGAATAAGCCAGAAAGAGTAACAATTCAGCCCTGACGCAGGGATGTTATATCCCGCATCAGGGCTGAACATAAATCGATATTCTTTTCTGACAAAAAAGGATCAAACGTAGGATACGTTCTTCTCAAAACTGTATTCATGAGGCTCCTTGCTCACAGCCTTATGACCTACGGCTATAGCAATCTGATAGCAATAACCTTCCGGAAACTTAAGCGCTTTGGAAAAATATTCCTTCTTTTCCCCGGAAAGAGCGTCCTTGATGCAGCCTATGATCAGGCTTCCCAGCCCCATTCCCTCCGCCGCCAGGGAAATATTCTCCACAGCGATCCCGGCGTCCACGGCGCTCCAGAAAAAGCCCTGATCCGCGCTCAGGATCAGTACCGTCGGCGCCTCAAAATAAAAGTTGTGGGGCGGGTTCTGAATTCCCCTGCCCGCATTCTTCTCATCTTCAATCTCCTGAAGAATGGGATTGTCCCCATCCAGGACGGAAATATGCACCTCCTGCCTGTTTGCGGCAGTGGGAGCCTGCAATCCCGCCAAGATCAGCTGCTCCAGTTCCTCCTTCGACAGCTTCTGTGCCGTATAGCCCCTGGTAGAGCTTCTCTTTTCAATCGCCTGCAATACTTCGCTCATCTGTATACCTCTCCTTTTCTCCCAAGCCATTCATACAACTTCCATCCCCGCCCCTTTGACGCATTTAGAGACCTCAGGAGTGACTCCCAGATTTCATCCTACTCCCATACCTTAAACTTGACCGTCTCGATCCTGGAAACCTCATCCGCCAGGAAACAGATGTCATCCGACAGACTGATGCCCGTCAGGATAATATCCGTGCTTCCCCTGCCTTCCAGAAGCCTGGTAAGATCCTCAACCGCAATGATGCCGTTTTCGATCAGACCCAGCACCTCGTCCAGGATCAAAAGATCGCATTCCCCGGTCGCAAGAACCTTTCTGGCATAATTCATGCCGTTCAGGATGTTCCGGCGCTCCTCCTTCTGCTTCTCCTCCGGCAGCTCCTGATAATTCTCTTCGGACTTCTCAAAACGGAACAGCTTGATCTCCGGCTCCATTTTCTTAAGGAATGCGGAATTTTCGGGAACCTTTCCCTTCAAAAACTGAATGATCACAACCGTCCTGCCCTGAACGGCTTCCTGAACAGCCCGTCCAATGGCCGCGGGTGACTTTCCTCTCCCGTCACCCATATAAATATGTATCGTACCCTTTCCCATCTCATCACCCCATGGAATTGATCAGAAACAACAATGAAAGTTTCCCTTTGGACACAACTTCTCTTTGGATACAAAACCCAACATCCATTGTTATTTTATCACATCATCCTCAAAATGGCAACTTTTGACATAAAATATTAAGATTTTATTAACTAACTTGTTACAGTTCACTCGTCATCATAAGTCTCCAGCTTGCTCACGGACACCTCAAAAGCCACCCTGCGCTCCACATTTTCCTCGTCCAGCTTTTTCATGTATTCCCTGCTCTGGATCCGTCCCCAGATGGCGCAGCGCTCCCCCACGCTGAAATTGCTGGCATATCTTGCGTTTCTTCCCCAGCAGATGCAGGGTATGTAATCGGACTTGCCATAAGGTCTGTTCACAGCAAGAAGCAGGTCTGCGATTTCCCTGCCCAGAGGCGTTTTCCGGTATATGGGTTCCTTGCAGATATATCCATCTAAATAAATCTGGTTTGTCTTTGAGCTTTCCTCCAGTTCCTCCACAAACTCGATCTCCCTGGCAAACACCGACAGAACCAGACGGTTTCTCTTCTCCTCATGACGGTTATAGGAACGGAACTGTCCGCATACGCTGATGTATTCCCCCTTATAATCCGCCGTAACATCCAGAAGGCGTTCCGATACCATGACGGGAATGATGTCGTAGCTTTCGCTGAGCCTGCGCACCCTTACATCCACCATGTAAAAGCCTTCTCCGAAAATTTCATGACTATAAGAAAAATCGCTGATGATCTCTCCCATAACCGTTACCTGATTGTTTTCAATAACCTTATCCATCATTTTTTGTTCTCCCTTCTTACACTTTAGAATTTTCCGGCTGCCTTTCCCTGCTGGCCGGAGCACTTGGTATTTCACACAATCAAATTGTTTCCCTGTGGAGCGGGATATTTTATTTATACTACATTTTTTTGACGGATAGAATAAAAAGACGCCGCGCATTCCGTCAAATATCGCACAATTCTGCTTTGTATTTCATAAAATTTCACATGAAAAACCACCAAAAACATCGGCAAAGCACCTTTTTTCCTTGCGTTATGAAAAAAAGGGTGCTATACTATAGCAGTTTGAAATCGACAAAAAAATTTGGTTGACACAAATTGACGGTTTTCGCATTTTATCGGGAAATGCCGGGAAAAACCGCCGGAAACCAACAATGGAGGCACTTATGAGACAAAAAAGAGAAGATGTCAGGAACGTAGCCATCATCGCACACGTAGATCACGGCAAGACCACGCTGGTGGATGTGCTTTTAAAACAGAGCGGAGTCTTCAGGGAAAACCAGGAAGTGGCGGAACGTGTCATGGACTCCAACGAGATCGAACGGGAACGGGGCATCACCATCCTGTCCAAAAATACTGCGGTTAACTATAAAGGAACCAAGATCAATATCGTAGACACTCCGGGACATGCGGACTTCGGCGGTGAAGTGGAACGTGTGCTGAAAATGGTAAACGGGGTGATCCTGGTGGTAGACGCCTTTGAAGGCGCCATGCCCCAGACAAAATTTGTGCTGAAGAAGGCTCTGGAATTAAAGCTTCCGGTCATCGTATGCATCAATAAGATCGACCGGCCGGAAGCGAGGCCGGAGGAAGTGGTGGACGAGGTATTGGAACTGTTTCTGGAGCTGGAGGCAGACGACGCCCAGCTGGACTGTCCTTTCGTCTTCGCTTCCGCCAAAACAGGGGTGGCTTCCCTGGATCCCCACAAACCCGGCACCAGCATGGAGCCCTTGTTTGAGACGATCCTGAATTACATTCCCGCGCCGGAGGGAGACCCGGATGCCGGCACACAGGTGCTCATCAGCACCATTGACTATAACGATTATGTGGGAAGAATCGGCGTGGGGAAAGTGGATAACGGCGTGATCACCGTCAACGAAGAGGTGGTGATCTGCAATCACCATGAGCCGGATAAGCAGGTGAAGGTCAAGGTCAGCAAGCTGTACGAATTCGACGGTCTCAATAAGGTGGAGGTGAAAAGCGCTTCCATCGGTTCCATTGTGGCGATTTCCGGGATCAGCGATATCCATATCGGAGATACCCTCTGCTCCCCCGACCAGATTCTGCCCATTCCCTTCCAGAAGATCAGCGAACCCACCATATCCATGCAGTTTATGGTCAACGACTCTCCCCTGGCAGGCCAGGAAGGAAAATACGTGACCAGCCGTCACATCAGGACGCGGCTTTTCCGGGAACTGAATACGGATGTATCCCTACGGGTGGAGGAAACGGATTCCACAGACTGCTTCAAGGTATCCGGCCGGGGCGAGCTGCACCTGTCCGTTTTAATTGAAACCATGAGACGGGAAGGCTATGAATTTGCGGTGAGCAAGGCGGAAGTCATTTATCGTCACGACGAAAAGGGAAAGCTTTTGGAGCCCATGGAGATTGCCTACATCGACGTCCCCAACGAGTTCTCCGGCACTGTCATTGAAAAACTGGGACAGCGTAAGGGAGAGCTGCGCAACATGACTTCCATCACCAGCGGAACCTATACCCGGCTGGAATTCTCCATTCCCGCCAGGGGGCTCATCGGATACCGGGGAGAATTTTTAACCGACACCAAGGGAAACGGCATCCTGAATACCATCTTTGACGACTACGCGCCTTACAAAGGGGATATCCAGTACCGCAAGCAGGGCTCCCTCATCGCTTTTGAACCCGGAGAAGCCATTACCTACGGGCTTTACAACGCCCAGGAACGGGGCACGCTTTTCATCAATCCGGGAGAAAAGGTTTACGCCGGCATGGTGGTGGGCCAGACCGGGCGCAGCGAGGATATCGAGATCAATGTCTGCAAGAAAAAGCAGCTCACCAATACCAGATCCTCCAGTGCAGACGAGGCTTTGCGCCTGACGCCCCCCAGGATCTTAAGCCTGGAGCAGGCGCTGGATTTTATCGATACGGATGAACTGCTGGAAGTAACTCCGAAAAGCTTAAGGATCCGCAAGAAGATCCTGGATCCTACCCTGAGGAAGCGGGCTGCCATGAGCAAGAAAGGATGACGGGAAGACAGATCCCGTTTTCCTTCCCGTATCACAAGCCGGATAGAGGGCTGCTGTTGCGCCCCTTATCCGGCTTTGTTAACGCCCTTTAACCGGCTCCCTTAACTGATCGTTGTTATATTTTTTAAACGGCTGTTATGGCAGGTAAAATATAAAATCTGGTATTCCTTTCCCACTTCCTCCAGAAACCTCATGGCACCCCGCAGCTTTTCCCCGTCCAGATTGCAGAATGGATCATCCAGCACCAGGAAGGGCTTTTCCTCCTGGTACATGGCGTCTACCAGAGCCATGCGCATACAGATCCCCATCAGGTCCCGATACCCGGTGCTGAAAAACCTGGGCTCTCTCTGCATTCCCTTCTCTTCCACCGTCAGACAGGTATTGGCGTCCAGATAATAACCGGCTCCCTCCTGCCCTGTCAGCATCCGGTAATATTTTAAGAATCCCTGCCGGATGGGTTCCGTATATCTGGAAGTAAAGGATATTTTTGCCTGCTCCAGAAGCTCCTTTGTTTTGCCTAAAAGCTCGTATTTTTTTATTCCTTTTTGATATTCCTCCCGAAGGGCAGTCAGGCTTTCCTGGGCTTCGGCGACCCTGTCGGATTCCTCCTGCTGCTGATCCAGCATATGCCTGTAACTCATGATCGTCTCATGGGCTTTTTCCAGTTCCAGGGCGATAGCCTCCAGGCGGCCGCTCACCTCTTCCAGGGTCTCCTGTCCCTCCAAGGGTTCCAGACCTTTGATCGTCTCCATATCCTCCTGTTTTTCAAACAAAGCCTTTGCATCCCTGGCAGATTGATATTCTTCGGCACAGGAACGCAGGATCTGCATGTGTCTCTGTATTGTCAGAAGCTGTTCCTGCAGATCCTCCTGAGGTTCCAGGGACAGGGAACGGATATAATCCCTGATGCCCTCCCGGGTTTCAGATAACTCTTTTTCCGCTTTCCGGCTGTAAGCCTGCTTTTCCAAAAGTCCTGTATACTCCAGAGCTTCCCTTTCCACCTCATCCAGCATGTCCACCAGATCCTCTGTCTGACGAATCTCGAAAGGATAAAACTGCTGAAGGAACCGAAGCAGCAGATCCGTAAGACGTCTCTCTTCCTTTTCAAGATCCCTTGCCAGGTAAGCCCGCTGCCGCTGTGCCAGCTCCTGATATTCCTTCCGCTGGGATTTCAGACCGTACAAAATGTCCGTCACCCTTCCCTCCTCATAGGAAAGACCGACTCCGGCAAAAAACTGCTCCATTCTCTCTTCCGCTGCGGCAATAAAAGCTTCGTCCCCGCTTATTTCCTCCTGCAGCTGCAACAGTCCCTCATCCTGGGCAGGCTCAGACCCGGAGCCTGGTCTCTTCCAGGCCAATACTCCCCCTATTAGCAAAAGGACAAGACCAAATACCAAAAGAACCGTTCCTGCCACAGGTATTTTTCCCATTAGGAGTATGCCTCCCAGAAGCCCCAGGATACCAAAGATCCCCAGAATCCAGGCGGCGGCAGTCAGGAAAGACCGGGCGCCTCTGCCCGCCCCCAGCCCTGCGGATCTGCGGTGAAAGTCAGAAACATTTTTCAGGGTATTTAATGTGGCTTTTTTATGGATCAGGGCGTTTTTCCTTTCACTGCGCTGGCTCCATTCGGAAATCATCCCTTCGATCCCTTCTTCCGTCAGGACCCCATCCCCAAAGAGCTGCTCATAGCCCTGAAGCCGGATCTGTTCCTCCTCCGATAATCTGTCGGCGGCAATGGACATTCTGACTGCCTGAAGCTGCTTCAGGTTCTCCTCCTGCTCCTCACATGCCTTCCTGTCCGGGCAGAAATTCAGGAATTTCTGCCGAAGACCTGTAAATGCCTCCTTCTCCTGGTCAGTAAACCCATAAATCTGTACAGCCTGCTCCAGGGCAGCAAGCCGTGAACTCTCCCCCAGGTTTCTGTCAAACTCTTCCTTTTTCGGAAACTCTCCCGGAAAATACCGCCTTTCCGCCTGATAAAGAGCCCTCCGCTTCTCATAATCTTCGCAAAGCTTTTCGTAACGCTGCTTTTTCGCCTGAAAATCCTTATAAATCCCCAGCCTCTTCTGCTGCCTCAGAAGCTGCTCCTGCTGACCCTTAAGCTCCTCCTGTTCCTTAAGCTTCCGGTCAAGCCTATCCCGGGTCTCCTCCATGGTCTTATCCAGTAAGATACCGGACCGGACCTTTTCCTCCAGTCCGCTGATCTGAACCTTTTTCTGGAAGAGCGCACCTGTTTTGCGGGTGGGGCTCATCCGCAGCAGCAGACCGGCCAGCTTCTGGCTGACGTTCTCATAATTGTTGATGTCGTCCGTATTTTCCGCCAGATTGCCGATCTTGGCGCTGATGCTGTCCGTTGTCGCCGTCTCACAGTCATTCTGGGAGATAAAAACAGTCCGGCAAAAGGAACCGCAGTCCAGCCGAAACAGCTCTTCCCCAATGTCGGAGGAATAATCCCGGCATTCAAGGTTCGTGTCCTTTTTACGGATGCTGAAGCTGTCTTCCTTCTCCTTTTGTCCGAAAACCCTGCTGATCAGATAGATTCCCTTCTCCGTTTCCAGTTCCAGGCTGCCGCCGTAGACCCCTCCCTGCCAGGGACGGTATCTCTTCCTCTCGTTTCTAAATTCGTCCCTGGATTTTTCCTCTTCAAAGCCATAAAACATAGCTTTGATAAAAGCCGCCAGGGTGCTCTTTCCCCAGCCGTTTTCCTCACAGAACCCATTGCAGCCCTTCTCAAAGCAAAAGGTCACATCCGAGAGCTTTCCGAAGTTTTCAATATGACAGCTGATGATCCTCATGAAAATCCGGCCTCCTCTCCCTCCAGGTCCTCTCCGGCCAAAGCCTGTATCCCATAACGGATGATGACCGCCTTTTCTTCCTCGCTCAGATCCTTCGCGCCTCTTACCGTCCGCACGAATTCTCCTTTCAGGGACTGATCCAGTGCGAAATCATTATAATCCACCAAAAAGCCGGTCTCATCATAGATTTTCAGGAAATAATAATCCTCTTCAAACTGCTTTAACAAAAGATCCGTATTTTTCTCACATTCCACGTCAACAAGGCCTGTTAAAACAATCTTTAACAGGCTTTTTGAGGGATAATTCCTCTCCAACAGCTCCTCCCTGATCCGGCCGGCGATCTCCGCGCTGGTCATGCAGCCGGTGACATCCGCCTCCAGTACATACAGATTCCTGCTGGCAATGGGGACAAAGGTTTCCCGAAAGGACCTTTTCTCTTCATCGATATCCAGAAGCACAAACCCGTGCTCCCCGCATTCGTCAAATCCTCTGCCCTCCAGGCAGCCGCAGTAGCAGTATCTTCCCCTATTGTCCAGGGCTTCGGACTTATAGGAATGGATATGGCCCAGGGCCAGATAGTCGATACCCTTATTGCGAAGCCCCTTAAGGGGGATCACCTCCGCATTGTCCCTTCCTGCGCTCTCCGCCTCCTGTCCATGCAGAACCACGATATTGAACCGTTCCACATCCAGGGAAAGGGCGCTGCAAATGGTTCCGGAATTCTGTCTGTTCAGCTCCGCGCCGGATATGACCACGCTGCCCGGACCGGATCCGTCTACAGCATAGCTTGTCCACTGATCCCCGAACAGTCTGAGATTAGGGGGTATTTCCTCCAGGTCGCTTAAAAAGCTGTCGGCGTCATGGTTTCCCTTTAAATAATAAAACTGGATGTCCGGATGCCCCAGGATTGCAGCCTTCACCGCATTTCTCGCGGCAGCGGATACATTTTTGGTATCAAAAAGATCCCCTGCGATGATGATCGCTTTTACCTGATGATCGACCGCATACCCTATCATTCTCTGAAAGGTATTCAAAAGCTCCGCCTTCCGCTCCCTGGCCTTTTCCCTGGTCAGGTTGGAGGTCATCCTGGAATCCAGATGCAAATCCGCACAATGAATGATCTTCATAGGTTATTTCCCCGCAAGCAGTTCCTCCATCTCCACGAAGCATGCCTCTGTCCTGGTCTCGCTGACCGGATGGTTGAAATAAATGCGCTTTCCGTCCCGGGAAAAGGTAGGATTGGGATGTACCTTCAGCTTCCAGATACAATCCTGGAAATTCTGTCCTCCAAAGGTGGCCGCAGGCTCCACCTGACCCCTGCGGTACAGGAAAATATCAGCCGGATAATCAGGATAAGCCCGATCCCCCACAAACCACTGTCTGTCCGGAGAACCGTCGATATGATTGCCGATGCCACCCAGGGTCTCCAGGCACTCCCCATCCACGCTGAAACGCTGTATTCTGCTGGTCTCCATCTCAATGCGCTCCCCGTTATGGTACTGCCTGGTGGCCATATAGGTATCGTCGTCATACCAAAGCTGATGCACCGGCTTATCCGGTATCACATGGGTGCTGCCCGTTTCAATATCGATGCAGCCCAACGCCCCGAAGATCGGGCAGTTCGCCACGCTCAGGCGCATCATGACCCTTGTTGCGGAGGGATTTAACTGCACATGGCTCATGGAGGTGGTGTGCTCGTCCGGAACGCAGCCTGCGTTCACCACCATATTGTAAACCGTTTCCTTGTCAGCTACTCTGCGGATCTGGCCGTTTTTCAGGTTCAACAGGTAAATACCGCAGGTATCGAGCTGGGGGTAGGCCGGATTCTTCCCCAGGAATGCTTCTGAAATAGAGAAGGGATAGTAACCGTTCTCCGCGCAGTGGCTTTCCTTGGCAAAGATAGGCCCATACAAGGTTTTGCCCGTGTAGACGTTCAGGATCTGAAAAGAAGAAAGCTTCCGGCTGCTGTCGCGGAAAACAATATGCTCGTTATCCACAAAGGTCGCAGAAGGTCCGTTATGATTGCCGCAGCGGACAGTGGTGATATAGCGGTGGTTAGCCAGGGTATCCCTGTCGCAGACCCAGATCTGGGTTTCCTGCTTTACCGTTTCCGTAATATCCGGCTTCTTCGCATATACGATCAGCTTTCCGTCCGGACTCTCCGGCTGGCCTCCGTTCATGCCCAGGAGCGTTGAGCCCTCATATTCGCAGATTTTTTTGATAGAATATTCCATTTTTTCCCTCATTTCTGCGCTGCTTTTTATACATGACAGGTTTGTGTCAAGCAGCGCGCAAACACAAACTTCAGGATTGCAAGTGCCAAAAAGCTAAATTTATTTTATTACAAACCGCCTGCTTTCGCAACATTTTCTGCCGCTTTCCTATGAAAACGGACAACAGTTCAGCCGCACCCATATCGAACAAAGTTCGACTTGCCGCCAGACATGATGGAAAATTCGTGCGAGCACGATTTTCCATCAAATCAGGCGGCTGGCTGAACTGTTACGAAAACAGGATCGCCATGCACATCATTGCGATCAGGGTCAGTTCGATCAGCAGAATTCCTCCGAACAGGACGCCGGAAACGATCCACATGATTTTCCAGAATTTCAGCCTGCCGGCAGATTCCGCAGCCGGATTTGTCTGCTGCAGATGTTTTGCCTCCCGGTACTGAATCCAGGAGAACCCGAAAAAGATCGTCAGCACCATGGGAAGCGCCAGCAAAAGCAGAGCAGTATACATCGGCTTTACGTTCATTTGAAAATGCCCCTTTCATTCGGTAATTTCATATACGAATATCCTTCGCATTTTTTGTGATAAACTATTCTTCAATACGAATAAATCATTTAAAGTCCGAATTACATTTTTCATTGTAAAGCAATCTCAGATAAAATTCAATATATGAGAATCACTCAAAATCTTAAACTTTTTCTCTCTGCTTTCCCTCATAAATATTGCCTTTTCCCAACGATGTACTCTGTCTTCGACTGATAATCCCGCTCAGCTTTTCCCTGAACGTTTAAAAGCTTCCATCGAAGTATTCTCGTCATCATTTTCAGAATCCATGCTTCAACCAAATCCGTTTGCGTCAGGATATGCTGATATCTCTTTTTCAGCAGATTATCACATGGGATATGCCATAATCGGCATCATAGCAGCAGCCGTCAGGCAGATCCGAAAATATTTGAATGTATACAACTTGTATTTTCTCCTCTCCTGTTCTATAATAAAACCATAGGATTCCTCTGCAAGAATGTGGAGGAGAAATATGACAACAAAAAAGAAGTTAGAAGACCTGACATTGAAGGACAACTTCATGTTTGGGGCAGTGATGACCGATCCTGCAAACTGTAAACCGTTTTTGGAAATGGCCCTCGGTATCCCCATCGGAAGGCTGACGGTCAGCAGGGAAAAGAGCCTGATCTACCATCCTGAATACAAAGGAGTGCGCCTGGATATCGAGGCAGGGGATGAAAATAAGACCAGGTATAATGTGGAAATGCAGATCGTCCAAAAATCCTTCCTGGAACACAGGGCGAGATATTATCACAGCCAGATCGATATGGACCTGTTGAATGCCGGGGGAAGCTATGGGAATCTTCCTGATGTTTACGTAATTTTTATCTGTGATTTTGATCCTATCGGACTCGGAAAATTCAGGTATACATTCTAGAGCACCTGTCGGGAAGTTAAGGAGTATGTGCTCCCGGATGGAGTAACCACCCTGTTTTTAAACACCCATGGAAGATCGAAGGATAATGTGCCAGATGGACTGGTCAAATTTCTGAAGTATGTGGGATCAAACCTGCAGGAAAGCGATGGAGATTTCCAGAACGGTTACGTGGAACAGCTGCAGAAGGCAGTGCGCCAGGTAAAGGCGAACCGGGAAATGGAGGCGAGATTTATGCTGTTAGAAGAACTGCTGATGGATGAACGGGAGGCCGGAAGGGCTGAGGGTTTAGAGGCCGGCAGAACCAATGGACTTGCGGAAGCCGTTCTGGATTTATTACAGGAGCTGTCCGGCGAGGTCCCGAAAGATCTGAAAGAACGGATCCTTGCGGAAAAAGACAGCGGCATACTGAAGCATTATCTGAGGATGATCTCTTCATCCGATTCCGCTGAAGAATTCATGGCAAAACTGTCCCTTTAATCACAGGAAGATTTTGAGAGGGTGTTTTTCTGCCCTGCAAGAAGCCCGTATAGCTTCCTGTGGATTTTCCTATGGATCTAGAAGGATATTAAAACCGCTTATCTGACAACCGGGCGGCAGACCCGGATCTTAGGGGGCGCCTGTATGGTATGGTGTCCTTGTCTGGTAACTTGAAAAGCCAGTTTCGGCAATTTTTCAGAATATATTTTACAGAGGAATTCTATTAAAATCTGTTTTTCACACCTTCACAAAAAACATATTTCTTGTCCTTGTAAAAAATCACCTCGACAAAAAGTCTTTGCCCTCGGCGCCGGAGGCAAAGACTTTCAGCTTAGGGATCTCTTACTTATAGGGATCTGTTATTTATAGTAATCTGTTATTTATGGATAATCAATGTGCTCAGCGCTTTTTTCTGCTCCTGAGAAGGTTCTTTCAGTTTGCCGCATTTGAGCAGGGCGGTGATACAGTGCATCAGGAACCATCCGTCAGAATGGAAAATAAACTGCAGTTCATATGCCTTTAGCTTTTTAAGATGCGGAGGGACTGATTTCAGTACCGCCTCTGTATAGGGGGCTTTCAACGCTTCAAATTCAGCCTGATGGTTTTCCTTGATCCGTTCCCCCACAGCAAGCAGTTTCTTTTGAATCTCCTCTCCCGCCAGTATGACGATCTGCCAGGAAGATTTGAAATTCCCGTCATGAACCCCGGTGGTCTTGATATACCCGCGCTCTGCAAGCCAGGCGTATTCCTCTTTGGAAAGCGGTCCTTCCTCTTCTTTTTCATAAAGGGAAAGCACACGCTTTGCCTCGTCGCTGTATCGTAAACCCGCATTGCCCAGTCTCTGTTCCGACCATATACTGTCAACCTGCCAGAGAATCTGCTTTTCGCTGCAGTTATACATGGGACCGCTCCAGTTTTTCAGGTACACATAATCTTCCGAAAGAACCAGATCGTCCGGCACGACGGTGGCGTGATAGATGTTATGGGCGCCATCCGGGCGGAGCGTCGCAGCCTCTTCAAAGGAAATCTTTTCATCAATCAGCTTTTCGCCGGACCATGCCGCTATATAAGGGATCAGCGACCACAAAAGGAAATTAAGATCTGCCTTCGCGGATCCGGTCAGGGAAATCGGTTCGTCGGTCTGACGGCAAATGATATCTGGATCCTCAAGAATACCGGAGGAAACCAGCTCATCGTACAGATCATTGGCAAACAGCCCGGCAGCCTGCCTGTACATGGTATCCTGCATCGTAAGAAGCTCCGCCGTCGGTTCACTGATCAGAAAATTTACAATATACTTGTCCTTCTGCGCCTGAAGGAAACCGTATTCCTCAAGGAATTCCACTTCAGTTTCCACATATACCGGAGAAACCCCAAGGTCATCCGCAATCTCCGCCACTGTCTTAGCCGTGCTGCGCACACAGTAGCAGATATTCTGATTCAGTGCGGAGCGCATGAATTCATCCGGGGATTTTGTCCCGACGGAACCGTTGATACCCCAGGAATGAAATTGAATCGGGTTAAACTTAAGTTCGCCTGCTTTTCTCATCCTATCCATACCTCGTTTCAATTCTTTTTTCGCTTCAAATAAGTGCCATTTGACAGTGCCGAGAGGAATGTCCAGTTCCTTCGCGATATCCGCCTGCCTGCGGTTCTCGAAGTAATAGGCGATCACAATTCTCCGCTGCAGCTTTGAAAGATATGCGATCTCGATCTGAAGACGACGGATAGATGCCGCATCATCCTCCACATCGATTTCGGAATGCGGGTCTGCCATAAGCTCTGCGATCTCTTCGATGGGAACGCCGATCATACTTTTTGCGGTATCGCGGTAATAGTTGCTCAGGGCGTTATGGGCAACCGTCCAGATGAATTTACCCATGTCCGCCACGTCATCCCGCACAAGAAGCGCCCGGAAAGCCCTGACCGTGATCTCCTGGGACAGATCTTCCGCATCGTGAATGCTTTTGCACCGCTTTAAGGCAAAGCCGAATATGGGCCGCATGTATTCCGTTATAATCCTCTCAACATCCTGTCTGTTCATTTGTCTGTGTCTCCTTGAAAGCTTTCACTCATATAGACACGGGAATTGAAAAAAGGTTGGAATTTTTACACCGCCAAAATGCACTTTTCATCATATCCTGAAATCAGCGCATCATGAGTCAAAAATAACATTCTTTCTGTCTTTGCCTGACAGACAAGCAAACGATCAACCGGGTCTTTATGAATCGCCGCATCTGGTTTTCGTTTAAGAGTCTCCATGGCAAAGATGTGCTGTTCCTGAAGCGACAGTTTTAAAAAGCCCGCCTGCGCGCAATACTTTGTCAACGCCTTCGCAGTTATTGCCATAACATCAGGATGCGCCAATCGCTTAAGCTCTATTTCCCATAAGGACAAAATGCTATAATAAATATCGTTCTTTTCATCAGCGATCAATTTTCTGGCCTGATCACTAAGATGTTGATCATTAGCAAGTGCCCACAAAAGGATATGCGTATCCAAAAGCAGCTTCATAATACGTCACCCCCCAAACATCTCTTCCACTTCTTTGTCCCATGTGTCAAAATCATCCGGGACTTTAAACTTTCCTTCCGCCACACCAATACGATTCGCGGCCGCCCTTTCAGGAATCAGCGTCAATTGTGCAACCGCACGCCCGTCCCTTGCAAGATAAATCACTTCCTCCTGCCTTGTCTCCAACATCCTGACAAGCTTTGACAACTCCGTTTTAGCCTCCAGCATATTTACCTGGGTCATATCATTTATTCCTCCTCGTTTTTTTCAATTTATTCTAGTTTGCTTAATATTAGTCTGCTTAGCTAAACTTATTATATGCTTTTTATAGAATTTTAGCAAGTTTTTTATAGGATTGAAGGGCTCGAAGGATGATAAAATTTAAAAAGAGGCCTCCACTCCGGCCAACATCATTGAATGAAGCCAGGCGGCAGCCTCTTTATGTTTATTCCCCTTTTAACCGTACAATCGTAGTGTCGTGCCCGGTATAGGGAACAAAAATTTCAAACACGTCCTTTGTCCGCAGGCGGATGCTGGAGGTGTTGATACAGGGATGACAGCCTATATATTCTCCCTGCAGGACATCCTCGTCCACCAGCAGCCGGACACGGCGCCCTGTGTCGTTCATCAGACCCATCACGCTGACGGAGCCCGGCGTAATATCCAGAAATTCCTCCATGAATTCCGCATCGGCAAAGGACAGTCTGGAGCTGCCGATCTGGGCGGACAGTTCCCTGGTCTTGAATACTTTATTGTCCGGGATCATTAACAGATAGAACTGGGTCTTCTGACGATTGCAGAGAAAAAGATTTTTGCAGATGGTTGCCTGCAGCGCCTCATCGATGGCACGGCAAATCTCCATATTCATCGCGGGCTCATGGTCCACCCGGTCATAGGGAATCCCCAACCGGTCCAGCAGGTCATAAACCCGGATCTCTTTTGGCTGACGACCTGTCTCGTCTTTCGGGCGTCCGTTATGTAATGTCAAATTCATGCTTTTGTCTCCTTTTTGTTGGATAAGTACCAAGCTTCTTTTTTCCTCTAGGAATTTCTTCCGTCCGGGCAGCACCAGAAGCCATGCAGCATTCGCTGCGCTGGCGCTTCGCTCATGTAGGGCTTGCGCCCTATACGTCCGGGCAGCACCAGGAGGAAGGCGGAGCCTTCCTCCTGGTGTCCGGCTTTCGCCGGATATGACGCTGGAGAAGAGAAGGCTCCTGCAAGCAAGCTTGCATCGCCTTCTCTTCTCCAGCGTCCTGCCCGGACTCAATGCTCCATCATGTTTTCAATAAAAATCCCATACCCTTTTTCCGGGTTGTTCACCAGGACGTGGGTGACGGCGCCTATGAATTTGCCGTCCTGGAGGATGGGGGCGCCGCTCATTCCCTGGACAATTCCGCCTGTGATCTCCAAAAGCCTGGGGTCGGTTACTTTTAGTTCTATTCCCCTGTTGATATTGTCATTATTCAAATGTACTGCGGTGATTTCCACATCATAATATTTTGCCTCTCCATCCACGGCGCAGAGGATCTGCGCAGCTCCAACTTTGATCTCCTGCTTCAGGGCGATGGGTACGGGGGGCTGGGTGGCAAGCTCCTGGGCTTTCTGGTTGCAGGTTCCGAAAATGCCCTGGATGCTGTTGTCCGTGATGGTACCAAGGATACGGTCCGGGGAATAGATGATCATGCCTGTCATTTCTCCCGGGTCCCCGCTCTCTCCCTTTTCTATGGAAATGATCTCCGTCTGGTAAAGGGTTCCGCCCTCCGTATCCATCAGAGCGCTGGTATCTACATCATTGATCCCATGCCCCAGGGCGCCGAAATTGCCTTCTCCGTCAATAAAGGTCATGGTGCCTACTCCCTGGGCGTTATCCCGGATCCAGACTCCTATCTTGTATTCCCCGGCTTCATTTTTTCTGGGGATCACCTTAAGATCCATGGTCTGGCCGTCCCGTTCAACAGTCAGGATCAGTTCCTTTCCCCCGTTTTGGTGAACCCGATCCATGAAATCATCCTTATCAGACACCGGCTCCCCATTTAACGCCTGGATATAATCTCCTGATTTTAAAATATACTGGGACGGGGAATGGGTTACTCCGTCCGCACCTGTAAATTCTCCCACTCCCACCACTAAGATTCCATGGGTCTTCACATAAATGCCGATGGGCACTCCCACCGGCACCAGCTCCTGGTCTTCGATGATCTGGATATCTACCTGCTTCAGGGTGAAAAGACCGAATAGCTTCACCTTCATCTCATAAGCATCCAGACTGCCGGTTTTTATGGTCACAGGTCTGGCGAGATCGATGGTTATGGACTCCTTCGGTATGTTGGAATCCCCCTGCCCGCTGACCGCAGCCACCTCGGCCCTCATGGGAAGCCCCAGATCCAGGGACTGCTCCGTGCCGCCCCGGAAACGGATCACCGAGGGAATCCGTTGGTAAAGCTGTCCGTAATGAAATAGGAAAAGAGCCAGACAGCCTGCCAAAATCATAAGGCATAAGCTGCAGCGATATATTTTCAGCTTCCTTTTTCTTTTGATCCATTCCTCAAGCAGGACAACAATATCCTGCCCTGCCTGCTTCTTGATTTCCTTGTCCTTCATCTGCCCACATCCCTTTTGCTCCAATATTCTTATCTGGAGATTAGTATGTGAACTTTTTTTCATTTTAGTATGAAAACAAATGGAAAAGAAGAAAAAATGTGAAAATATGGAAGAAGGCTTTTTTACCGCCTCATCTTATTTTTATGCTGCAATGCCTGTTCTTTCATTTCCCTGGCGTTGGTCAGCGCTGCGTCTGTCAGGACGTCGCTTCCTAAAAGCCTTGCCAGCTCGTTCAGGCTCTCCTGAGCCTCCGTCCGGTGAATGTCCGTGATGGTGGTGTCGTCGGTACTGTTCTTTTCAATGACAAAATGGGCGTCCGCCATGGCCGCGATCTGGGGCAGATGGGTAATGCAGATCACCTGATGGGCGCATGCCACAGTATCCAGCTGTTCCGACACCTTCCAGGCCGTCCGCCCGCTGATCCCGCTGTCGATCTCGTCGAAGATCAGCGTGTCAATGGAATCCCTGCCTGCCAGCACCGTCTTGATCGCCAGCATGACCCGGGACAGCTCGCCTCCGCTGGCCACCTGCGCAAGGGGCTTCAGGCTTTCTCCAGGATTGGTGGAAATTAAGAACTCCACGTCATCATAGCCCTTTGCCGTTATCGTCTGGCCGGGCCGCACCGCGATCTCAAATTCCACGCTTAAGAAGTTCAGGCTGACCAGAGCCTCCACCAGCTGGATGGTCAATGCTTCCGCATTCCGGGAACGGATCTCAGACAGTTGTTCGCAGGCTTCCAGAAGGGCCTTCTCCTTCCCGGAAAGCTCCTCCCTGAGCCCTTCCATGTAACCGTCATAATCCGCGAGCCTCAATAAGGTTTTATGGCGTTCTTCCCCGTATTTTAAAATTTCCTCAATGGTTTTCCCGTATTTTCCCTTTAAGCGGTTGATCTCGTTCAGGCGGCTTTCCGTTTCCTGAAAATCCTCCTGGTCAAATTCGCAGTCACTTAAATAACCGGATACATCCCTGTTGTAATCGGCTAAGAGACTGTCGATCTCACTGAGCTGCTCCTCCAGCTGTTTCAGCTCCTCATCGTACATGGTAACAGTCCGCAGCGCCCGCAGGGCATGGCTCAGGGCGTTTCCGGCTCCCTCCGGGGAATCCGTCCCCGTTAAGGCATAGCTTTCCCCAAGATTTTCCGTGATCTTGCGGCTGTTGCTCATTTTGCGGTATCGCTTCTCCAGTTCCTCGTCCTCGCCGGCCCAAAGCTTTGCGGAATCGATCTCTTCACATTCATATTCGGCCATGGCTTTTTCCCTTGCCCTGGCTTCCTCGTCCATGGACTCCTCTTCTATGGTCTGGCGAAGCCTCCTGCAGTCCTGGTACAGTCGGGAAACCCGCTCCGCCGGCTCCTGGAACTCCGGTCCGCAGTAAGCGTCCAGAATCTCCATATGCTTTTTCTTATGAAGCAGGGACTGGTGCTCATGCTGTCCGTGAATATCGATCAACAGTTCCGCCAGCTCTTTTACCTGTCTGGTGGTAACGCTTTCCCCGTTTATCTTGCTGACGCTCCTGCCGGATAACAGACGCCGGCTGATGATAACGGTCCCGTCAGGTTCCTCCGGGATCTCCAGCTGCGCCATTTTTTCGGAAACCTTCTCATCCTCCGCCTGGAAGATCAGCTCCACCAGTGCGCTGTCAGCGCCCCTTCGCAGCATATCCTTATCGAATTTACCGCCCAGCGCGATATTGACCGAACCGATCAATACAGATTTCCCCGCCCCGGTTTCGCCGGTCAGAATATTCAGCCCCGGTTCAAATTCCACTTCTGCCTCGTCGATCAGAGCCAGATTTTTCACATGTAAGCTTTGTAACATAATACCTCCCCGCTTACCTTCTCCGACTGAAACAATGTTTCAACAAAACCCTTGCAAATACTTCTCTCATATATCATCCGATCATATTCTGAAGCCGCCTGACCAGCCGTCCTGCGTCCTCCACGGTCCGAACCGCCGCCATGATCGTGTCGTCCCCTGCGATGCAGCCCACTACCTCCGGAAATTTCAGGGCATCCAGGGCGGCGGCCACCGCCATCGCCATGCCGGAAACCGTCTTGATCACCAGAATATTCTGCGCGGTATCCATGGAGATAAAGCCTTCCCGCAGCACCCTGATAAACTTTTCATCCACCGCTTCCGAAGCATTCTCCAGAACCGCATATTTCTGCCTTCCGTCCCCTGCGGGCATCTTGGAAAGCTGCAGAAGCCTGATATCTCTGGAAACGGTGGCCTGGGTCACATCAAAGCCTTCTTTTCGAAGGAGCTCCACCAGTTCCTCCTGGGTTTCGATCTCATGGCTTTTTACAAGTTCCAGAATCTTGTCCTGCCTGACTTTTTTCATCTGTGCGCCTCCCCTCTCTTAACTTCCGCTCAGCTTTTTATGAAGGATCTCCAGGAAATTCACCTGATTGAGCCGGATAAACTCTACCGTCTTGTCCGCCCTTACAATGTTGATCCGGTCTCCGGTGGAAAGAGTCACCGCATTTCCTCCGTCAAAGCTGGCCTCCACAGTCTGCAGCCTTCCGTCCCGTCCGGCGGGGATTACAATTTCCACTTCATCCTCAGGGGACAGGATAATGCTTCTCTGATTCAGGGTATGGGGACAAATGGGAGTCAGCAGGATCATTTTCGCCCCGGGCTCTACGATTGGCCCGCCTGCAGAAAGATTATACCCTGTGGAACCGGTGGGTGTAGTTACGATCACCCCGTCCGCATGGTAGTCGTTCAGAAAAAGTCCGTTTACATAGACATGAAAACCAAGGATCCGCAGGGAACCGATTCTGGAGATCACAATATCGTTCAGCGCATAGTTTTCCACAGTCTTCCCGGATCCAAATGTCACCCTGCCATACAGCATCATACGGCTTTCCACAGTATAATCCCCGGCTATCAGCCGATCCAGGGCCTGTTCAAGGGAATCAGACTCGATCTCTGTCATATAACCCAGGGTTCCCAGGTTGACCCCCACCAAAGGGATCCTTTTCTCCCGCACAACCCCTGCGGCCTGCAGCACCGTACCGTCGCCCCCCAGGACGATCACACAGTCTGCATCCTCCGCTTCTTCCTGCACCTCTGCTTCTCCCGTCCGAATACTGCAGCGCTGTCCCCTGTCCAAAAGATACCGCTGGATACGCTTTGTCAGCACAAGACCTTCATCCTTATGAAGATTGGTATAGATTAAAAAATGTTTCATCCCAGTGCGCCTCCATGGGCTGATCTTACAACCTGGACGATCCTTTCCTGCCGCTTTAAGCTGTTTTTTGCAGGAACAGATCCCGATCCCCCTTCTCTTTTGCGGATATGGAGCAAATATTCGATATTCCCTTCCGGCCCCCTGATGGGGGAATACTCCAAATCCATCACCTCAAACCCCACAGCCTCTGCGAAATCCATGATTTCCCCGATGACCTCTTTCTGGACGGAAGGCTCCTTCACTACCCCGTTTTTCCCTATTCTTTCCCTGCCCGCCTCAAACTGAGGCTTGATCAGGCACACCATTTCCCCTCCGTCCTTCAAAAGATTCCAGGCCGCAGGCAGGATTTTGGTAAGGGAAATAAAGGAAACGTCCACGCTGGCAAAACCAGGCGCCTCCGGAACCTGCTCCTTTGTCAGATACCGGAAGTTGGTCTTTTCCATATTCACGACCCTGCTGTCCTTCTGAAGCTTTTCCGCAAGCTGTCCGTGCCCCACGTCCACCGCATAAACCTTTGCAGCGCCATGCTGCAGCATACAGTCCGTAAATCCGCCTGTAGATGCGCCGATATCCATGCAGACAGCTCCTTCTATAGGAAGGGTCCAGCAGTCGCAGGCCTTTTTAAGCTTCAGGCCGCCCCGGCTCACATATGGGAGCTGCTCTCCCCTGACCTCGATCCGGACTTCCCCGGGCTCATAAGTGCTGCCGGCCTTATCCGCCTTCTTTCCATCCACATAAACGCTGCCTGAACGGATCAGAGCTTTCCCCTTCTCACGGGAAGGAGCAAGCCCCTGCTCCGCCAGCAGACAGTCCAGCCGCGTTTTCATCCTTCCCCCCGTCTCTCCAGTATCCTGGCAGTGATGCTGTCCGCGTCCATTCCCAGTTCCGCAAGCAGCCTGGATACGCTTCCATGTTCCACAAATCTGTCCGGTATGGAAATATTAAGGAACTGATTTTTTTTACCGTTCTGTTCCATACAATCCAGAACCTTTTCTCCATAACCGCCGCAGGATACATTCTCTTCCATCGTAACGATCATTTCATGACTGCCGCAGGCCTCCAGCACAGCCTGGGCATCAAAAGGCTTGACGAAGCGGGCGTTGATGAGACTGGCATGATGGCCGAGCTCATGGAGCCTGTCCCTTACTTCCTCCGCGATCCTCACCATGCTTCCCACCGCGAACAGGGCGATCTCATCCTCCCTGCAGATCCATTCCGCCTTTCCAAGCTCGATGGGCTCCCGGAATTCCCGAAGTCCTGCATAGGCTTCTCCTCTGGGATATCTGACTGCAATGGGCGCCCCAAGGGCCACGGCAAATTTCATCATATCGGACAGCTCCCACTTATTCTTGGGAGCACAGACATGCATATTGGGGATTCCGGACAAATAAGACAGGTCAAAAATACCCTGATGGGTTTCGCCGTCGCTTCCCACCAGACCGGCACGGTCAACGGCAAAAACCACCGGAAGATTCTGAATACACACATCATGCAGGATCTGATCATAAGCTCTCTGCAGGAAGGAAGAATAAATGGCCACGATGGGCTTCAATCCCCCCACAGCAAGTCCTGCGGCAAAGGTGACCGCATGCTGCTCGGCGATACCTACGTCGAAAAAACGTTCCGGATACATGTTATGAAACCGTTTCAGACCTGTCCCATCTGCCATTGCGGCAGTGATGGCAACTATCTTCTCATCCCTTGCCCCCAGCTTGCACATCACAGTAGAAAAAACATCCGTATAATTAGGCACTGTCTTGGGATGAGAGGGAATCCCTGTGGCGATATCAAAGGGCTCCGCTCCATGGAACCTTGCCGGATGCCGTTCCGCCGGTCCATATCCCTTCCCTTTCTGGGTCATGACATGGATGAGAACGGCTCCGCGCACCCGCCTGGCATCCCGGATCACCCGGACCAGTCTCTGAATATCATGCCCGTCCACAGGCCCTAAATAGGTGATTCCCATATCCTCAAAAAACATTCCCGGGATCACAAGCTGCTTAAAGCTGCTTTTGGTCCGGCGTATGGTGGACACCATGCTGTCGCCGCCGGGCGCACCCTTCAGCATGTTATAGATTCCCTCTTTCAGGTCCAGATAGCCCGTGGCTGTCCTGATATTATTCAGGTATTTCGATACGCCTCCCACATTTTCGGAAATGGACATATTATTATCATTCAGGATGATGATATAATTGGTTTCCAGCTTGGCTGCATTGTTCAGGGCTTCATAGGCCATGCCGCCGGTAAGGGACCCATCCCCGATCACCGACACGATGGTCCTTTTTTCCCCCAGGAGATCCCTGGCCTTCACCAGTCCGAGACCCGCTGAAATGGATGTGGAGCTGTGCCCCGTATCAAAAGTATCGCAGATGCTTTCCTTTCTTTTGGGGAAACCGCTCATCCCATGGAACTGGCGAAGGGTGTCGAAACCCTCCCTCCGCCCGGTCAGGAGCTTATGGGTATAGGACTGGTGCCCTACGTCCCAGATGATCTTATCCTCCGGCAGATCCAGCGCAAGATGAAGGGCCATGGTAAGTTCCACCGTGCCGAGATTGGCTCCCAGATGTCCCCCGGTAACGCTGATCTTTTCGATCAGAAACTGTCTGATCTCCTCCGCCAGGGCATTCCAGTCTTTTTTATCGATCTTCTTGATATCGTTTACCTGTTCGATCTTTTCTAACAACATGTATCTTACCTCACCTTAATTACGGCGGTCTACCAGCATCATCACCAGCTGTCGCAAATATTCCCGGTCAGAAGATGATCCCTCGGAATCCCCGGGCCTTCTTTCCTCTTCCAGACGAGTGAGGATCTCCGCAGCCTCCCCGGACAATCTGCGAACCTCCTCTTTGGACCGTTCCAGGCCGTTCAGGGTAACATAAGTCTGCTTATGATTCTTTTCATCGCTTCCGATGGGCTTTCCCAAAAGGGCGCTGTCCCCTACCACATCCAGGATATCGTCCTGAATCTGGAACGCAATGCCGATATCATAAGCGCATTTTTCCACAGCTATGAGCTCTTCCTCTCCTGCGCCCGCCAGTACTGCCCCTGCCATCATGGAAGCCTGGATCAGGGCGGCGGTTTTCTTCTCATGGATAAACAAAAGCTGCTCTCTGGTGAGCCTGTCCTTCTTTTCCGCCTCGATATCCGCCGTCTGACCGCCGATCATCCCGTAAACCCCGGCCTTCGCTGCCAGGATCCGGAGGGCCTTTCCTATGGCCTGATAGATCTCCGGCCTTTGCTCTTCTCCTTCAGGAACCATATCATAAGCCTTCAGGGCGGTCTCGAAAGCATAATTCAAAAGACCGTCCCCCGCCAGGATCGCCATTGCCTCCCCATACACCACATGGGTTGTTTTCCTTCCCCGGCGGTATTCGTCATTGTCCATGGCCGGCAGATCATCATGCACCAGGGAATAGGTATGGATCATCTCGATCGCCGCCATAAATGGCTCTATCATCTTTGACTTCCCGCCAAACAGACGGTACATCTCCTGCATCAGCATGGGGCGCAGACGCTTTCCTCCCGCCAGGACGCTGTAATTCATGGCCTCCAGCACCGTCTTCTGATATCCTTCCTCTTGCGGCAGATATTCCCTGAGGATCGCCTCGACGGCCTCCACCCGGCGCTGCATCTGTTCCTTAAATCTTTTTTCTTCCACAACTGTCACCAACTTTTATCCTTGATCAAAGTTCCTCCAGCTTTCCTTCCCCGGTCAGCTTCAAAACCTTCTTTTCCACCAGATCGATCTGCTCGTTACAGGCCTTCAAAAGCTTCATTCCCTGGCTGTAGGCCCCAAAAGCGTCCTCAAGAGAAATGTTTTCCTCCTCCAGACGTTCAATGACCTTCTCCAGCAGATCAAAATTTTCTTCCAGGCTCAGGGGCTTGTCCCCTTTTTGACCCAGGTCCTCATTCAGGATCTCTTCCATGATCTTCTCCTCCTGCTCTGCCTTCCTGTCTCACATCCGTTACAACAGCATCTATGCTTCCATCCCTCACCCGAATAACCAGCGGTTCTCCGCAGACCACCTGCGCCACAGAACGGATATTGCGTCCCGTTACATTCTCCACATAAGAATATCCGCGGCTCAGCTTCTCCAGGGGAGAAAGCCCCTTCATTTTCTCCACATAAAGAGCCATCTCGTGCTGTTTCCTTCGCAGCACATCCTCCATGCCTCCCAATAAGGCGTCCTCCAGCTGCATCAGATACGTCTTGCGCTCCCGGATCCTGCTTACGGGACTTAACAGATACAGCTGTCTTTCCAGCTGCCTGCTTTGGTCCCTTCCCTGCTGGATCCTCCTTCGCATGAGCCTGCGCAGTCTCTCCTCATATCCCCTTATTCGCTCCAGAAGCTGCCGCACATCCGCCACTGCCAGTTCCGCTGCGGCGGAAGGAGTGGGCGCCCTCAAGTCCGAAACAAAGTCAATGATGGTGGTATCCGTTTCATGTCCCACTGCCGAGATAATGGGAACGGAGCAGTCAAACACGGCCTGGGCCACTTCCTTTTCATTAAAGGCCCACAGATCCTCCATGGAGCCTCCGCCTCGGCCCACGATCATCACATCTACAGACAGTTCCTCCAGAGCCCGGATCCCCTTTACGATGCTTTCTGCCGCACCGTTTCCCTGTACCAGGGCAGGATAAAGAATGATCTGCAGGTAGGGATTCCGCCTTCTGGCGATCTGAATGATATCCCGCACCGCAGCGCCGGTATCCGCGGTCACAACTCCCAGGGTGCGGATATATTTGGGAATGGGCTTTTTATACTCCTGTGCGAACATTCCCATCTCTTCCAGCTCATATTTAAGCTGCTCGAACTTTTCATATAAAAGACCTGTGCCATCCAGAAGGATCTGCTTTGCATACAGCTGATATTTTCCATCCCGCTCAAAGACATCTACTGTGCCCCCTGCGATAACCTGCTGCCCGTCCCTAAGCTGGAAGGAAAGCCCCCTTCTGTTTCCGGCGAACATCACGCAGGCAATGGCTCCCTTCGCGTCTTTCAGGGTAAAATAAATATGTCCCGTGGGATGATATTTGCAGTTGCTGATCTCTCCCTTTACAAAAATCGCCTGCAGCATATAATCCTGCGTGAACATATTTTTAATGTAGGTATTCACCTGTGTCACAGTATAAACATTACGAATCTCAATCACCCAGCCTTAACAAACTTTGCCAGGACGGCATTTACAAAACCGCCTGAAGTATCCTGACCATATTCCTTCGCCAGCTCCACAGCCTCGTTGATGGCGACTCCCGAAGGCACGTCATCGTCAAAAAGGATCTCATATACCGCCAGCCGCAGGATCGCCAGATCCACCCTGCCCATACGGGTGGTATCCCAGCCCTTCGTCTTCTCGTTGAGAAGCCCGTCTATCTGGGGAATCCTCTCCGCAATACGTCTATATTTTTCTTCAATATAAGAGCGGTCCTTCTCCGTAAGCCCCTTCAGCACATCTTCATCCTCAAAATACAGGGACAGCTGCTGGGTCCTCTCACTCTCAGGATGAAATCCTTCCCTGAAAAGGAGTTTGAAAATATGCTCTCTCTGCTCGTGTCTTCCCATAAATTACCTCTATTTGTCCTTCTTCATATTGATGCCGGCAATCCGGATATTCACGTCAGAGCAGACCAGCCCCGTCATATTTTCAATGGCCGCCTTTACCTTGCCCTGTACCTTCTGGCAGGTCTCCGGGATATTATAACCGTATTCAATGGTCACCGCCAGATCCACCCTCACATTTCCTTCCAGGACTTCCACCTTAACGCCCTTTGTCAGATTCTTTATGCCCACCTTGCTCATCAGCTCGTTGGTAAGGTTGCCCGCCAGTGAGGAAACGCCGTTTACTTCTGTGGCCGCCAGCGCCGCGATCAGCTCTACCACATCGTCTGCGATCTTCACGGAACCGATCCTTTCATCCTCCTGCAGCGTCACAGTACTTTTTTCCGCCTCTCTTTCCATTTCAGATACCTCCTTAGAGTATATTCCATCCATCTTTTTTAGTATAACATTTTTTTACTCATTTGTCACCCAGAAAGTCAAAGATAACTGCTTAGCATTTTGTGCATAGGCAATCTCCCCGTCGTGCTCAAAATAATCAAAGATCTCCTGTTCCTCCAGAAGATGCTTCTTAAATTCTTCGTAAACCGCTTCATCCCCGCATTTTAAGGTCACTTCGCTTTTGCCCTCCAGGGAAGCTTCTTCGAAAAACGCTTTGATCCGCTCTTCCTCAAAGCTGGTAAAATAAGCGCCTTCCTTCACATAATAATTTGCCTCCAGAGAAGTGCATTCCGGCATGAGCTCCCCGGCGTCCAGAGCATGGGTCCTGCTGATCTGATCCGTTGTCACACACAGATAATCATAGTTGATCTCCGGCATCAGAAAAGAGCCTTCTTCCTCTGTCTGATAGGAAGCGTCCCCCCAGGTGGTGTCCACATAATAATATTCCCCATCCACCTTCACCAGGTTCCAGGCATGTCCTTCTCCCGTATCCACCGTACCCAGCACCAAGGTACAGTCTGTGCCCAGTCTGTTCAGCAGATACTGGGTGGCTTTCGCATACCCCTGACAGACAGAAGCATGATTCACAAGCACTGAATATATATTCTGGTTATCCGGCGCCGACAACTCATAGTCCGTTTCCCGTATCAGGGTCTCATACACATATTTCACTTTTTCATAATCCGAAGCATCCTCAGGCGCCCCTGCCAACAGCTGCTCTGCAGCCAGCTGGATCTGGGCAAACCGCTCCTTTGCCTCTTCCACAGTCATGCTGTAGGTGCCCGAAAAAACCAGCTTTACCAGCTTGTCCATCTGCGTATATTTTGTGTAGGTATAACCCTCTACGTAAAAATATTCAGGATGGTCGTTCAGCACACATTGAAAAACCCTGTCGATATCCGTCTCGTTCAGACCTTCCTTCAGGACCTCGGAGGAAAGCTCCTGTTCCGTCAGCATATTCCCCAGGGTCCTGTCAATGTCCTGATACCAGATCTTCTGCATTTCCGACAGAGTATCGTATGCATAACAGAAAGTGTCCGGTTCCCGGAAATAAACGATTTCCTCCCTGTCCCCTTCCTCCCCGGAAGCTGCCGAACCGTTATCCTCTGTAACGCTGTCGGAAGAGGCCGTCCGTTCATTCATCTCTTCGCCGATATCCTGAACAAAGGTCTCCTCATTCCAGCCCTCCTCCTGCCGGCCGCATCCCGCCAGCAGACAGACCGCCGCAACTGCGGCCATAACCGTCCGAAGCCTGATCCCCTTCATTTTCTCCTCCAAATCAAACGATCAAAATCTTTTTCCTGTCTATCCGTTTTCAGCCGCCGGATCCCAGCGATCACCAGACGCAGCCTGCAGTCAGTTCCTGCTGAATTCCGAAAGCACCAGCCCTTTATTCCGCTCCAGGGTCATTCCCACGCTCCAGGAATTGATGAACAACAGCAGCGGATTTCCCTTCATATCCTTCACCTTTTTCATGTCCGAAGTTCCTGTCAGCTTGTCCAGATTGACCTCATCCTTATTTTCGATCCAGCGGATATGCTCATAGGGCAGATTCTCCAGCCGGATCTCCACGTTATATTCATTCTCCAGGCGGTACTTCAGCACATCGAACTGCAGGACTCCCACCACGCCCACGATGATCTCCTCCAGCCCGGTGTTGAATTCCTGGAAGATCTGGATCGCTCCTTCCTGGGCGATCTGCTGGATGCCCTTCACAAACTGTTTCCGCTTCATGGTATCCACCTGGCGCACCCTGGCGAAATGCTCCGGCGCGAAGGTGGGAATTCCCTCATAACAGAACTTTTCCCTGGGCGCGCAAAGGGTATCCCCGATGGAAAAGATCCCCGGATCGAAAACGCCGATGATATCCCCGGCATAGGCCTCGCTCAGGATCTTCCTCTCATCCGCCATGATCTGCTGGGGCTGGGACAAACGCATCACCTTGCCCCCCTGGACATGCCGCACCTCCATGGAAGCGTCGTACCTGCCGGAGCAGATCCGCATAAAGGCCACCCGGTCCCGGTGGGCCTTGTTCATGTTCGCCTGAATCTTAAACACGAAAGCGCTGAAATCCTTTTCCACAGGATCAATGAGACCGATATCCGCCTTCCTGGCCAGGGGCGTGGTGGTCATCTCCAAAAAATGCTTCAGGAAGATCTCCACCCCGAAATTTGTCAGGGCGGAACCGAAAAATACCGGCGTCAGATTTCCTCTCCTCACCTCGTCCAGATCAAATTCCGCGCTGGCTCCGTCCAAAAGTTCCACTTCCTCCAGAAGCTTGTCCGCCGCCCCGTCGCCGATGGTTTCCCGTAGAAGGCCCTCCTCCTGTATGGGGACTTCCCTGGAATGTCCTTCCCTGGTGCCCTTCTCCGTATCCGAATAGGTAATCACGCACTTTTTATTCCGGTCATAGACCCCTTTAAATCCCTTGCCGGACCCGATGGGCCAGTTCACCGGACAAGTGGCGATCCCCAGCTCCTTCTCGATCTCATCCAGAAGATCGAAGGTATCGTTGGCGTCCCTGTCCATCTTATTGATAAATGTGAAGATCGGGATCTTACGCATAACGCAGACCTTGAACAGCTTTCTGGTCTGGGCTTCCACGCCTTTGGAGGCGTCGATGACCATAACCGCGGAGTCCGCCGCCATCAGGGTTCTGTAGGTATCCTCCGAGAAATCCTGGTGTCCGGGCGTATCCAGGATGTTGATGCAGTAACCGCCGTATTCAAACTGCAGGACAGAGGAAGTTACGGAAATTCCTCTCTCCTTTTCAATCTCCATCCAGTCGGATACCGCATGTCTTGCAGTGGCTTTCCCCTTCACGCTTCCAGCCAGGTTAATAGCTCCGCCGTAAAGCAGCAGCTTCTCCGTCAGGGTGGTTTTCCCCGCATCCGGATGTGATATGATCGCGAAGGTGCGCCTCCGCTTAATTTCTTCTGTGTAATCTGGCACCTGTATTTCCTCCAAATAAATGATTTGTATTTTACCGAAGCATCCCTTCCCCGGCGAACTGCGGAACGATTCCGAAGTATTGTAACACAGTCGCCCCGATATCTGCAAATGTTTTTCTTGTTCCCAGATTCCCGGGAAGGACTTTCTCCCCATACATCAAAAAAGGCGTGTATTCCCTGGAATGATCCGTAGAAACCTTATATCCCGGATCGCAACCATGGTCCGCGGTGATCATCAGGATATCCTCTGGCCCCATCTTTTCCAATATCTTTGGCAGCCTTTCATCAAAATAAGACAATGCCCTGGCGTAGCCGTCGATATCGTTGCGGTGTCCGTAAAGCATATCAAAATCCACCAGATTGACAAAGCAAAGACCTTCAAAGTCCTTTTCCAGATATTCCAGGGTCCTCTCGATCCCTTCTTCATTGCCTGCGGTACCAACAGCCTCCGTAATTCCCTTTCCGGCAAAGATATCCCTGATCTTTCCTACGCTGATCACGGATTTCCCGGCATCCTTCAGCTGATCCAGCATGGTCACGGAAGGGGGCAGCAGGGAAAAATCATGTCTTCGGGAGGTCCTTACAAAGTGCCCGCTTGTGCCGGAAAAAGGCCTTGCGATCACCCTGCCTACCCCATGCTCTCCCTGGAGGATCCCTCTTGCGATCCTGCAGTAACGATACAGTTCTTCCACAGGAACCTTATCCTCATGGGCCGCGATCTGAAAAACGCTGTCCGCAGAGGTATAAACGATCAAATCTCCGGTCCTAAGATGCTCATCCCCGTAATCTTTGATCACCTCTGTGCCGGAATAAGGAAGATTGCACAGGATCCCCCGCCCGGTCTGTCTGACAAATTCCCGGATGATCTCCTCCGGAAAACCCTTGGGATATACCGGCAGGGGACTTGCAGAATAGATCCCGGCGATCTCCCAGTGGCCGATGGTAGTGTCCTTTCCTTTTGAAGCCTCCCGCATCCTGGCGAATGCGGCGGAAGGCGCAAAAGAAGGTTCTTTTGCGCCAAGCCTGACACCATCAATATGAAAAAGCCCAAGCTTTATCAGGTTCGGGATATGAAAATAAGGACTTGTTGCCACGCTTTCCAGCGTATTGACTCCCACATCTCCGTAATCGGGCGAATCCTCCATGGCTCCGATCCCAAAGCTGTCCAGCACGATCAGAAATACTCTTTTCATAAACTTCTCTCCCCTTTTCCTCTTCCCGCCGGGTTACTCTGTGAGTCTGTCTGCCCTGCCCTTTTCAGATCCGGGCATCCAACGCTACTGTTTCCCACTGCCTGGCGTTTTCCGTATAGTACTGCCCTTTTACAGGCGCAGGCGTCCCGCACTCCCATGCGGATAAGTATACCACATTTTTATGTATTGTACATTCTTTTTTCAAAAAATATCTTCTAATCCTGGGACACGATGGTGCTGATCACAATATTTTCGGCAGGGATTTCCGTCTTTCTCTTTACGATATCTTCGATCTGGGCTCTCTGGGCGTCTGTCAGACTGGCTGCGTTGACCACCACATCGACGGCGTTGTCATGGATGCTCACCACAGCATCCGCAAAGCCTTTGGCCTCCAGCAGGATCTCCGCCGCGGATTCCTTTTCGGCAATATCCGTCATCGCCACCATGTTATTCACCGCTTCCTGTTTCTGTTCTTCACTCAGGCCGGTGCTGTTGATGATCTCCATCAGAGTCTCCTTATTTTTTGCCCTGGTCTGTTCCTTCAAAAGCTTGGCTTCCGACAGCACTGCGATTCCGTTTGTGGAAGTAAATACTGCTTCTCCCGGTATCTCATCTTCATCCGGCTGGACCGCCGCCTGAGGATCTCCGGCGCCGGTATTTTCTGCGGAAGCAGTCAGTTCCCCGGTGTTGGGATCCACGATCAGATCCATATCATCCTCCAGATAATCCTCTGTCAGAACATCCACATCCGAATCCAGGCTTTCGATCTCCAAAAGCTCCTGATTGGAAATGTCCTCTTCTGAAAGATCATCCAGCAGCCCTTCCAGATCATAGGAATCCTGCAGGCTTCCTGCCGTAAGATTCTCGGTAATGACCCCGTTTGAACCCACATCATTGACCCCGTCTCCTTCTTTCTTCTGGATCCCGTCGTCATTTGTAGTCAGATAATCCTCCTCCAGGTTTGTTCCCGCGAACTGCAGATAACCTGCAATGGCTATCATAATGGCAAGTGCGGTGATCATCAGCTGATTCTTTTTGAATAAGTTTTTCACGGCATTCTCCCTTTTCTAAGCGGCATGGATCATACCGCTTGTATCTTTACTACTTCATTTTATGAATATCCTCCCTCATATATGCCTCTCCTCTTCAGTTCATTCAGAAGCCATACGAACTACTTTCACCCTGTGGGCCTCTATACCGAACAAAGCCTGAACCGCTTCTGTGATATCCGCGCTGAGCCGTGCGGTGCCTGCTCCCTGGGCGGCTACTACAACGCCTTCGATCCGGGGCGTCATCGTTTTGATCACATAAGGTATCTGACTGTTTTCCTCCTTCGTATAGACCGTACTTTCCCCGCTGTCCACCTGATATATACTCCTGCTCCCTCCTTCCCCATCGTTTTCCGTGGTATTGGAACGCACGATCGGCATATCCTTTTCCAGTACCAGCTCCTCCGAGGATTGAAGGGTGATCATGACATTTACCTTCCCTACGCCGGCGATTTTGCTTAAAAGCCGGGTCAGGCGTTCTTCCAGATAAGCGGTGTATTCCTCCAGCCCTGACCGGTCTGACAGAAAGCCGGCCTTTCCCTCTGCTTTTCCTTCCTCCGCGGAATTCTTTTCAGCGCCCTCCTTTTCTTCTCCAGAGTCTTCCGGCTCATAAGGTCCGTTATCCGGCGCCTTTTCCTGATTTCCGGGGGATTCCGAAGCTTCCCCTGTGTCCTCCCGCCCCGGCTCCAAAAGCTTTTCCTGCTTTTCCGACGGCATGGCGATGATCATAAGAAGGATACCCATCAGGATCAGAAGGATCAGATTGTCCCTGGTAAACCACTTTTTGAAATCCATTGCCTTGATATGATCACGGATCCATTTCTTCCCTTTCTCCATCTGCATCCTCTCCTTCCTCCTCCAGACTTATCTCTATTTTATCTATACGGATCCTTTTTTCTTCTTTCTCTGACCCTTCTTTCTGTAGTTCTTCTCCAAGATCTTCTCCAAAAGCTTCCTCCCGCCCCTCTTCGCCCGTGTCATTCCTTTCAGCCATCCGACTTTCTTCTATCCTTTTCCTGAGTTCCTCCAGCGTCATCTCCTCCAGATGTTCCGCGACCTCCTCTTCCAGCTCCTTCGACTGATCCAGGCCGCCGGCCAGCTGTCTGCGGTACCAGTCTGTCTTTTCCATCAGCTGGTCCATTCCCCCTGTAAAGAAGCTCATGACCGGCAGGAATACCTGTATCAGTATCATAATACTGACCAAAAGCTTTACATATTTTTCATAGGAGCCGTTGGGCCTGAAATGTACGACCGACTGGGCGCAGACCATAAAGATCCCCACCTGAACAATAGATCTCACCAGCGCGTTCATCTATATCCCCCTGTTCGTGGCCGCAGCCATAACAGATATGGTGATCAGGAAAAGAAAGAGGGCGGTCCCCATGGTCCGGAACAAAAGCATTCCTCCTTCTCCCACATGGTTGGTCACGGAAGTCAGGCGGCTGTCGCTGACGATCCCCATAAACGCGGCGGAAATCTTTAACAGACCGGCCAGCAAAAACACCTGCAGCAGCGGCGCTGCGCACAATACCAGAAGCAGGATCAAAAGTACGACGCCAACGCTGTTCTTGATCACTACCGCGGAACCGATCACCAGATCCACCACGCCGTCTGCGGCATTTCCGATTCCCGGGATCGCGGAAAGGGCTTTTTGCAGGAAAGAAGACTTCACAGAATCAAGAGCCGGAGTGATCACGGACTGAAAAATGCTGATCCCGGTCACGACTCCAATGGAAGCTTTCAGGACTCCCCGGATCCCCTTTCCCAAAAGCTCCATGATCAGGGCGAGCTTTTCCTCCGCCCATACCCCGTTTACCACAGCGAGCATACAATAGCTGTAAATGAAGGGCAGAATACCGGCCAGCAGAATATTTTCCACCCCGTAGATCATAAACAGAATGAGCTGGTAATATGCCCCGACCGTTATGGAACCGGAAGCCAGTCCCACCGACATTAAATAAGTGGGAATCAGAAGCTTTACAAAAAGAACAATATTCTGTATGGACTCCCTTGCTGCGGCCGCCGCCTGTCCGAAGCATTTCAGCAGGACCGCCGTTACCAGCAGATACATAAAATAAAAGCTGAGATCCGCGATCTGATGCCTGTCAAAAATAGAGATAAAGTGGGACAGCACCGCGGAAAGGATCCCCAGAACCAGAAGCCAGACAAAAACATTGCGCATTCCAGCCACCTGGGATGCCGCTTTCCCGAACAGCGCCTGCCCCACTCCGGAAAGCATGCCTGAAATGTCTCCCTCCAGAACCTTTTCCATGATCTCCTGCAGGGAAATGGAATAATCCGGAAAAAGGGTACGGATACCTTCCTGGAGTTTGTCCAGTCCATATTCCTGCCAGATATCCTCAATTTCGATGAATGTATCCATCCTGTACCCTCCTTTTATCCGATAAACGACTGCATCTGTTCGATCACTGCAAACAGGATCGGGAGCCCCGCGAACATCACCGCCAGCTTTCCGAGGATCTCGATCTGTTCGGCCACTGTTCCGAAACCGGCATCCTTACAGATTCCGGAGCTGAATTCGCAGATATAGGTAATGCCGATCACCCGCAAAAGAATGGAAAGATATTCTTTTCCGCTTCCAAGGTAACCCTGAATATCCTGAAACTGCTCCAGTATCCTTCTGAATTCCTTCAGGGTATAGCCGAAGATCAGGATGCCCAGGGTCAGCCCGATATAAATGCCATATTCCGGTTTCTGGGCCCGGATCTGCACCGCTGTCAGAATCCCGATGATTCCCAGCATTCCCACCTTTATGATCTCTGCCATCGCATGACGCCCTCCCGCATTCTATTTCCTTTGCCCCTGTGTTACAGAGAAAACAGGGTCTGTATGGTTTCGAACAGCTCATATATGTAAGGAATGATCCAGGTGAGCACCAGGATCAGCGCTGCAAGGCTCAATAAAAAAGCGTGCTCCTCTCTTCCGCTGTGCTTTAATATCTGGCTCAGGATCGTCACCAGGATCCCCACCGCCGCAATTCGAAATATCAGGCTGATTCCCATATCCCACCTCTTTTCTGTCCTCTTTTCTGTCCGCATTCCTGTCCATATTTTCGTCCGTATGATCGGTCAAAGTCAGATCAGCAAAATGACCAGGAGCAGTCCGCCCATGATCCCCAGGCCCATAGCCATTCTGCTTTTTTCCATCAGTTCGGATTCCAGACGGCCTGCCAGCGCATCCAGTCTTTCCTGATACTGCTCCATGCTGGCGATCTGCATTTTGGCATCCTCATATCCGCATTCCTCCGCAAACTGCAGAAATAATCCCTTCTCTTCCCTTCCAAGGGGCAGTCCCTCCAGACATTTTCTGAAATGTCCGGAAAAGATCTGGCCGAAATCTTCCCCGTTATTTTCCAGCATTTCTCCGTGCACCCCGGAAAAAACCGAAGCATACGGTTCTCCCATCCGCATACTCAGCTTCAGGCAGCATTCCGGCAAAGTGGCCTTGCTGTAGCGGACCTCACTCATCATCATTTCCAGGATATCCCTGAGGGTCCGAAGATTCTGCAGCCGCAGCTTAAACTGCTCCCTGTACCACAAACCCAGTCCCATACTTCCCGATAAGATCAAAATACCCCCTGCCCAACACAGCAACATGTCCAGCCTCCCAGTCAGTGGATTTCTCTTCCTTCCCGCATATCCAGCACGGCGCACCTTCCATTCTTTTTCCCGAGAATAAAAAAACGTTGGAAAATCCCTTCCTGAAAGAGCTTTTCCATGCCCTCCCTGCGCCGGACGTCCTCCAGACCGGTTCCGTGAACCGTTGCCAGCAGCTTACAGCCGCAGGAGGAAGCCGTCCGCAGGGCCTCGCTGTCCGCCGTTCCCCCCAGCTCGTCAATGGCGATGACCTGGGGCGACATTCCCCGCAGCAGAAGCATCATTCCAAGAGCCTTCGGGCAGGCGTCCAGCACATCCGTCCTGATCCCCACATCGTTCTGGGGCTTTCCCTGGTAACAGCCTGCAATCTCCGAACGCTCGTCCACGATGCCCACACACTTCCCGCTTCCGTAGGCATTTCCATTGGAGATCTGCCGCACCATATCCCGGAGCAGAGTGGTTTTGCCGCAGCCCGGCGGCGATATCAGCAGAGTATTCATCAGTTCACCCCTCTGATAAAGAAAAGGCATTACCCTGTCCGCGGCTCCCTTCACCTCATGGGACAGACGGATATTCACATGCTTTACATGCTTCATGGTGCGCAGATGTCCGCTGTCTTCCAAAACTGCCTGTCCTGCCAGACCGATCCGGTGCCCTCCCGCAACCGTAAGGAACCCCTGCCGCAGCTCGTCCTCGTAAGCATACAGGGAATAGTGACAGATGTGTTGGAGCAGCTGACCGACTTCTTCCTCCTCCGCAGAATATGCCGAGGAAGCATCCCTGGTGTACGCGCCGGTACAGGTCAGGAAAAGCTCCTTTCCCTCTCTGTTTATCATGACCGGAAGCCCTGCCCGCAGCCGGATCTCCTGAACATGCTCTTCGTCCCGGGCCACCTGTTCCCAAAAAGCCCTTCTTTCTTTCGGAAAAAGCTGAAGCACGCCTGCCATCCGCACCACCTCCACAGTTCAAATATATGAAAACATGTCCGATATATTCCAAAAAGAATTTTTATATTTTTTTTCAAAAATACTAGACAAATTTCAATTTTAGTGATATTC
>CANQBS010000007.1 GCA_947589075.1 uncultured Acetatifactor sp.
CGAATATATGGGCATTTGTGAGAGATCCATGTTGATTTCGCTCCTAAAAAATCTGGCGTTAACTACCAAAGACGGGTATAGTAAGATTAAAATAATTCGCCAAAAAGGCGGAGAATAGCATCCTTTATAGTGAAGGAAGTAATCTGAATTTCCATAAATTTATATACAGAAGAATCGGAAATAATCCAATGAATGCCACAGATAAGGATAAGGATAAAACAATATATTATGCGCACTTCAATTGACAAAATTATCTATAAGAGCATATAATGAATAGTCAGGATAAATATTAGCCGGAGGCATCCTATGCTTATAAATTTATTAAATTGGATCTGGATATTTATATCTGCTTTTCTATGGGGATTTTTATGTGTTAATATTTTAGAAAGATATAACAAAAGTAACAAAAAGGAATTAGATCTTCTTTTGATGACAGGTATATGTATGCTTACTGTCTTTGCACAATTTTTCAGTCTCTTTCACGGCGTTGGCAAGGCCGCAAACTGTGTTGTACTACTCATAAATATTCTGATAACAGCGCTGTACCGCAAAGAACTTCTTCTCTGTATACAAAAATGGATACAGAGTTCTGGTGCCATATATATGTTAAGCATCATAATTATCTGCACCTTTGCCTTTTTACTTCTTTCATGCGGTCCGATCTATCATTATGATACAAATCTCTATCATGCGCAGAGCATACACTGGATAGAAGACTACGGTGTGGTTCCGGGGCTTGGTAATCTGCATAATCGTCTTGCTTACAACAGTTCTTTTTTCTGTTTGCAAGCCTTATTCAGCTGGAGATTTTTAGTAGGAAAATCCCTGCACAATATGAATGGTTTTTTTTGTCTTATTTTATTATCGTATACATTATGCTCCTTAAAAGTTCTTCGGGACAAAAAAACTCACATTTCTGATTTCCTGAGATTATCTGTCCTTATTTTCTTAAGTTTCGGTGAAAATCTTTGGGTTTTCAGTTCTCCCGGATCTGACTTTTTATCCCTAGGTTTAGTTCTTTATATTTTTATAAAATGGGTATCATATCTGGAAGACCAGACCCAAAACATCTCTCCTTTTGCACTTTTATGTATCTTAGGCATATTCGCAATTTCTGTGAAGTTATCTTCATTTGTGATAATTCTGCTCGTAATCATGCCTGCTGTCCGGTTAATAAAACAAAAAAAGTGGGAAGAAATACTTTTATACTTATCTGCAGGACTGGTAGTCATATTGCCTTTTCTTATACGTAATGTAATTATTTCCGGTTATCTTATATATCCATTTCCGGAACTAAATCTCTTTTCAGTAGACTGGAAGATTCCAGCATTCGAGCTTCTGTATGATCGTAACGAGATTAAAGTCTGGGGTTGGGGTCTGAATGATATCAAGCTTTTTGCAACTCCTTTTAAAGAATGGTTCCCTGTCTGGCTCTCACAACTTGATAAATATGCGGCCGTTACTTTCTTTTCTAACTTCTTTTTTGCAGTAATCGGAATTTACCGGGGGATTATGGAATTCATCCGTAAACGTAATGGAAACTACCTTTTAACTCTGTGCGTCATTATGGGCTGCTTTTTATTTTGGTTATTCAACTCTCCCCTGCCGCGCTATGGCATAATATTTACCGTTCTACTCCCCCTATTCGTCCTTGGAGATTTATTTACACACTCCAAACTACTGCAAAAAAACTCCTTATTCCCTGTCCTCCTGACCTGTATTTTAGGAACCTATTTTATGTATCCCTTTGCCGACAAAGTACTTCACACAGAAATAGAATATCCTATCATCAACTGTGACTATGAACAGTTTGCGGCTACCGCATATAATCTGGAAGATGTTATCATCTATATCCCAGAGTATGGTGACCAGGGGGGGGTATTACGCCTTTCCGTCAACACCCTATCCTGATATGCTTTCCCTCATTGAACTCCGAGGAGACAGTTTGAAAGATGGTTTTCGTATCAAGGAAGAATATAAGGATTCTTTTTTCTCCAACAATGGTACTCTTTATGACTCTAATTTCTTTCTGCAGGAATGATTTAGATCCTTACTTTTCTATTCCTCCGTCCATGCCAGGGCGCATCTGACGGCCTTCCTCCAGCCCTTCAGCAGTTCGGACCGCGCTCCTTCTTCCATCCGGGGTTCGAACACATTCCCGATCTGCCAGTTTTCCAGAATCTCCTCTTTATTCTTCCAGTAGCCGACGGCCAGCCCCGCCAGATATGCCGCTCCCAGGGCTGTGGTCTCTATGCAGCTGGGTCTGTGCACCTCTGTGCCGATGATATCCGCCTGAAACTGCATCAGGAAGTCATTGGCGCTGGCGCCTCCGTCCACCTTAAGCCCTTTTAAGCTGATGCCGCTGTCCTGCTCCATGGCCCGGATCACGTCCGCAGTCTGGTAGGCGATGGATTCCAGGGTCGCGCGGATAAAATGCTCCTTGGTGCAGCCCCTGGTCAGTCCCACCACGGTTCCCCTGGCATATTGATTCCAATAAGGCGCCCCCATTCCGGTGAATACCGGAACAATATACATTCCTGCCGTGTCCTCCACCGCTTTGGCGTACTCCTCCGACTGAGCCGCGGAACGGATCATGCGCATACTGTCCCGCAGCCACTGGATAGAAGCTCCCGCCACAAATACGCTGCCTTCCAGAGCATACTCCACATGATCGTCCACACTGGCGGCGATCGTCGTAAGAAGCCCTTCCTTCGAGACAATGGCCTGATCCCAGGTATTCATCAGCAGAAAGCAGCCAGTTCCATAGGTATTTTTTACCTCTCCCTGCTCAAAACAGCACTGCCCAAACAAAGCGGCCTGCTGATCCCCCGCTGCTCCGGCGATTGGGATCGGGCTGCCGAATACCAGCGGATCCGTGGTTCCGAAAATACAGCTGGAGGGCTTTACCTCCGGAAGGATCGACTCAGGTATCCCAAATCTTTCCAGAAGCTCTTCATCCCAGCAAAGACTATGGATATCAAAAAGCATGGTTCTCGAGGCGTTGGTATAATCCGTCACATGCACCGCTCCTTTGGTCAGGTTCCAGATGAGCCAGGTATCCACGGTTCCGAAGGCCAGCTCTCCCCTCTCCGCCTTTTCCTTCGCTCCCGGCACATTCTGCAGGATCCAGGCGATCTTGGAGGCGCTGAAATAGGCATCCGGTATCAAACCTGTCTTTTCCCGGATCACCTGGTCAAAACCATCCTCCTTCAGACCGTCGATCATATCAGAAGTGCGGCGGCACTGCCAGACAATGGCGTTATAGACGGGTTCTCCGGTATAACGGTCCCAAAGGATCGTAGTTTCCCTCTGATTGGTGATGCCAATGGCGCTGATGCTCTCCGCATCGATTCCCAGCTGGGCCATACTCTCAGTCGCCACAGCGAGCTGGGTAGACCAGATTTCCATAGGATTATGCTCCACCCAGCCCGGTTTCGGATAAATCTGAGTGAATTCCTTCTGCGCCATGGAACAGATATTCCCCTGTTTATCAAAAATAATACAGCGGGAACTGGTCGTTCCCTGATCCAACGCCATGATATACTTCTGCATACCCTGCCTCCTTCCTGTTTGCAGCCTCTTTTACAGTTTACTACATTCCTTTTTCCATGTCTACTGAATTATTGACTTTTAAAATTATGCATATTATAATGTACCTGTTATAAATCTGGCAACAGATTCAAACCGCTATCTTAAGGGAAATCAAAAATATCCATGAAAAAGATAAACATTCTCCTGACAATCTCTCTGCTCTTATTGACCCTGGCGGGGATTACCGGGATCAGCCTGATCATAAAAGAGGATCTAAATACCGATATCCGCATACGGCCTCTTCCCCCAACATTGTCTGCCGGAAGCGGGTTTTATGATCATTCCTTTGAACTGTCCATGGAAGCGGATCCGGGGCTCAAGATTTTTTATACATTGGACGGGAGCCTCCCTACCACAAACTCTCTGCTTTATGAAAAACCCATTACCATTTCTGCAGCCGGCGGAGAAACAGTCGTCCCAAATATGACGAAAGACTGGCTGAATAACGGATACGAGAGTCATGACAATACCGCCGTCATCCTCCGTGCCGTTGCGGTTGACAGCGGTCAGACGGCAAGTGATTGTACTGCCGCCACCTATTTTTTTGACAAACCAAAGGAAGATGATCTTATCATTTCCATCATTGCGGATCCGGAAGACTTGTTCGGCGAAAACGGAATTTACGTAACCGGGAAGGAATATGACGACTGGTATTTAAACGGAATGGAAGGCCCCATGCCGACTCCCAACTACTACAAGCGCGGAAAAGAATGGGAACGTCCTGCAGTAATGGAGCTTTTCTTAAATCAGGAAAGCTTCCTGCAGCAGCCTGTGGGCATACGCATTCAGGGAGCTTCCGCCCGTGACGGGGCGTATAAACGCTTTTCCGTCTATGCCAGGAAAGAATACAGCAACAGCAGCTGGTTCGATGTAAATCTTTTCGGGGAAAAGCGCAGCCATGCCTTTGCCCTGCGCTCGGGATTCATGAACGGCTATATTCAGCACCTGATGCAGGACCGGGACGTGGCTTCCGCGGAAAGCACTGAAGTGTACGTCTATTTAAACGGAGCCTTATGGTATCTTACCATAGCCCAGGAAAAATTCACTGAAAAATATTTCCAGGAGCATTACGGCGTAGACGACGGCAACCTGGTCATCGCAAAGGGCGGCATCGTTACGTCCGGGAAGGAAAAGGACCAGTCCCTTTACCAGAATATGTACGATTTTTTGAATACCCACGATATGTCACAGGAGGAAGCATATGACCAGCTGAACCAGATCATGGATATTCAAAGCTATATCGATTTTTCCTGCATCAATGTGTACTTTGCCAACCTGGATTATAGTGAAAATAAAAATGTGATCTGCTGGAGAGCGCGTGAACGGGAGGTGGGTCCTTATGGCGACACACGCTGGCGATGGGCGCTTTACGATATGGATCTGGAGAATCTGGACTACGGCGTCCATATGGAAGACATCAATACTTTTACCATGGATACCCATTATGCGGGCAGCGCCTTTAATACCCGTCCGATGTACGCCGCCTTAAAGCAAAACAGCAGATTCCGTCAGCAATTTGTCCTGAGTTTTATGGATATGGTCAACACAGATTTCACCGTCCAACGGGCTTCACAGGCCATGGACAGCTGGAGGATCACGCCTCCGAGCTGGGGGATGAAGGAAGACTGGGTTCAGGATTTCTTCCCGGCAAGGACAAAAGCCGTTACTGGATATCTGGCAGAAGAATTTGAATTGACAGGGACCCAGGAACAGGTTACACTGTCAGTAAACGACGCCTCTTTGGGTCATCTCATCCTGAATACGATCACTCCTGACCTGAAGGACGGCAGCTGGAGCGGCAGCTATTTCACCGATTATCCGGTAACAGTTACCGCAGAGGCGGATGAAGGACGTCATTTCATCCGTTGGGTAAGCGGGGAAATCGTCTTAGAACATCCTGACGAGGAAACCATCACTGTAAAAATACCGGAAGGAGGATTGCACCTGACGGCGGTATTCGAATAATATGACATACTTTTTCCCTTCTGTCATAGTACCTGTCAGAGAAAATATGAGCAGTATAGATAACAGGATCCCCTGGCGGCATGAAATTAAATATCTGTGTTGGGAAACCCAGATACCGATTATCCAAAATAAGGTTCATGTGGTCTGTGACAGGGACGCACATGGAGATCAGGAAGGTCAATATCTTATCAGAAGCCTTTATTTTGATGATCTCAACGACACCTCATATTATGAAAACGAAATGGGAACCGACTGCAGGCAAAAGTACAGGATCCGGTCATACAACGGTGACGGCGATCATCTGACTCTGGAAAGGAAATCCAAATACAACGGTATGACCTGGAAGGAAGGCGCGGCCTTTCCCCGGGAATTCTGCGAAGACATTCTGCAGGGAACATGGATCTGTCCGGATCTTGCCTTACAGCCTCCGCTTTTACAGCAGTTTTACCTGGAATACCGGACGAAACTGCTGCGGCCCAAAATAATCGTGGAATATCGGCGTACCCCTTACGTATACTCCGCGGGAAATGTACGCATTACTTTCGACCGGGATATCTCCGCATCAGGAGATATTGAGAGTTTCCTGGAGCCGGATCTGTTTTCCAGGCCGATCATGCCGGCGGGACAACATTTACTGGAGGTAAAATACGATACCCTGATACCGGATTTTATTTACAATGCCATATCCGGGGAAAGGATGAGGCAGACCACCTTCTCAAAATACTATTTATGCAGAAAAATTTATGGAGGGCGCTGAAGAATGGGCTTTCGGGATATTTTAAAGGACTCTTTTTTACAGGGATATATGGATGTCAATATCTCTTCCAAAAGCATTGTTCTGATCCTGGTAACCGCCGGGATATTCGGACTCTATCTGTTTTTGCTCTACAGGGTTGTCAATCGGAAAAGCATCTATTCAAGAAGCTTTAATATCTCGCTGGTTGCAATGACCCTGATCACCGCGGCGATCATCATCGCCATACAGACCAGCATGGTCATTTCGCTGGGCATGGTGGGCGCCCTTTCCATCGTAAGATTTCGGACCGCGATCAAGGATCCCATGGATCTCGTCTTTCTGTTTTGGGCCATTGGCGCGGGCATTATGTGCGGCGCAGGCCAATTTGTCCTGTCAGGGATCCTGTGTATCGGGCTGACCATATTGATCCTCATCCTTGAATGCATTCCCATGGCAAAGGCTCCCATGGTCCTGGTCATCAGCCTGAAAAACAATCCTTCCGAAGGAATGATAACTGACATATTGAAAACATACTGCAAATATTATAAAATCAAATCCAGGA
This sequence comes from uncultured Acetatifactor sp., assembly GCA_947589075.1. Taxonomy (GTDB): domain Bacteria; phylum Bacillota; class Clostridia; order Lachnospirales; family Lachnospiraceae; genus Acetatifactor. The sequence goes on from CANQBS010000007.1 coordinate 6,855, forward strand.
GCCTGAAAAATTCCATCAGAGAATATGTCATAGAATTAAAGACATCACAGGAAAGCGACCTGATGGAGCAGCTTTCCAAATTAGAGGATTTAAACGGACTTTCCCTGCTGGCACACAGCGGCGAAGTTACCTATTAAATCAAGGGAATGGAGGTATCATATGAAAACATACTATTGTTTTCCGGAAGGGAAAACGAAAGCTTTGACCATGAGCTATGACGACGGACGCACCCAGGACAGACGTCTTGTATCTATTTTCAATCAGTACGGGATCAAAGGGACCTTCAACCTCAATTATGGTCTCATGCAGGACTGGCCGGACAGGGTAAGCCCCGAAGAAGTGGCCAGGCTCTATCAGGGGCATGAGGTGGCTACCCATACTTCACATCATCCCACCATCAGCAGATGTCCTTTAAACCAGGTGGCGCAGGAAATCCTGGAGGACCGGGCCGGGCTGGAGAAGCTGACCGGCTATGTGGTCAGAGGACATGCTTATCCCAACGGTTCCTACTCAAAGGAGATCGAGGATCTCTTTTCCAGCCTCGGAATCGCTTACGGGCGCGTAGTGGCCAGCAGCCACAGCTTTGAGCTTCCGGAGAATCCCATGGAATGGCAGCCAACCTGCCACCACAATGACCCGAAGCTGATGGAACACGGAAAATATCTGGTGGAATTCCAGAAAAAGCAGTATCTGAAGCTGATGTATGTCTGGGGTCACAGCTATGAATTCGACGGACGGGATAACTGGAACGTGATAGAGGAATTCTGCGCATACATGGGCGGCAGGGAAGATATCTGGTACGCCACCAATATTGAGATCATCGACTATATGCAGGTGCTTAAAAACCTTCGGTTCACTGCCGACAGCACCGGCGTTTATAATCCCAGCGCCGCAAGCGCGTGGCTCCAGGCGGACGATAAGGGAATCGTGGAAGTAAAAGGCGGCTGCTTTACGCCGTTACTATAGCCCCACAAGCATGGCTCTTCCCACAGGGGGCGGATGCCTTGCTGATTCACAGATGAGAAGTGCCTGGTATAGTCGTACACAAAAACCAGGACCGGATGACTCTGTATGTTCATCCGGTCCTGATTTTATACCCTCCCTCAGTCAGTACGGCGATCCTCAGGCAGGGCAGATCTGAACTTCTGCCGCCCGGGACGCCGAGGATCTTATTTTATAGCTTATTCTGCATCGTCCTATCCCACATCAGCGGATTTTGTCATTTTGTATAAAAGATGCCCGCAATCGGAGAATCCGAGGAAAGGATCACCGTCTTATTGCCGCCCTTCATGGAAGCCTTCAATGCGTCGAGACTTCTCACAAAGGAATAGAACTCCTGTCTGGATTCATCCGCATAGGCTTCGGAAAGGATGCGCATATATTCCGCTTCCCCTTCCGCCACAAGGATTTCCGCCTGCTTCTCCGCTTCGGACAGCATCACGGTCACTTCCTTATCCGTGGTATTATGGATGATCTGAGCCTCGGAGGTGCCTTCCGCCGTATAGGTGGCCGCAATATTGTCCCGCTCGGAGATCATTCTCTCATACACGGCAGCCTTGTTGTCGCTGGGGAGATCCAGCTGCTTTGTCTCAAAGGACAAAAGAGTGATCCCATATTGATCCAGGGTATTTCCTATATTATTGATGATGGAAGCGGACAGCTCCCCGTCCCTGCCGGAGATCACTTCCTCCTGGGTGATGCTGCTGATCACGTTTTTGGTGGAGTTGTAAACAATGGTATCCAGCCTGTTCTCCGCATTGGAAATGGAGGAATTCAAAGTCTGGGCAAATTTCAGGGGATCCGTGATCTCCCAGAGCACATAGCTGTCACAGATCATAGTCTTTTTATCGCTTGTGATCACGTCCGAGGAAGAAAGATCATATAAAAGGGTCTGCTTCGGCAGGGTATCCACGCTTTGGATAAACGGAATCTTAAAGCTGACGCCTGCCTGGGATATCACATGGTCCACGCGGCCAAACTGCCGGATCAGGCTGTACTCATTTTCATTCGTCACTACAAAGCAGGAAGAACCTACTATTAAAAGGGCCACCACTGCTACCGCTATCGCTATATTCCTAATTGTCTTCAACATATTTACTCCAATCTGCCATATTCGTCATGGCGACGTTCATTTCTTCATGCCTGTCAGGTTATTCGGCATCATCTGCGCCTTCATCGGCGATATCCGCTGCATCGTTTCTCAGACCGTTCTGGATATTATCCCCTGTTCCGTCTGTACGGTCTGTATTGGAAGCCCCCTGCTGGGTCTCTGTAAAGGACTCCAACGGATAAAACATTTGGGTATTTCCATCTGGGCTTTCAATAACCACCTTAAGATCCGGCAGAACCTCCTCCATGGCTTCATAGAACATACGCTGTCTGGTGATCACAGGATTTTTAACATATTCCTCATACATGGCGTTAAAACGTGCCACCTGAGCCGTCGCCTCATTGATCCGCTCTGTCTTGCTGGCCTCCGCATCCTTCACAATACCGTCCGCCTGGGCCTGAGCCTGGGGAATCCTCTCATTCCGGTACTTATTGGCATTGTTCAAAGCGGTCTCCTTGCCCTGTCTGGCGGTCTCCACCGCTTTAAAAGCCTCCATGACTTCCGTGGTAGGAGGTTCCGAATCCTGGATCGTAATGTTTACCAGCTGAACGCCCAGATCCTGCTCCTCCAGACGCTTCATGATCATTTCCTTAATGGCTGCCTGAATTTCATTCTTACCGGTGGTCAGCACATCGTCCACAGGATAACTGCCGATCACGGTACGGATACAGCTCTGGCAGACATTCCTCAGGATATTCACCGGCTCCCGGGAGGCGTACAGCGCCTTCACAGGTTCCGAAAAACGATATTCCACAAAGAAATCCACATTTACAAAATTATAGTCGGAGGTGATCATCAGGGACTCATCCGTGTTGGAAACATCAGAGCCGTCATCATATCCAATGGCAAAGCCCTGGATAGTGGTGCTGACCTTCCGGACCTCCTGCACAAAAGGAATCTTGAAATGCAGCCCCGGCTCCGTTACGGCCTGGGCTTTACCAAAGGTGATAAGCACTGCCTGCTCCTGCTCCCTGATCTGGTAAGTACCGTTGAAAGCGATCAGCAGCACTGCCAGCACCGCCACAACGGCGGCAGCTACCTTCCCTGCTGATTTCATGCCAGACGCACCGTCTCTCTTGCTCATACTCCATCTCTCCTTTTCCTGATTTAAAAGTTATTATCATTTTACTGCACAATGCCCCTTTTTTCAATGAAAAGAACTGCACTTTACAGGTCAAAATAAAAACCAATACAGGTCTATTCTGCACGAAAACAGGCTGTAACATGCTTCAGCTCCGAATCAATAATCGGAAACCGCCCCGCATGTTACAGCCACGTTAAAGCCCTGTTAAAGCCCTGAAATATTGCCGATTTCTTCCGCTCCCGAGCCGGACAGATCCGGCTGATTCCCACAGTTCAAAATCCAAAACGGCCGCGGCAGGCCTGAACGCTTACCTTGCCGTGATCTCGTCGATAGCCCTGCGCTCCTCTTCCGTAAAAGCAGGCGCGTGAATACATCCGATATTGTCCAGGATCTGGGAAGGTCGGGAAGCTCCGATGAGAACGCTGGTGATATCCCCGTCCCGCAGGATCCAGGAAAGCGCCATCTGCGCCATGGTCTGTCCCCGGTCATCCGCGATCTTCTTGAGATCCCTCACCTTGTCTATGGTTTTCTGGCTGATGGAATTTTCCTTTAAGAACCGTCCGTCCGTGCGCACCCGGCTGTCCTCCGGGATCCCGTTCAGATATTTTCCGGTCAGAAGTCCCTGCTCCAGGGGGCAGAAGGTAATGATGCCGATGCCGTGAGCCGCCGCGTAGTCTTTCAGCCCATCCTTTTCAATGCTTCTGTCAAAAATGGAATACCGCCTCTGATTAATGATAAAAGGGGTTCCAAGCTGTCTGAAAAGCTCCGCCGCCGCGATGGTCTGTTCCTTACTATAATTGGAGATCCCCACATAAAGCGCCTTGCCGCTTCTTACGATGCCGTCCAGAGCCCGCACCGTCTCCTCCAGAGGGGTGGCGGGATCCGGTCTGTGGTGATAATAAATATCCACATATTCCAGTCCCATGCGCTTTAGGCTCTGGTCCAGGCTGGCCACCAGATATTTCTTGCTCCCCCAGTTGCCATAAGGCCCCGGCCACATATCATAGCCGGCCTTGGTGGAGATCACCAGCTCGTCCCGGTATACTCCCAGGCCCCTTGCCAGGATCCGCCCGAAATTCTCTTCCGCGGCGCCATAAACCGGACCATAGTTATTGGCCAGGTCAAAGTGGGTGATCCCGTTGTCAAAAGCAGTATGGCATATGGCCTGCATATTGTCGAAATTCCCGTTGGAACCGAAATTATGCCACAGTCCCAGGGACACCTTGGGCAGCAGAAGTCCGCTGTTCCCGCACCTGTTATAGCTCATCTTCTCATAACGCTTTTCATCTGCAGTGTACATTTTTCTCTTCCTTTATATCATTATATTTGTTTTCTTTTCCATGATTGTACACCAGCCCGGCCAATAAGTCAATTGCAGCCGTTGTGATTAGATTCTTCTCGGCTGGCGGACGAGCAAACTGCAGCCGGCTAAAATAATAACAGGTCATAGTTTATCCTGCTGTAAAACATGGCCTCGATCTCCTGAAAAGAAAGACCTTTCTGTCCCATGATCCACATGATCTTGGTAAACGCTGCTTCAAAATTCATATCAAAGGCCTCCAGATACCGGAATCTTCCCTTGATCCGCCTTCCCACCTCATAGGTGGCAAGATTGCTTCCCTCATAGGTCACCTGGGTAGTCATGACCACTACCCGGGAGCCTTCCGGATACTGCTTCATCAGGCGGCAAAAATCTTCGATCATGCTGTCCGGGATGCCTCCGACGCCGAAACTTTCCACCACGATACAGTCATATTCCGCAAAAACAGCTTCCAAAATGGCAGGCTTTAATCCCGGCGTCAGCTTTAGGGCGAACACCTTTGCATCCATTTCATGGTAAAACCTGACCTGCTCTGAGGGCTTTTCCTCAGGAATATAGCGGACGATCTTCCCGTGCTGCATGGAAGCCAGCTCCGGAAAGTTAATGCTGGAGAAGGCATGATAGCTGAAGCTCTGAGTCTTCTTCGCCCTGGTCCCCGCGATCACCTTCCCGTCAAAGATCAGGCATACCCCGTGGGATTCCGGATCGGCCGCGTACATGATGCTGTCCTGGAGATTCTTCTTGGCGTCCGTGATCTCCATCTGGATGGGCTGCTGGGAGCCGGTAAGCACAATGGGCTTCGCAGAATTCTGAATCAGATAGGACAGGGCGGCCGCCGTATAAGCCATGGTATCCGTCCCGTGGCAGATCACAAAACCGTCATAGCGGATATAATTTTCCTCGATCACATCCACAAGCTTCATCCAGTAACGATGATCCATATTCGTGCTGTCTAGGTTGCATACCTGAATCGTTCTCAGCTGGATATCCTCCTCTATCTCAGGCAGATAGGACAAAATCTGTCCGGCATCCAGGATCGGCTCCAGCCCGTTTTCCGTTTTTACCGAAGCGATGGTCCCTCCTGTAAAAAGCATCAGAATCGTCCGCATCATAAAAGGCCTCTCCTTATTGCCCGCAAAGGGATTCTTCACATTCCTTCAGCAGCCCGTTCAGACGTTTCTCATCCTGAAGGCAGTTTTTCTTACGATAAACAGCGGCTGCCTGTCTGTAACAGCCGGAAGCCTTCTGGGCATCGCCCATGGCATAATATATTTTGCCGCGCCACTCCAGATTCACACCCGTATCCCGATGCTCGCTGCCCAGCTGTGGCAGGCGGATATCATAAGCCCTGCGGTTATAGTCGAGAGCCTCTCCAAAGTTTTTCCGCTCCATCTGAATCATCGCCAGGATCTCATAACAAAAGCTGACGGACCACAGATCATGAACCTCTTCAAACAAAGAGATCGCATGGAGCATCCATTTCTCGCTTTCCTCCAGATCTCCTTTTTTATAAAGGGCGCGTCCCAGGTGATATTCGGACCAGCCCAGCTGTCCCTGCACAGTACCCATATGGAACCTTCCCTGAAGCGCCACCGCCTTTCTTCCGTAGGAAACCGCAGTTTCATAGTCCCCCAGATCTCTGTTGGTCTCCACCAGACGATGCAACAGTTCTACATAATAATACCCCTGCTTCATGCTCAGCTCATCCACCGGGCGCTCCGCTATCAGGGCATACCCCTCCTGAGCAATTTTCCGGGACTCCTCAGGATATCCGCTCAAAGCGTAACAATGAGCAAGCTTATTACAGACAAACAGCCTGTCCTGCAGGTTCTCCGCAGTCTGTCCCAGTTCCCGGTACATTCCGGCTGCCCGGTCATACAGACACATTTCCATGGTTATATTCGCCTTTGCCTGGGAAAGGACCCAATGCATGGGATGGGACCCCGGAAGCTTCTTGTCCGCAGAATAGATGATATCCCGCAGCTTGCACTTATATTCATAAGTGGTTCCGATGACTTTGTCCGCCGCATCCACCACTGCCTGCAGAAGCCTGCAGCAGTCCGGGTCTCCTTCTAAAGCTTCCGACATCAGATCCGCCACCAGGGGATGCAGGTGCACCTCATCCGTGGCAGGATTATGGATCACCCAGCTTTTCCTGATCAGTTCATCGATCACGTCAAAATCATCCGCTCCGCACCAGTCATACAGGGTTTCCACCGAAATACCGCATAACGGGATCAGGGAAAGATTCTTCAGAATATACTGCTCCTCCTCATTCAGGGTGGAAAGCTGGAACACCTGCTTCAGGCGGCCGAAGATCATATCTGCCGCCCGGGCGTTCTGCTGTACCATCCCCGTCATGCCTTCCTTTAAAAGTTCCAGCATTTTGGCAGGAGCGATCCTCCTGTTCTGCATGGCGGAGGCTACCAGACGGATGCTTAAAGGATGACCGTTCAGCTCCTTTAAGATCTCCTTCACCTGCTCCAGTCCCGCATCATCCAGGCTCCGACTGTACTCCGTCCGAAACAGCGCCATCAGATCTCCCTCGTCCGACATCTCCCGGATCTCAATTTCCGGGAATCTGCGGCTTTCCTGATGGTAACGAGTCGTAAAAAGCACAGAATAGGTCCCGCTGCAGAACTCCTCCATATTTTCATCATCCACCACGTCAAAATTATCTATGACGATCAGGATACGGCGGTCCCCCAGCTCTTTTAAGATGCGCAGCTTGCGCAGGAAATATGCCCTGTCATCCTCCTCCGGATAATCTGTCCGGCTTAAACCCTGGATGGGAAAGGCATAGTCGTTAATCAGGGTCTGCTCCAGGGAATCCGCAAAGGAAACCCACAGCACTACATCATAATCTTCTTCCAGATGACGCTTGATATACATTTTGGCGATCTCACTTTTGCCGATCCCGCCCATTCCTACCAAAAGCGCCTTGTTCTCACTTCCGGACAGATTTTCATGGAGCTGCGCCAATTCCTTCTGCCTTCCCACAAAACCGTTATCCGGATATACCATGGAGCTGTTCAGCCGATAAGTCTTTACCTGGATCTCATCCGTGGACGCCTTATCAGGCGCGCTCCTGGACAGATCACCACCTTCCGGCGTCTCCTGCAGACTTATCCTGCGCTCCGGGGAAATCCCCAGCAGGACGGAGATCCTGTCGATCAGCTCCTTTATCCGAAGCACATCCGGAGGAAGCATCCCCTCCATGATGTGAATCCTTCCCAAATAATAATAAACATCATCGCTCAGCTGACAGTCATCGATCCGAAAAGGGAGCAGAGTAATGTCCTCATGATTTTTGAACCGGTCAAAGGCGCAGTTGATCTCATTCAGGACATGCTCCGAAAGATTGGACTCCTTATTCAGCACCAGAAGAAATACCCGGCAGCCCCGGATCGCCTCCACGATGGACTGAGCATACTTGGGACCCACATCTCTCGGCGCGTACCAGCAGCTGATGCCTATTTTTTCCAAAGCCTCACAAAGCTGTTCCACGATCTTGCCCGCGCTTTGGGTATGATAACTGATAAAAACATCTCTTTTTTCCGTCTCCATCCATGCCTCGATTCCGAAGGGACTTTAAAAGAAAAACCCTTTCTTCTGTTATCAATTTATTTATCACAATCATACCCAAATCGGCAGGAAAAGTCAATGAAAAGCTGTTACTCACATCTGCATCTGTTACTCCACATCCTGCAATGCCGCGAAGTTCTCCTCTCCGGTACGGATCTTCACCACTCTGTCCACGCTGTAGACAAAGATCTTGCCGTCGCCGATATGACCGGTATAGAGAGCCTTCTTTGCCGCCTCGATCACATCGTCCACAGGGATCTTGCTGACCACAACCTCGATCTTCACCTTGGGGAGAAGGGTTGCGTCGATTTCCGTACCGCGGTACATCTCTCCGGCGCCCTTCTGTACGCCGCAGCCCATGACCTGAGTCACGGTCATGCCGGTAACTCCCAGATCGTTCAGGGCTTTCTTCACCTGGTCATAACGGGAGAGCCTGGAAATGATGGACACCTTGTAGATACCGGTTGCGCTCACCCCTTCCGGCGCCACCACCTTCACGGCCGCAGCCTTCTCCACAGGAGAAGCGGTTTCGTAACTGTCGCTGCCAAGGCTGGTATTCTCGTTGATATCCATGGTCATGGTATTGGAGATATCCATGATGCTGAAGCCCGCATAAGCGGAAGGAAGACCATGCTCCGTAACATCCAGACCGATGATCTCCTCTTCCCTGCTGACCCGCAGGCCCACACAGGCTTTGATGATCAGAAAGGCAAGGGTAATGGTAACGGCGGTCCAGGCGCATACGGTAAGGACTCCGAGAAGCTGCAGCCCAAGCTGTTTTACGCCGCCGCCATAGAACAGTCCCACAACGCTGTCATTGCCGGGAGCGGAGGTGGTGGCAAAAAGACCTGTTGCGATGGTGCCCCAGATACCGTTCATAAAATGAACCGCCACAGCGCCCACCGGGTCGTCCACCCGCAGTTTATAATCCAGGAACCATACGCCGAATACTACCAGGACCCCGGATACAGCGCCGATGATCATAGCTCCCGTCACATCCGTCACGTCGCAGGGAGCGGTAATGGCCACCAGACCCGCCAGAGACGCATTCAGGCACATGGACACGTCCGGCTTTCCATATTTTAACCAGGTAAAGACCATGCAGACCACGGTTGCCACAGAAGGGGCTACCGTGGTGGTTAAGAAGATGCTTCCCAGCTGTTCCACACTGGTGGCAGCGGCTCCGTTAAAGCCATACCAGCCCAGCCACAGGATAAAGCAGCCCAGACAGCCAAGAGCCAGGTTATGTCCGGGGAAGGCGTTTACCTTGGTGATCTTCCCGTCCTTATCCCTGTTGTATTTGCCGATACGGGGTCCTAAAAGGGCTGCCCCGATGAGGGCGCTCAAGCCGCCCACCATGTGGATGGCGCAGGATCCTGCAAAATCATGGAAGCCCAGCTGGGAAAGCCAGCCGCCGCCCCAGATCCAGTGGGCTTCAATGGGATAGATCACCGCAGAGATCACTGCGGAATAGATACAGTAGGACAGGAATTTCGTCCGCTCCGCCATGGCTCCCGATACGATGGTGGCAGTGGTGGCACAGAACACCAGGTTGAACACGAAATTGGACCAGTCAAAATTCCCATAATCGGTGAAAATATCAAAGCCGGGTTTTCCGATAAAGCCCAGGATATCCTCTCCTAACAGGAGGCCAAAACCCACCAGGATGAACACCACTGTACCGATACAGAAGTCCATCAGGTTTTTCATCAGGATGTTTCCCGTATTCTTGGCTCTGGTAAAACCGGCTTCCACCATGGCGAAGCCCGCCTGCATCCAGAACACCAGGGCGGCGCCGATCAGGAACCAGACGCCGAACAACGCACCGTTTACAGCACTCATCATTTCTTCATTCATAATTTTTCCTCCTCGCAGGAATCTGGATGATGTCAGAAGGCGCATCCCTTAAAACAGCGCCTTATATGCCTGCTCTGCTCCTGCCTTTCCGCCTGCCTGCGCCTTCTTCGCATCAAAAAAGGGAGCCGGGGCTTTTTCCATCCAAGCCCCGTTGCTCCCAATCTTCCGTCATCCTAAAATAATGATAAAAAGTTAAAATAAAAGCGCCCCCACCTAAAATCTTAAGTGAAAACGCCTTCGTTTGAACTTCATTATACTCACTTATTTTTTCCTGTCAAATCTTTTTTGACAGGAAATTGGATTTTTTTCAGTACAATTCCGGAAAGCTGTACAGGAACCGGATACATTTCCTGCCTTCCTCCGCGACTTTCCCGGCTTCTTCAAAGCCCAGCTTTCTGCAAAGCCCAATGGATGCCACGTTCTCCTCCTGCACCAGGGCCTGTACCCGGCGGAAGGAAAGGTTCTCCCTTCCATAATCCAGAACTGCGCTGCACACCTCCCTGGCAAAACCCTTCCTGCGCCAGGGCGCACCTATGACATAGCCCAGTTCCGGCGCATCTCCCTTTACGGGACGGTATCCCGCCCGTCCGATGACGGCTCCCGACTGTTTTTCCTCAATGATCCAGACGCCGTAACCATAAAAGCCATAGACCTGTCTGATATAATTCTCCATGATGCTTTCTTGAAGCTGCCGGTTGCCCCCGGTTTCTTCCCCATAAAGAGTTCCCGTGAAGCGCCTGACCTCCCGGTCTTTATAAATTTCTTCCAGCGCCGGCAGATCTCCCAGGGTCATTTCCCTGACCCTGCATCTTTCTGTCGTCAGAATCTCCCAAGGGATATCCGCAAATCTTCGGTATACATTTTCCAGATATTGCACCTCCAGCTCCTGGGGCTCTTCCATGGCAAAGCCCGCAAGGGGAAAGGAGGCGTCCCGGTTCCAGGGATGAAGATATACCAGAAGAGGGCGCTCCTGCTTTATAAATGCTTCTGATATCTCAGGGCTGTCCGTGATCCACAGAACGCCCCCGGGACATTGCCCGGCGGATTCCCAGACAGTTTCCCCGGCCCTGGGCTTCTCCACAGTTTTCAACTGGAACCCGATCCCCTGATCCTTCAGCCTGGCCCCCAGGCTCTCCAGCTTTGCCCGGGCCTTCTCCTCCTCCAGCAGCGCCGCCACCTTTTTCAGATAAAACATGACCTTACCCCCTTTACGTTTCTTCCATAATACGCTAAAATAGGGGAGAAGTCAAAATAATACTGAAAGGATGGAATCCAGCATGAATCCAAACCCTATTGTCACCATCACCATGAACAGCGGTGACGTTATAAAAGCCGAATTATACCCTGAAATCGCTCCCATTACCGTCAATAACTTTATCAGCCTGATCCAGAAGCACTTTTATGACGGACTGATCTTCCACCGGGTCATCAAAGGCTTCATGATCCAGGGCGGCTGTCCTGACGGCACCGGCATGGGTGGTCCCGGCTACAGCATCAAAGGAGAATTCGCCTCCAACGGGGTGAAAAATGATCTGAAGCACACGGAGGGTGTCCTCTCCATGGCCAGGGCCATGCATCCCAATTCCGCCGGCTCCCAGTTTTTTATCATGCACAAAACCAGCCCTCATCTGGACGGCTCCTACGCTGCTTTTGGAAAGGTGACGGAAGGCATGGATGTTGTCAATAAGATTGCGGCGACCCGGACCGATTACAGCGACCGTCCCCTGGAAAAGCAGGTGATCCGTTCCATGACTGTGGAAACCTTCGGAGTTGCTTATCCGGAACCGGAAAAACTTCCGGGCAGGTAAAAGGGGACTTCCCGGCAGACAGTTCACATTTTATTTACAAAACCTTTAATTTATTTTCAATTTGCCCTCATGGTTTATACATTTCTTCTGTATATACTGATATCAGAAATTAGTTTTACAGTGTCTGCTTGCTGGTAGCCGTAGCCAAACATTCATTGTTTCACAAATAACTTTTTCATAATAAATGCCAGGAAAACTTAGTTTTCCTGGCATCCTCCCTTTTTAGGGGATTTTTTATTTTTTCAGCGCGTTCTCAAGTCCAGTTCTTTTACGCCTTTCCTACGGATCCGAAGAGCTCCATCTTCTCCTTTACGGTATCCTTGATGGCCTGGAAGCCAGGAGCCAGAAGCTTACGAGGATCAAAGCCCTTGCCCTGCTGATCCTTGCCCTCTTCAATATACTTACGGGTAGCAGCTGCGAAGGAAAGCTGGCACTCGGTATTCACATTGATCTTGGCAACGCCCAAGGAAATGGCCTTCTTGATCATGTCTGCCGGAATGCCTGTGCCGCCGTGGAGCACCAGAGGAAGGTCTCCGGTCTTCTGCTGTACGGCATCCAGGGTCTCAAAGCTTAAACCCTTCCAGTTAGCGGGATATTTGCCATGGATGTTGCCGATGCCTGCTGCCAGGAAATCAACGCCCAGATCAGCGATCATCTTGCACTCATCGGGATCTGCGCACTCGCCCATGCCTACAACGCCGTCTTCCTCGCCGCCGATAGCGCCAACCTCAGCCTCGATGGAAATACCTTTCTCGTGAGCATCCTTTACTAACTGTGTGGTCTTCGCCACGTTCTCATCGATGGGATAATGGGAACCGTCGAACATGATGGAAGAGAAGCCTGCTTCGATGCACTTATAGCAGCCTTCAAAGGTGCCGTGATCCAGATGGATCGCTACGGGAACAGTGATGTTCAGATCCTGAAGCATTCCCTTAACCATGCCTACTACCACATGATATCCGCCCATGTACTTGCCTGCGCCCTCAGATACGCCCAGGATCACAGGGGAATTGTTCTCCTGTGCGGTCAGAAGGATCGCCTTCGTCCACTCCAGGTTATTGATGTTAAACTGGCCTACTGCATAGTGGTCTGCCTTTGCTTTTTGCAGCATCTCTGTTGCGGGAACTAATGCCATGATAATCTACCTCCATTAATATGTGATATGATGATTGTGATTCTGCCCATCGGGCTTTATGAGAAACCGCCCGGCAGGGAACTCGCCGCCTTACAGCCGCGTACGCCGGGACAGCCTGCATTGATATCAATATAGCATACATCCGGCAAAAATGGAATAGGTTTTCGAAATTTATCCTCAGTCCTTTCGGTTCACCCTTATTTCTATGGCGCGGTGTTCATTTTCTATGACAACCTCCCTGTGGCTGCCGCCATATTCCCCGTCCAGGGTCCAGGCAACCTCCTCCATGGATTCTATGGTAAGGCTGGAAGCGCGGAAGCAGTGCATAACGTCCGTGTCGATATCCCGGTTCACCAGGGAAAGCATAAGATTGTTGAGCTCCATGGGGGTCCTGGGGAGCTTGATCAGTGTCACTTCAAACACGCCGTCGTCCAGCTTCACATTATTGCCGGTAATGTGCTTAAAGCCTCCTACCGAAATGGAGTTGGTGACCATGCCGAAAACAAAGTCGTCTTCTATGACGTGAACATCCTCCTCTCCGCATTTTCCGGCGCCGTCAAGTTCCGCCGTCCCTCCATATTTCCCGACAGCCTTACACTCCTCCAGTTTGTCGTATTCTCCGGCACCGTCACATTCACGTTTCTCCGCGCTGTCACTGCCCTCCATCTTTTTTCCGGCGGTATAGGAGACCTTCATATGATAGGAACGGATAGAGGAGAGGCGCTTCATGCCTTCCAGAAGATAAGCCATATGACCCAGCAGGTTCTTCATGTCCTGGCCGGTCTCATAGGAAACGTCCGTAAACAGCCCGAATGCGGCGATATACACAAATACATCCCGATTAAAGGAGCCGATGTCGCAGGGAAAATTTTCCCCCACCACAACCGTCTCCGCAGCCTGAAGCATATTCTTGGGCAGATTCAGGCTCCCGCCGAAATCATTGGTGCTCCCTGCCGGGATATAGCCGATGGGAGTCCGGAAAGAGCTTTGCATCATGCCCGTCACCACCTCATCCAGGGTACCGTCCCCGCCGCTGCAGACTACCATATCATAAACCGGCGTGCGATACCTGGTCAGCTCCACAGCATCCCCTCTTTTCCGGGTGGGACATACCGTGATCTCGTATCCCCCGTCCGCAAAAAGCTCCAGGATATCCGAAAGCTTCCCCTTGATCTGCGCTTTCCCGGCTTTTGGATTATAAATAAAAAGCATCTTTTTATCCGCCATTTTCTCACCTGCCATTCTTTTGCCTGCCATTTCCATAGCGCACCTGCCGCTTCCGCGGCGCGCCTACCTTTTCCAGGGCGGGCCTGCCCTTCCCATGTTAAGAAAACATGTTAAAAAAAGTCAGTTAAGAAAAACAGAATCAACATCAGGATTTTGTCCGCCGCTGATTCTGTCATTCTTCTCATCTACTATGCCACACTCTCGCCGCTGAGGAATCTTTCAATATCCTCCACAGCCGCCTGCTCGTCAGAACCGTTTGCAGTAACGATCACCTGCTCGCCGTTGTTCAGCCCCAGACTCATCATTCCCATGATGCTCTTGGCGTTCACCTTCTTGCCCGCCACCTCCAGGTAAATGGAGCTCTCATACTTGCTCGCCACCTGTACCAGCACGGCTACCGGCCTTGCCTCCAGGCCGTTGCTCAGCCTGATCTCAATTGCCTTCTGCGTCATAACATTTTCCTCCTCGTTTTTTACGTTCTCAACCTTTCGGCTAACTCTCCCAGCTTCCGAAGTCTGTGATTCACCCCCGACTTTCCCACCGGCGGATCCAAGTGCTCCCCCAGCTCCTTCAGAGGCATATCCGGATATTCCAGCCTTACCTCCGCCATCTGTCTTAAAGCATCGGGAAGATTCTGAAATCCATAGCGCTCCCGCAGCAGTTCAATATCCTCTATCTGTCTGGCCGCCGCGCTCACTGTCTTGCCAATATTGGCTGTCTCGCAGTTTACACGCCGGTTCACGGAATTGCGCACCTCTTTCAGAATACGCAGATTCTCCAGATTCATCAGGGACAGCGGCGCCTCCATGGCGGCAAGAAGTTCCACAATGCCCGCGCCCTCCTTCAGGTAGACAACGTAATACTTTTTACGAAGAATGATCTTCGCATCTATGCCGAATCCCTGTATCACGCCCTGCAGCTGCTCAGCCTTTCCGCGGCTGCTGCACACGAACTCCAGATGATACCCCTTCCTGGGGTCGCTCATGGAGCCCGCCGCAAGAAAAGCTCCCCTGATAAAAGCACGCTGACAACAGGAATTCTTAATGAGCAAAGGACTTACCGGTTCCTCCAGGCTGCCGAACTTGTTGTAAAATAACCGCATTTCTTCTTCGCCCATTTCGACACCATTATTTATATTAAATGTTTTTTGCAATAATGTAAAGCCTTTTCTTACAATCGCTTCATTTTCTGTCTGAAAACCTACAGTATAGCGGTTATTTTCATCTTTTCCGTACTGTCCGCAGAAAAGCAGCAGCGCTGCGAGCTCCGCGATCTGACAATGTCTGGCAGGGCTTATATGCTTTGCCAGCTCTTCTTTCACTTCGCTGGAAAATGACATCCTTAGGTACTCCTGTGATACACATCTCTATGATAAAGCTTTAAACCATATTTTCCTTTGTCCTTCAGTCTCTGATAAAGTTCCCCTGCAAGGGTCACGCTCCGATGCTTTCCCCCGGTACAGCCCACCGCGATCACAAGCCGGTATTTTCCTTCCTTTACATAATTGGGGATCAGGAACTGTATCATATCCGTGAGCTTTTCCATAAACTCCCCTGCCTCAGGGAAGCCCATGACATATTCCTGCACTTCCCTGTCGTTCCCTGTCTTATGCTTCAGTTCGTCGATATAAAAAGGATTGGGAAGAAACCTTACGTCAAACACCAGATCCGCGTCGGCCGGAATCCCATGCTTAAAACCAAAGGACATGATCGTAACTATGAGACTATTATATTCCTCATTCTGTACAAAAATTCGATCAAGCTCTTCCTTTAATTCCCTTGTCAGTAAATGTGTGGTATCCAGAATATAATCGGACTGCTTTCTGATGGCCTCCAGCACCCGCCGTTCCCTGCGCACCCCTTCCTCCAGGCGTCCTTCCTGAGCCAGGGGATGTATGCGCCTTGTTTCCTTGTAGCGTTTGATCAGGACGGCGTCGTCCGCCTCCATGAAAAGGATCTCCATCTGATAGCCCGCGCTTTTCAGCTGCCCCAGGATCATGGTGGCGTCTTCAAAAGACTGTCCGGCCCTCACGTCCAGTCCCAGCGCCACCTTGGTGATCTCACTGTTGGGCGTAGCGATCAGCTCCACAAATTTTTCGATCAGAGAAACCGGAAGATTGTCCACGCAATAGAATCCGATGTCCTCCAGCATTTTGAGAACGGTGCTCTTCCCGCCGCCGCTCATTCCCGTTACCACTACGAATCTCATCCGTTCCTCCACGTCCCGGGAAGTCATCCTGCCACTTTCTCCGAGTCTGCCCCGGGCAAAACGGACAGGCCCTCCCGTGCATCCCTTGTAATCCTTATGAATCCCTATAAATACTTATATATCCTTATGGATGAATTCTCTTAAAACTCTCCCAGAAGCACGACCTCCGGCTCCAGTTCCACGCCGGACATCTCCTTTACTCTGCTTTGGATCTCCTTCATCAGGGCAAAAACATCCGAGGCCGTCGCCCCGCCTGCATTGATCACGAAGCCGCAGTGTTTCTCCGACACCCTGGCGCCTCCGATCTGAAAGCCCCTAAGACCCGCCTGTTCGATCAGCTGTCCGGCAAAACATCCTTCCGGCCGCTTAAAGGTGCTTCCCGCGCTGGGAAATTCCAATGGCTGCTTTTCCCGGCGCCTTGCAGCCAGGTCGTCCATCTTCGCCCGGATCTGTACCGGGTCTCCGGGATGCAGCTGCAGCACAACCTTCGTTACAATATAAGGAAATTTCTTCAGAAGGCTGGTCCGGTAACCGAAATCCATCTCTGCGTTATCCAACACCAGCTCTTTCCCGTCCCGGGTAAGCACGGTAACTTCCTGAACCACCTGTTTCATCTCACCGCCATAGGCCCCTGCATTCATCACAGCGGCCCCGCCAATGGAGCCGGGAATTCCTGCGGCAAATTCAAACCCCGTAAGCCCATGCTCCAGGGCGGCTCTCGCCGTCTGGGACAGAAGTGCGCCTGCCGCCGCCGTAACCGTATCGCCGGAAACGGTAACCTGACTCATCCGGGAGCCAATATGCAGAACCACGCCCCGGTATCCCGCATCGCTTACCAAAAGGTTGCTGCCGTTTCCCAAAACGAAACAGGGAACCCTCCGCCATCCTTTCTTCGGGAGAACTTCCTCCTTTGGGAAGAATCCCTCTTCCCGGAGATTTCCTATCTCCGGAGAGTTCAGATACGCCAGAATCTTCCCCAGCTGTTCTACAGTCTCTATCTCGATCAGACAGTCCGCAGGTCCTCCGATGCGAAACGAAGTGTGTCCTGCCATAGGCTCCTGCAGCAAAATCTTATCTTCCGGTATGATGGCCTTCAGAGCCTCCAATACAACACTTTCGATCAACCTTATATCCCCCGCGTCGCCGTTTGATTTTCCTGTTTCCCATTTTAGAGCCTGCTTTTCATCTTAAGAACCGGCCTTCTTCTCTCCGGCTAGAATGCGATGCCGTCGTCATCCTCGTCGTGTCTCCTCGCCAGGGAATTCTGCACACGGGTATAAAGCTCCTGCGCCGCATTGTAACCCATTTTCTTCTGACGATGGTTGACTGCTGCCGATTCACAGATCACCGCCAGGTTACGCCCCGGACGGATGGGAATGTTGTGACATACGATCTTATTTCCAAGATATTCCGTGTAGTTTTCTTCCAATCCAAGCCTGTCGTATTCCTTGTCCTTATCCCAGTCCTCCAGCCGGATCACCAGATCGACCTGCTGAGTGTCCCGGACCGCCGAAGCTCCGAACAAAGCCTTCACATCCACGATGCCAATGCCCCGCAGCTCGATGAAATGCTTGGTAATATCAGGCGCGCTGCCCACCAGGGTATCGTCGCTGACCTTCCGCAGTTCCACCACATCATCCGTCACCAGACGATGTCCCCTTTTGATGAGCTCCAGGGCGGCTTCTGATTTCCCGATCCCGCTCTCTCCCGTGATCAGGACCCCTTCCCCGTATACATCCACCAAAACACCATGGACTGAAATGCAGGGCGCCAGCCTTACATTCAGCCAGCGGATGATCTCCGCCATAAAGTCCGATGTGGACTTCTTCGTAGACAAAAGAGGCACCATATGCTTATTGGCCACCTCAAGAAAAATAGGATCCGGCCGCAGATCCCTGCAGAAAACAATACAGGGGATATCATAAGAGAGCAGGTCCTCATAAACCTCCCTCTTGCGCTCATCCGTCAGGCTCTCTAAATAAGTATATTCCACAAATCCGATGATCTGCAGTCTTGTGGCGGCAAAATGTTCAAAATAACCTACCAGCTGCAGGGCCGGACGATTGATATCCGGCTGTGTAATACGGATGCTGGTCACATCGATTTCCGGCGTGAGATTTTCCAGCTTCATTTTCTCGATCACTCTCATTAAACTGACACTGGCCATAGTTTTCTTCTCCCTTTTCTGCAGCAGGCAGCCGTTTCGCTTCCCAACGTCTCTGTCCCTGATCCTATGAACATTCTAGCACACATCCAAATCCAATTCAACCGACACTTTAAAATAAACCCGGCCGGTCCCGGCATCCCCGTCCAGTCGTTCCGGTTCAGTTATCCCGGTCCAGCTATTCCAGCTCAGGTTTCCATGCCTGTTATTCTTTGTGGAAGAATCCGTAAATCTGCTCCGCCACATTCACCGGAATCTCCGGAAGCTCCTCAAGCCTTTCCACCGAGGCGTCCCGAATTTCTTCTATCGAACGGAAGGCTTTCATAAGAGCCTTTCTCCTGGCAGGACCGATTCCCGGTATCTCATCCAGAGAGGACTGCACCTGAGCCTTGCTGCGCAGGGAACGGTGATACTCTATGGCAAAACGGTGGGCTTCATCCTGGATCCTGGTGATCAGCTTAAATCCTTCAGAATGGGTATCAATAGGGAGCTCCACATTATTATAATACAAGCCCCTGGTTCTGTGGTTATCATCCTTGACCATGCCGCAGACCGGAATATGGATCCCCAGCTCCTCCAGAACCGCCAGGGCAATATTCACCTGTCCGCGGCCTCCGTCCATCAGGAGCAGATCCGGGAACCTGGTAAAGCTTCCATATTCCCGTTCCAGTTCCTTCTCCTCCAGTTCCCGGCTCTCCTCCATGCCATGAAGAAATCTCCTTGTAAGGATCTCCTTCATGCAGGCGTAATCGTCCGGTCCCGAAACCGTGCGTATTTTAAATTTGCGGTAATCGCTGCGTTTCGGTTTCCCTTTTTCATAGACCACCATGGAACCCACATTTGCAAAGCCGCTGATATTGGAAATATCAAAGGCCTCCATCCGATCCGCCTTTTCAATCCCCAACAGGGAAGCGATCTCCTTCACTGCCCCGATGGTCCGTCCTTCCTCCCGCTTCAGCTTCTCTCTGTCCTGATTCAACACCAGCTTTGCATTCTGGGCCGCCAGCTCCACCAGCTTTTCTTTATAACCGATCTTAGGCACCTTGATATAGATTCTCGCGCCCCGCCGCCCGCTGAGCCATTTTTCCAGCAGTGGGATCTCTTCGATCTCATACTGCAGCATAAGTTCCCTGGGGATAAAGGGGGTCCCTGCGTAAAACTGCTTTACAAAGTCCCCGAGGATCTCCCCTTCCCTTTTTCCGGATACATTCGTCATATAATAATGTTCTCTGCCAATGAGCTTTCCGTCCCTGACAAAGAAAATCTGTACCACAGCCTCCGACTCATCCCGGTACAGAGCGATCACATCCTTGTCCTCCCCGTCGCTGTCCGTGATCTTCTGCTTCTGGGAAACCTGTTTCACACTGTTATAAAGATCCCGATATCTGGCTGCTTCCTCGAACTCCAGATTTTCAGACGCCCTCAGCATTTTCTGTTCCAGTTCTCCCAGGATCATGTCATAATTCCCATTCAGGAATTCCAGCGCGCCCGCCACCTGCTCCCGGTACTGCTCCCTGCTCACATATTCCTGACAGGGGGCAAGACATTGTTTAATGTGATAATTAAGGCAGGGACGCTCCAGTCCGATATCCCTCGGAAGAGATCTGCTGCAGGTCCTCAGCTGAAACAGCTTATTTAACAGTTCAATGGTATCCTTTACCGCTGCCGCGCTGCTGTAGGGGCCGAAATATTTCGACTTATCTTTTTTCATCTGCCTGGAAAAAAGGATCCTGGGATAGTCTTCCCCAAGAGTCACCTTAATATAAGGATAGGTCTTATCATCCTTCAAGAGCGTATTATATTTGGGAGAATGCTCTTTGATCAGGTTATTTTCCAGAACCAGGGCTTCCAGCTCGGAGTCCGTCACAATATATTCAAACCGGGCGATCAGACTCACCATTTTATCAATGGCAGGCCCCCTTCCGATATTTTCCCGGAAATAAGAACGCACACGGTTATGAAGATTGACCGCCTTTCCCACGTAAAGGATGGTATCCTCTGCATCCCTCATGATATAGACGCCGGGCTTATTCGGCAGCTTTTTCAGCTCTTCCTCAAATTGGAACATCCTTTTCTCCCCTGTATGCTGCCCTGTATCGTACAGCTTTCTATTCGCAAAATATCCTGTGGGATCCACAGGATATTTTATCTTTTGCCATCATAACAATATCTGACTGATTTATCAATCCTCTAAAGGTCTGTTGGAAAACCTTCCCGTCACAGGCTTCTCCTGAGCGGGCCGGGAATTATCTTCCTCCCGGGAAGTATCGGCCTCTTCTGCCGGGGCTTCGTCCGTCTCCCGGGCTGCCTCTGTATTCTCTGCCGGAGCAATGTCCCTCTCCTGAGGCGCATTGGCTCCTCCTGTCAGGACTTCAGCTCTCTCCTGAGTCGCATTGGCATCCCCCGTCCAGGCAGCGGGCTCTCCTGCTAAAACTGCATCGTTCTTTCCCCCAGGAGCGTCCGCTTCTCCGGTCTGGGCAGCGGCAGGCTCCTGCGCCTCCTGTTCCTTCTCCAGAGGCACGGGTGCTCCTGCGGAAACCGCAGGCTTTTCTTCTTCCGGATCCGGCAGCCCCTTCTCCCGGCGGAAGATCTGCATAAATTCCTTCCCCGTAATGGTCTCCTTTTCAATCAGGAAGCCGGCCAGCTTATCCATCAGCTCCCGGTTCTCTCGAAGCATGGAAAGAGCCTTGTCATAGCTTTCCTTCAACAGCTCCACCACTTCCTCATCAATCTCCGCGGCAGTCTGATCGCTGCAGTTCAAAGCGGTCCTCCCTTCCAGATACTGGCTCTCCACTGTAGCCAGGCCCATCAGGCCGAACCGTTTGCTCATACCGTACTGGGTAATCATGGCTTTTGCAATATTGGTCGCCTTCTCAATATCATTGGCAGCGCCTGTGGTCACCGTGTCAAACACGATCTCTTCCGCTGCTCTTCCTGCCACGAGACCCACCAGCATGTCCCGCAGCTCCGCTTCCGTATTCAAATACTTTTCTTCCTCCGGAACCTGCATCACATACCCCAGCGCCCCCATGGTCCTGGGTACGATGGTGATCTTCTGCACCGGCTCCGAATTCTTCTGCAGGGCCGCCACCAGGGCATGGCCCACCTCATGGTAAGACACGATCCGACGCTCTTCCTTACTCATGATCCGGTCCTTTTTCTCTTTCCCCACCAATACCTGCTCCACTGCGGCGAACAGATCCTTCTGGTTCACCAGACGGCGTCCTTCCTTCACTGCGTTAATTGCCGCCTCATTGATCATATTGGCAAGGTCAGAACCCACGGCGCCGCTGGTGGCCAGGGCTATGGCTTCCAGATCCACCGTTTCGTCCATCTTCACGTCCTTCGCATGAACCTTCAGGATCTCCACACGCCCCTTCAGATCGGGCTTATCCACAATGATCCGTCTGTCAAAACGTCCGGGACGAAGGAGAGCCTTATCCAGGATCTCCGGTCTGTTGGTGGCTCCCAGGATCAGAATTCCCTTGGAGCTGTCGAAGCCGTCCATCTCGGACAAAAGCTGGTTCAGGGTCTGTTCCCGTTCCTCGTTGCCGCCGCCGTACTTGGAATCACGGCTCCGTCCGATGGCATCAATCTCATCAATAAAAATAATGCAGGGAGCGTTCTTCGTAGCTTCCTTAAACAGGTCACGCACCCGGCTGGCTCCTACGCCCACGTACAGCTCGATGAAATCCGAGCCGGTCAGGGAGAAAAAGGGAACATGGGCTTCTCCTGCCACTGCCTTTGCCAGCAGGGTCTTGCCGGTTCCGGGAGGTCCCACCAGCAGCGCTCCCTTCGGCAGCCTTGCGCCGATCCCGGCGTATCTTGACGGATTGTGGAGGAAATCCACCACTTCCACCAGGGACTCCTTGGCCTCGTCCTCTCCCGCCACATCCTTAAAGGTAACGCCCGTCTCCTTCTGGACATAGACCTTCGCCGTATTTTTCCCGACGCTGAAAGGGCCGCCGTTTCCACCCATCTTCCGCAGAAGAAAGCTTAAAAGCACCCACATCAGAAGCACCGGCAGCACAAAGGAAAGGATGCTCATGATAAGAGCAGTCCCGTTGGAAGGATTCGCCTCAAACTCCTCCACTCCGTTTTCTTCCAGACGCTTTGTCAGGTCGGAAGCGTTCTCCATCACATAAGTGGTATATTCCACATCCTTCATCCCATAACCCAGGGAAGCAAAGGGATTGTCGTTATCCTCCTGCCCTCCCGTTCCATTCTTTTTGGTAAAGGTCAGATATCCATCGCTTCCCAGGACGGCAGTCTTGATCTCCCCGTTTCCCAGCATGGTAAGGAATTCCGAATAACTCACTTCAAATTCGGAACCCGCATTCAGGAAAAAATTGCCGAAAATCATCACAACGGTCAGTACCGCGATGGCAGACAACAGATAGAGCATCCAGTTCGGCTGCCTGTTGCCGTTATTGCCGTTATTGCCCCCATTACCGCCGTTGTTTCCATTACCGTGGCCGTTATTATAACCATTTCCGTTATTATATCCGTTTCCGTTGTCATATTCATTCATCTGATTGCTCATAACTTCCTCATTTCCACAATATCGTTCCAGTCCATATCTATACCGTCTACAGCCAGACCACATCAGCCTGGATAATCTCTATCCATATTGTGACAGCTGATCCACGCATATAACCAACAATTTTTTATAAAAACCTATTTTATTATAGAGATAAAAATAATAGAAATCAATAGTGGAAACGTGAAAAATGTGTGATTTCTCTTAAAGATTTATGAAAAAGGAAATTTTTCTTCCATATTTCCTATAGATTTTTTAAGCGGTTTATAGTAAAATAAGGCGGTAAATTTTTTTTCAGAAAACACTCTTATCGGATGACAAAACATTTCCTAAGAAATTAAGAGAACGATAATACCCGGTTTCCCGGGAAAGGGAGGTGGAACTATGCCAGTAAAATATGTATTTGTAACAGGAGGAGTCGTATCCGGGCTCGGGAAGGGCATCACGGCAGCATCCCTGGGGCGGCTGCTGAAGGCGCGGGGATATAAGGTAACCATGCAGAAGTTCGATCCTTATATCAACATTGACCCCGGCACCATGAACCCCATCCAGCATGGGGAAGTGTTCGTGACCGACGACGGCACGGAGACGGATCTGGATCTGGGACATTATGAACGGTTTATCGATGAGAGTCTCGACAAAAATTCCAATGTGACCACCGGCAAGGTCTACTGGTCCGTGCTGCAGAAGGAACGCCGCGGCGATTACGGCGGAGGCACAGTTCAGGTCATCCCTCATATCACCAACGAAATAAAAAGCCGTTTTTACCGGAATTTTACAGACCCCGACATGCGGATCGCCATCATCGAGGTGGGCGGCACCGTGGGCGATATCGAGAGCCAGCCTTTTCTGGAGTCCATACGACAGTTCCAGCACGAAGTGGGGCATGAGAACGCGATCCTGATCCATGTGACCCTGATCCCATATCTCCACGCCTCCCAGGAGCTTAAGACCAAGCCCACCCAGGCCAGCGTCAAGGGGCTGCAGGGAATGGGGATCTGGCCGGATATCATCGTCTGCCGGAGCGAGCATCCCCTGGACCAGGGCATCAAAGACAAGATCGCGCTGTTCTGCAACGTACCCAGCGACCATGTTCTTCAGAACCTGGACGTGGAGTACCTCTACGAGGCGCCCCTGGCCATGGAAAAGGAACACCTGGCCGAAGTAGCCTGCAAGTGCCTCCATCTGGATTGTCCGGAACCCGATCTGACGGACTGGAAAGCCATGGTGGAAGCCCTTCGCCATCCCACCGATGAAGTGACCGTCGCCCTGGTGGGCAAGTATGTGGCGCTGCACGACGCTTATATCAGTGTGGTGGAAGCCCTCAAGCACGGCGGCATCAGCAATCACGCCACCGTCAACATCAAATGGATCGACTCTGAGACCGTAACCGACGAAAATGTAGAGGAACTGTTGGGAGACGTGAACGGCATCCTGGTTCCGGGAGGCTTTGGTTCCAGAGGGATCGAAGGCAAGATCCGGGCAATCACCTATGCGAGGGAGCATAAGAAGCCTTATCTGGGACTCTGTCTCGGAATGCAGCTTGCCATTGTGGAATATGCCCGCAACGTCATCGGCTATAACGACGCCCACAGCATCGAACTGAATCCCTCCACCACCCATCCGGTCATCGCCCTGATGCCGGATCAGAACGGTGTGGAGGATATTGGGGGAACCCTGCGCCTGGGTTCATATCCCTGCGTGCTGGACAAGGAATCCAGGGCATACCAGCTCTATGGAACGGAAACCATTCATGAAAGGCACAGACACCGCTATGAAGTGAACAACGATTACCGGGCTGCCCTGACCAAACATGGGATGCGTCTCTCCGGAACCTCTCCCGACGGAAGGATCGTGGAGATGTGCGAGATCACGGATCACCCTTTCTTCATCGCCACCCAGGCCCATCCCGAGCTGAAGAGCCGCCCCAACAGGCCCCATCCCCTGTTCAAAGGTTTTATAGCGGCTGCCCTTGCGGACAAGACGGCTGATCTTATATGATTATATGAAGATTTCCTGCAAAAAGATCCCGCCCTGTCACCCTGACAGACGGGATCTTTTTTTCAGAGCACCAACTTACAGCTTCTTCAGGTAATTCCCTTCCACACTCACGCCCTCGTTCACCACGATGAAGGCATAGGGATCATATTTGCGGACAATGGCTTTCAGATGGTTCACCTCATATTTTGAAAGCATAATGTACAATACATGAGACATATCGTAGGTATAGGCACCCAGGGCAGACCATTTCGTAATGCCTCTTCCCAATTCCTCCATGATCTCCTTTTCCATGGTCTCGCTCTTGACCTTTGTGATGATGCTGACCTCCACATTGATATTCTGGGAATGCACCTTGTCCATGGCCACGGAATACACAGCGGCGTAGATCACAGAATAAATGACAGTTTCCACATCGAACAGGAACAAACATGCGCAGTACAACACCAGGTTGATCCCCAGATTGACCTTTCCCACGCTGAAATCTCTTTTCCATTTGATCAGCAGGACGCCGATCACATCCGCGCCGCCCCCGGAGGAGCCCATGCGCAGCAGGATTCCCACCCCGACGCCGGATATGATGCCGCCCACTACGGAAGCCGCCATGGTATCCTCCACAACGGGATGAATGGGGAGCGCCGCCAGAAATACCGTCATGGCAGTCACAGTAAGCAAGGTTTTTGCGAAAAACTTCCTCCCCAGACGCGCATATGCTATCACAAAAATAGGAATATTGATCACATAATAGATCACGCCCGCAATATCAAAATTATGAAAGGGCAGCTGCATATAATCCACCAGCAGGGTACGGATCACCTGACAGATCCCCATGATGCCGGCGGTATACAGCCCTGCAGGCACCACAAAAAGATTCAGCCCTATGGCATAAAGAGCGGCGCCCACAAGACAGCCAACGATCTTTTCCCCCTCCTGCACCGCCTCTTTTTCAAGGTCCTTCCTGCCGCGGCTATCTTTATCCAGATTATTCTTGCTGTTGTTATTCCTGCCCTGATCATCTTTCTCCGGACTATTTTTCTCCATCCCCGTCATAACCACCCTTCTCTCAAAACTTCGGCACAGCCGCCCCTTCCCAACGCTGCTCCGTCAAATCCGCCTTTTCCTTCCAAATATTAAACAACTGCGAAACAATTCTCCCGAAAACAGGCGAAAGGCAATATAGACAAAATAAGGGCGACTTGCCACCGCATCGGAGCCCGTTTTTGTCTATATTGACTTCCGCCGTCGCTCGCAGCTATAATTTCGCAGCCGCAGTTTCGCTACCTATAAATCTGATACTTGTAAATAGGATTCCCCAAAGCAGAAAACTTTTCCTCGTATTCCGTCATAACGTTGCCTTCCATCAGCTTTTCATCCCCATGAAGATCAAAGGTGACATAGTCCGCCTTCCATCCGGCCGCCTCCATCTCCCCCAGGGCGAATTCAAACAGCTCCCTGTTATCGGTCTTAAACTCCAGACGCCCGTCTTTTTTCAGGATCACATCATAGCGCGCCAAAAATTCCCTGGAAGGCAGCCGCCTCTTGGCATGACGGTCCTTCGGCCAGGGATCCGAAAAATTCAGATAGATCCTGTCCACCTCCCGGGCTCCGAATACCCTGGTGATCTCCTCCGCCTCCATTCTGAGAAGCTTCAGATTGGGAAGCGGTTCCTCCTCCAGTTTCTGGACTGCCCGCAGCAAAACGCTGGAATATTTCTCAATTCCCACATAATTGATCATAGGATGGAGTTTTGCCATGGTATAAAGAAACTTTCCTTTTCCCATGCCGATCTCTGCCTGAATAGGATTGTCGTTTCCAAATATTTCATGCCAGCTCCCGGGTCTCCAATCCTCCTCATGGACCACAAAACCGCTGTCCGCAATGACCTCTCTGGAACCGCTGATATTCCTTAACCGCACCTTGATTTCCTCTCTGCTTCTGTAATTTCCGCATGCCTTACTACTATAGCCCCAGGGAATGAAAAAGTCAAGCAAGAGGATTTTTTTCTTTTCTTTCTTGCCCTGAAACACTGGAAAATTCAGCAATGATATAGTATAATGAGAAAATATCAGGCTCACACTTATTTTCAGGAAAATTATATTCCTAAATTTCAGAAAGGTTTTCGATAGAATATATGGATCAAAACAGTTTTACGCATAAAAGTAATTTGATATATAAAGCCGGTCGGCGCCCTTTCTTTTTGGTTTTGTCCGGGATCCTGCTGGCAGCTTACCTGTCGGTCTCCTGCCCTTTAAACGTCCAGGCGGCCCAGACCTGGGAAGAACGGGTTGCGGCCCAGAAGGGACGTCCCATTGAATCCAACGAAGTCGATGGATGGCCCGCAGGTCCCGTGGTCACAGCGGACTCCGCCATTCTGATGGAAGCCGGCACCGGTACCATTCTTTACGCCAAAAATATCCATCAGGCCCAGTACCCGGCCAGCTGCACCAAGCTTTTAACCTGTCTGATCGCTGCGGAGCAGTGCAAAATGGATGAAATCGTGACCATGTCCTACAAAGCGATTTTTGATACCCCCTTAGACAGCAGCTACATCTCCCTGGACGTGGGAAACCAAATCACCATGGAACAGGCCCTGAACGCGGTTCTTATCTGCTCCGCCAATAACGTAGCCTTTGCCGTAGCGGAACACATTGTGGATTCCGACTGGGAAGATTTCAGCGAGGTCATGAATGAGCGGGCTGCCCAGCTTGGCTGTGTGGATTCCCATTTTGTCAATCCCAACGGTCTTCCGGATGAAAACCACTATACCTCCGCCTATGACCTGGCCATGATCGGAAGAGCCTTCTTTGACAACGAACTGCTTTCCAGGATCTCCCGCACCACACGCCTGCACCTTCCCCCGACGGACACCCAGCCCAAGGATATCATTGAAAATACCAAGAACAAGCTGCTTCCCAATCAATCCATGGCCTATGAATATCTTGTGGGAAGCAAAACGGGCTACACCAACGCCGCCCGCAGCTGCCTGGTGTCCTGTGCTCAAAAGGACGGGCTGAAGCTGATCTGTGTGGTGCTGAAGGACGAGGCGCCTCTCCAGTATGAAGATACACTGGCCCTGTTTGAATATGGCTTCAGCAATTTCACCCATGTGAATATATCAGAGACCGAAACAAAGTATAACATCAATACTACAGATATTTTCCACAGTGAAAACGACATTCTGGGAAGCTCCAGACCCCTTTTGAGGCTGAACCCGGATGATTATCTGGTTCTTCCAAAAACCATTGCTTTTGAAGATACAGTTTCCCGGATCTCCTATGATACAACCGAAGAAAATCAGGTGGCGCTGATCACCTATACCTATCATGATGTGCCTGTTGGCACTGCTTCCGTTGATTTCGTGTCAGAGAATTCAGAAAGTTATGTCTTTGAAGATGCGGAAAACGGTGGGGCAGCTTCCCCTGCCGGCACAGAAGCTTTTGCTCAGGAAGCCTCTTCTCCGGAAACTGCCGCGGGCAGCGAAACGCTCATGAGCGGTGAAACGATCATGAGCGGCGACCCGATCATGAACAGCGAATCGGCAGATAAGGAGCCGGATGGATCTCCGGAGCATCCTGTCGTCCTCATCAACATCAAAGAAGCGATCCTCTGGACTGCCATTGTTCTGGCCGTAATGGCGTTGATCTATGTCGCCGTTAAGCTGATACGGTTCCGGAATGCTTCCCATCCCCGCCGTCCAAGACATTATTTTATCGCAGACGACAATCCTTACCTTTTTGTTTCGGATGATCTGCGCAGAAAAAGACGGGAAGCAGCCAGACGGGCGAAAGGGCACCGCCGGGCAAAGCGTCCCAACAGATTCAGGGACTATGATTTTTAAGTCATAGTCCCTGAACAATCTTCTTTCTGTTTCCGTTTCTTTTTTTCTCTGTTGGTACGATGAACTCTGCGCAGCTCCCTGGAATGCAGCTCATGCTGTCTTATCTCCTCCGATTCCTCCTGGGAGATCAGCTTTGTCGTCTTGACAATATAAGTCATCCCGTCATCCGTGCGTCTCACGCGGATCTTACCCTTCAGATAACCATGGATTTCACAATAAGCGACGCAATAATACTGCCTGCCGTTTGAGGTAAACCACTTCACGGTCTTCTTCAGATTGCGGCGGCAGAGATAACATTTACAGGAAACTACCTCCGGATCCTCAAAAGCCTCCTCCTTCGAAGCGAACTGCCGGGAAATATACTTCGCATAGTTATCAAACTGAAGCTTCAGTTCTCCTTCCCGGTTTAACGGCGGATGAAAAACGTCATAAGAAAGATTCTTCATGAGCTCCGGAGTCCCAATCTTTGCCAGAACCTTTCCTGTATAATAGGCATCGCTGAACGCCCTGTGAAAAGGAATATCCTTGGGAATCTCCAACGCGTCGATGACGTACTCCAGCGACCGTCTGACCTTTCCCTCCTGACAGGCTATGCTGTACAGCTTCTGTACATCAAGAAAGGGAATGGGACCCTGGGAAAGGGGCGGCATATCATAGTATTTCATGTTGCGCTGCAGTTCCGTCAGATCCATCATTCCCCAGGTGCAGAAAAGCCTTTCCCCCTCTCCGCACCAGGTGAGGAACCGCTCCATCACTTCCGTAAACCTGCCGCCGGCTTTGAGATCCTTCATGCGCATATGAATCAAGCGGCCCGTAATATGGTGCAGATGATGGTAAACACTGGGTTTGATCAATTCATGGAACTCCCCGGTCTGCTCCATCCGTTCATTGTATTTTACCGCACCGATCTCAATGATTTCAAAAGGGAGGGCTTTCACAGAGTTTTTTTCATCGTCGCTCTGATTCCACTCCAAATCGAAAATGATATAATTCATCTAACTTACTTTCCCAACATTTTCAAGATTGCCGATTTACTTTGTACCCCTACTGTAGTCTTCACCGTCTGGCCGTTTTCAAATACCACCAGGGTGGGAATGGACATTACTTTGAACTTTGCCGCAAGATTCGGTTCTGCATCCACATCAACCTTACATACCTTTACATCCGTCAGCTCCTCTGCCAGCTGATCAATCACCGGAGCCAGCATCCTGCAGGGGCCGCACCAGGAGGCCCAGAAATCCACCAGCACGGGCTTGTCCGAATGAAGCACCTCTTCTTCAAAATTATCGCTTGTTACATGTATGAGTGCCATAATGATTTTCCTCCTTTTATGATATTCTCCAACCTATAGTTCCTTCAGCTTGCGCAGCAGCTTCTCCACGTCCACGGGCTTGGTGATGAAATCATCCATACCGCTTTCAAACGCCTTTTCCCTGTCCTCCTTGTAAGAATTGGCGGTGCAGGCAAATATCTTCACCCGTCTGGCATCCGGTCTGTGGGATTCCCGGATGGCGCGGGTCGCCTCATATCCGTTCATAACCGGCATCAGAATATCCATGAGGATAATATCAATCCCTCCGATTTCCGATACCTCGAACAATTCCACTGCCCGGAAACCATTCTCGGCCACAGAGACCAGATACCCCTCTTCCGTCAGCAGTTCGCTCAATATCTCCGCGTTCAGCTCGTTATCCTCGGCGATCAGGATATGCTTTGACCTGTGGGGACTCATTTCCTCCCCTTTTCCATACACCGACACCCCTGCAACAGGCTCCGCAATCACTTCTGCCCGGAAAACAAAGGTAAAGGCGCTGCCCTCGCCGAGAGCGCTCTTTAATGTCAGATCCCCGCCCATGAGCTTGCTGAGTTTATAGCTGATGGACATTCCAAGCCCGGTTCCTTCCATGCCTTTGGATACCGTGCTGCGCTCCTGGGTAAAGGTGTCAAAGATCTTCTTCTGAAAGCTCTCGCTCATGCCGCAGCCCGTATCCGTTATGGTAACGCTGGTAAGCACCTTTCCATCTTCAACTTCGCCCTGAGTGACCTTCATATCTACCCGGCCGCCTTTCGGCGTAAACTTATAAGCATTATCAAGAATATTCAGCAGAATCTGCTCGATACGGTTCTCATCCCCCACCAGACCGGGATAAGGAATCTGCGCATCCACCTGAAAGTCAATTCCTTTTTCTTCCATACGGCTTCTGGCAAGAGCCTCCAGGGTAGTAATCAGGAACTGGAAAGAAAGCGGTTTATTTTCCAGCACAACCCCGTTCTCATGGAGACTGGACATATCCAGGATATCATTCACCAGGGAGAGCAGATATTTTGCGGTGGAAGAAGACTGCCGCAGATACACCGCCATCTTCTCCTGATGATCCAGGTTCTGCATCATCAGATAATTGAGCCCGATCAGCCCGTTCAAAGGAGTGCGGATCTCATGGCTCATGGTGGAAAGGAAATGCTCCCTCGCCTGTGTCTCCGCCCGCTCCCTGGTGGTTTTCAGGTAGAAACGGATGCTCACACAGATCACAACGGCCAAAATAACCAATGCACAGGAAATGGCCATAATGGAATACCGGTAATGATACAGGAAATCCTCCAGCTGGTATTCATAACGGTTCTCCATGGTGGCCATGACGACGATATTGGCCACTTCTTCATCGGTCATGGCTTCGATGGATTTATTGATGATATCAATAACAACCTTGCTGTCCGCCCAATGTTCCTCATCTTCTTCGCCCAGAGGGGTAACTGCGGAAAAGCACAGCTCATCATCAAATCCTTCCACAGGGATCACCTGCAGATCCTCATAAATTGGCTTGGAAAGCAGATATTCCGCCACATACTGGTTCTGGATCAAAAGATCCGCCTCCTGCTTTCTCACCGCTTCAAAGCAGTCCTCTATGGTTTCGTAATCCAGGATATCGAAATTAGGGTAATGCTCCTTCAGCACCCCTTTCAAAGTCTGGGAGCCGATCGCCATAGCCACCTTCAGATTCACATTTCTGTTGAATCTCAGATCGCTTCTGCCCACGATCACCTTTCTGCTGATGAGATAGGGCTGGCTCATCAGGATGCCTGAAGCCTTCAGATTCGCTTCATTATATTCCACGCTGGTCACAAGGTCGTAACCCTGATCCCAGAGATACTGATAGGTCACAGAACCATAGGGAAGCTCCACATATTCAAATTTCAGGCCGCTGATCTCCGCGATCCTGTCAAAAATCTGCCTGGAAATGCCTCCCAGCTCCCCGGTGTCCTCCTGAAAGGAAACCGGTATCCTCCCCGGAACATATCCGACTTTAAGAGTATCTCTCCCGGCAATATATTCCAGTTCCTCCCGGGTAAAAAGGTTCTCCTGGGCGCAGACCATTCCGCCGGGCAGGAACCCGCCCAAAGCGGACACTGCAAAAATGACAGCAGGGATCATCATAAATATCCTGCTTTTGCTGAATAAGCTTCTCATTGTTATCACCTCTTTATAACAATGCAAACATGGTTTCAAACTGTAAATATTATAAACCCTCTGCTATATTCTGTCAAAGATTTCCTTTAAAATTACTTCACAGTTACAGCCCGCTGGCAGCATGTTTCCAAAATCCTGTGCGGTAGCGCAGAAAAGAGATGATATAATTGGCCGCCCAGCCCACGGGAACCGCGATCCACACTGCCTGGATCCCCATGATGGGCGCAAAAATATGAGCAAATAAGACTCTGATGCCAAGATTGGTGAGGTTTGCAAGGGTAAATACTTTCATATCCCCGGCTCCCCTTAGTATGCCGTCCGTACACATTTTTAAACCCAAAAGGACGAAGAAAAAGCCCTGGAACCTCAAATAGGCCACGCCGGTGGCAAGAGCCTGAGGCGTGCTGTCCTCTCCCAGAAAACTCTTGATGATGGGGGTATGGAAAAGCTCCAGGGCAATCAGGATGATAAAGGCAAAGGCGAACACAATCCCATAGCTGACCCGGTATCCCTTTTGCGCCCTGTCCACCTGCTTCGCCCCCAGATTCTGGGCGGTAAAGGTGGATACCGCGTTTCCCATGGCGGACAGGGGCACCACACAGAGGCTCTCGATCCGCATGGCGGCGGAGAATCCGGCAAGCATGGCTTCCCCGAAACCATTTACCACAGACTGCACCAGCATCATGCCGATGGAAACAATGGACTGCTGCAATATGGAGGGAATGGCGATCCGAAGCATCTTCAGAAAATAATTCCATTCAAAGAGGGGAACCCCGGCAGATCCTTCCATGGGATGATCCTTCACTTCCGCAGGACGATTCCTCACTTCCGCAGGACGATTCTTCACTTCCGCAGGACGATTCCTCACTTCCGCAGGACGATTCTTCACTTCCGCAGAACGACCCTTCACCTCCGCAGGACGATTCCTCACTTCCGCAGGACGATCCTTCAGACGGTATTCCCGAAGGAGATGCAGCAGCACAAGGAAGGACAGGACCGCCGATATCCCCTGGGCGATCACTGTCGCAGCCGCCACGCCTGCGACAGCCAGCTTCAGGACCCGCACCATAAACAGGTCCAGGGCAACATTTAACAGAGAAGAAAAGATCAAAAAGTACAGGGGGATCCGGGATCTTCCCAGGGCATTGAAGGTAGCGCTTAAAACATTATACATGAACAGAAAGGGCAGACCTAAGAAATAGATCCTTAGGTAACTCACCGCCTGCCCCTGTATGACAGCCGGGGTATTTAAAGCCTG
Source organism: uncultured Acetatifactor sp. (assembly GCA_947589075.1). Classification (GTDB taxonomy): domain Bacteria; phylum Bacillota; class Clostridia; order Lachnospirales; family Lachnospiraceae; genus Acetatifactor. Next base: position 40,454 of record CANQBS010000007.1, read on the forward strand.
CAGTATAGCCGGACTGAGAAAAAATCCTGCCGTCCCCAGCAGGATGCTGAAAACCAGGAAGGAAACCAGGGATGTATGCACAGAAAGCCGGAGATTTTCAAAATCTCCGGCTCCCAGATAACGGCTTGTCAGAACACTGGCGCCGATCCCGCCTCCCACGGCAACAGAAATAAATACCGTCGTCAGCGCATAGGAAGCGCCCACTGCCGCCAGCGCGTTTTCTCCAACGAAACGTCCCACGATCATGGAATCCACCATGTTATAAAACTGCTGAAAAAGGTTCCCCGTTAAGATCGGCAGCGCAAACAGAAACAGGGATTTCGCTATGGGACCATGAAGCAGATCATTTTTTTGATTCATCCGTTATATCCTCTTTTAATAGGCCCTGCCCCAGTAAACCATTTTTTTCGCCGGCTTTCCGCAGCAGACGCAGGTGTCGCTTAAATGCTCCTGCGCAAAAGGCATACAGCGGCTGGTCACGCTCAGCCGTTCCTTGATCGCATCCTCGCAGGCCTGGTCTCCGCACCACATGGCTTTTACAAAACCGGACTTTTCATTGAAGATCTTCTCAAACTCCTCCATAGTGACTGCGGTATAGGTATGGGCGTCCCGGTGTGTCCTTGCCCGTTCCAGCATATCCTTCTGGATGGCCTCCAGGACCTCGCCGACTCTGACTTCCAGTTCCTCCAGAGCCACCTCTGTCTTTTCCCTGGTATCCCTGCGGCAGATCACGCACCTGCCGGCCTCGATATCCTTAGGGCCGATCTCAATACGGATGGGATAACCCCGCATCTCAGCTTCCGAGAACTTCCAGCCCGGCGTCTTATCGCTGTCGTCCACCTTTACCCGGAATTCTCCTTTCAGTCTGTCCCGCAGCTCGTAAGCCTTATCCAGCACGCCTTCCTTCTTCTGCTGGATCGGGATGATACAGATCTGGACGGGCGCCACCCTGGGAGGAAGCACCAGACCCTCGTCATCGCCGTGCACCATGATAATGGCGCCGATCATACGGGTAGTCATGCCCCAGGAGGTCTGATAAACATATTTTAAAGTATTGTCCTTATCCGCGAACTGAATGCCGAAGGCCTTTGCGAAGCCGTCCCCGAAATTGTGGCTGGTGCCGGACTGCAGAGCCTTGCCGTCATGCATCAGAGCTTCAATGGTGTAGGTGGACACCGCTCCCGCAAATTTCTCCTTATCGGTCTTCTGGCCCCTGATCACAGGGATCGCCAACACTTCCTCACAGAAATCCGCATACACGTTCAGCATCTGGATGGTGCGCTCCTGTGCCTCCTGGGCGGTGGCGTGGGCGGTATGGCCCTCCTGCCACAAGAACTCCCTGGAACGCAGGAAGGGTCTGGTCTCCTTTTCCCACCGGACCACGGAACACCACTGATTATATACCTTGGGAAGATCCCTGTAGGAATGGATGTCGTTTTTATAAAAATCACAGAACAGGGTCTCGGAAGTGGGTCTGACGCAGAGACGCTCCTGCAGGGGATTCAGGCCGCCGTAGGTCACCCATGCCACCTCCGGCGCAAAGCCCTCCACATGATCCTTTTCCTTCTGCAGCAGGGATTCCGGGATAAACATGGGAAGGTATACGTTCTCCACCCCAACCTCCTTAAACCGGGCGTCCAGCTGCTTCTGGATCAGTTCCCAGATCGCATATCCGGCAGGCTTGATGACCATACAGCCCTTTACGCTGGTGTAATCGATCAGCTCTGCTTTTTTTACCACATCCGTGTACCACTGAGCGAAGTCCACCTCCATGGAAGTGATGGCCTCCACCATTTTCTTGTCTGCCATTGCATTTTCTCCTCTTTCTTTATCATTGTATCAGGTAATTGCGAAACTACAGCTGTTTAGGACGGAGTATGTCCATATAGAAAGAGCCTCCATCCCTGTAAAAGGGACCGAAGCTCGACGTTACGCTGCATTTTGCCGGTCCCGGCCTGCTGCGCCATAAAACAGGACCGCACTGAGACTGTAGAATGATTCTAGTGCATCCCGGGCTTGTTTGTCAAGTGTTTTTCATTCAAGCAGATACACATAAAAATACGGCTCATGGAAAATCAGGGAATATTCCGAGAGATTGGGATTTTTTTCAACCAGTCCGTCCAGAATATCCGTAGGACAATCCATATATACAACTACCTTATCAGCCTCCAGCAGCTGGCTGATCTCGCATCCATTCAGGGCGCTCTCATAGTCCTCATAAAAAATCGCATCGTAAGGCCATAATTCCTGCGCGATATACCAGGAGCGATAATTCGTTTCCCTTGCATAAATAACCAGCGCAGGATATTCCTTATTTTCCCGGGAAAAAGCTACTTTCTCTGTCTCATCAGGGTAAAGAAAAAGCACCCTTTTCTCTATGTTCCCTATGATATTTGGAACAGATACCGCCGTCATGATGATCCCGAGCAAGATCCATTCCGCCATGGCGGAATGAGCGCTTCTGCCATTTTCATGATTTGCCGCTTTCATTTCCAGTAAAAACAAAGGACATTTCAGTATGGTGTACATCAGGATCGGCACCAGCAAGGCTCCCACAGGATAGAAATACCTTGAAGAGGAATCTCCTACCCTGAGCGCTATTTTGCTGAGCAAAAGCGAGGATAGGAAACAGGCCGTCAGAGCTCCGCACAAAGAGTATAAGCCGACCCAGTCGCCATCTTTTCCCTTCCTGCGAAGCAATATCCCATATACAACAAGAAAAAGAAGCGCAAGAATGATCGTGGGAACCATCAGACCACTGAAGAAATTATTATTCCAGATAGGGCCGAAGTATCCTAAGGGTTCAAAAATGCCGCCGGAAAGAATTCCTCTCAAAGCTCCTTCCCCGCGATAACCATGAAAAATATGAGCAATGCTGGTAGGGAAGGTGAGTATTCCAAGGCAAATGGACGCCAACAGAGTCGTTCCATAAAGGAACATACGGATGACGCCCCTGCGTTTCAGCAAAGTGTAGACACAGTACACCGCTGTAAAGAAAAAGGGCACGATCAGGAAAAAGTAGTGCGTTAAAAATCCCAGATAGCAAAGGGAGGCGCCTCCTAAGGTCAGCAGTGCAAATTTTAAACGGCTGCAGTACATCTTTCTCATCAGAAGGATAAAAATATCTGCATAAAACACAGTCCACATGGCAGACATTGTATACATTCTTGTAAACATCACATTGCTTATCGCAAACGGAGCCGCCGCATAAACAAGACCTGCCGCCAATGCCAGGTGAAAGCGGTATTTTCCCGTATCCAACTGACAGAAAAAGAACAAAAGCCCACAATACAAAAGGACGGAAAACAGGATATTCGGAAAGATCCCAAGCCATTTATAGAAATGCTCCTGGAAGAGAGACATGAATGAATTCAACACCAAATAATACAGAGGCGGATGCACATCCTCCATCTGATTGTGGATCACATCCTGGAACAAGAACGGTTCTCCTATTCTCACCATGAACTGTCTCTGCAGATCATAACCGCTGCGGGACGTTACTCCTTCGCTAAGGCCCAAATGAGGGATTCCGGAACTGGAAGAATAAGAATACAACTCATCCTCATGAAAACCTTCCTTTTGCGTTCCATAAGCAACAAGAAGCACGATATGCAAGAACGCTATGATGATAGCTAATACGCCAAAAACCTTTCTGCTCATTTCCCCAAAATTCCTTTCCTATTCTTCCGGGTACACACACTCCACATGGCTGCCTTCAAAAAAAGCAAGCCACCTTTCCTCCGGTTTCCGGTCCGTGATCACAATATGGATCGCACCCGCGTCACATATTTTGGAAAATGCGATTCGGTCAAATTTGGAGCTGTCTATCGCCAGGATGGTTTCCCGGGCAGACTGCATCATAACCTGTTTTGCCTGAGAAAACATCTCATTGCCATCCGTAACACCCTTTGCAAGATCGATTCCCTTACAGGATAAGATCGCCTTATCCGCATTAAAACTGTTAAAGCCTTCTATCGTCTTAGGCCCCACCAGCGCCAGATATCCCTCCCTCAGGCTTCCGCCGGAACAGATGATATTCCAGTCTGAGACATCCGACAATTCGATTATGATCTCGATGGAATTGGTAATGACCGTAAGGTTGTTTTTATCCTTAATGGCTTTGGCAATAAATACAGCCGTGGAACTGGCGTCCAGGATGATATGGTCGCCGTCATGGATACGCGCCGCTACCAGCTCCGCGATCCTCTGTTTGCCCGGGACATTTGCTTTTTTGCGCACATTAAAAGGCATATCAATACTGGTGCTCTCATTCAGGACGGCTCCGCCATAGCTTTTCGTGGCAACGCCTTCCTTCTCCAGCTTCTCAAGATCCCTGCGGATCGTCTCCTCCGATACTCCAAACCGGGCGCTCAGCTCGCTGACCACCACCTTCTTCTCATCCTGCAGCTTTTCCAGTATCAGATTCCTTCTTTCCAGCGCCAGCATACCGCGGCCTCTCCTTCCACACACTCCTGCCTGATAACAGCAGGGATATTTCTCAAATTGCAACAGTTCAGCCGCACCCACGCCGAACAAAGTTCGGCCTTCCGTCAGAGGATGGATCTGCAGATCTGCTCATCCGGATGTGCAATCACAGAGGAATCCAGGAACATGCCTTTCGGCGCCACTGCAGCTTTGGCCCGTTCAATAGCGGCCTCCACCGCCGCCACCTCTCCGGTGAGATAAAGATAAGACTTGCCGCACATCCCCTTGGCGATCCGCATCTCGATCAGATCCACGATGGCGGTCTTGGCTGCCACATCAGCCGCGACAATGATGGAAGCTGCATCAAAGGTTTCCAGGATCCCCAGCGCGCTCACATTTTCCACATGAGTCGTGCCGTAAATCGCCGGGAAAAGGCTTTCATGTGGATTACCCAGCACAAAGCTGTCGATAAACTGTTCTTCGTATATCATCTGCGCCGCATCCACCGCGCTTCTCACCGCGCTCAGTTCTCCTGCGATCAACGCGATATATTTTCCCGGGCAGATCACCTGCGCCTCCAGAAGCTCCACGGAGGCGGTCTTCACCATCCGGTCCGCCGCGGTAACTCCCGCGGAAACAGTCTTAAATTCTATCATTCCAATCGCTTTTCCCATAAACTGGCCTCCATGCGGATATCCTCCGCTTCCTTCAATCTTTTACCCCGTTTTATCTTACCTGCAGCTCACCTTTATCCGTACGGTGATTCCTTCACGCGTCAGCAGTCTGTCACTCATTCTGCCCTTCCGCCGTGATCTCCACATATTTGTCCGTCACCTCTGTCACAACGCCGCATATGGAAGCATGAACCGGAACACTCAGGCCCTGCGCCGCTTCGGCGATCACCTGCCCCCGGCTGACCCTGTCGCCCTTTTTCACGCTGCAGACCGCAGGGGCGCCGATATGCTGAGAAAATAATTCTCTCACCTTTTTCACCGGACGGACCTCATTGTCGAGGGGAGCGTCCGTTTCATACTTTGTCAAAGCCAGTCTCGCTTCCAGGCGTTCCTCCGGCACCCGGCGGTATTGCCTGGATTCTTTTACGGGAGAAGGCATTACGCCTTTCGGCGCTTTGATCCCCGCTTTGCGCAGCCCCTCCTTGCAGTCGGCGATCAATGTCCTGGGAGACAGCCCCTGGGGACAGGAAAACATCTCACATAAACCGCAGCTGCTGCAGAAAAACAGATTCATGAAAGCATCCAGATCCCCATAATCATGATTGCTCATTGCTCTCATAAAACGATGGGGCTCTATGGGATGCCCCAGATTGTGTCTGGGACAAAGATCCGTACAGGTCTCGCACTGACAGCAGGAAGAAGCCGCCCGCTTCATACCCACGGAAGCCGGCATAAGCTTCGACTGGATGATGGGATGGGTCTTCGGCAGCACCAGGATCGCATTGGTAGTCTTGGTCACAGGATCATAAGGGCTCCCGATATGCCCCATCATAGGGCCTCCCACCAGGTACACCAGATCATCCCAGGCATCGCCTCTCGGCTGACTTCCGTTTCCGGGCTGAACTCCTCCCTTCGCCCGATCCCCGCATTTTTCTCCTCCTGCCATCCCCACCACCTCTCTTAAAGGTGTACCGAGGGGAACTCTTACTGTAACGGGCTTCTCCACCTCTCCTACAACAGATACCACTTTATCCACAACAGGGGTAGAGTTTTCCACCGCTCTATACACATTATACACCGTCTCCACGTTAAAAACAGCCACTCCTGCGTCAATAGGCAGGCCTCCGGGAGCGATCACTTTTCCTGTGGCTTCATAGATCAGCACCACCTCATCCCCCATAGGATATGCCCCGGGAAGGAGCTGTATCCTCACCTTGGGATGATCCGGCACATACTGCTTTAACGCTTCAACCGTGCTCTTATATCCTTCTTTCACGCCAATAATGGCTTCCTCAGCCTCCAGCACATCCGCCATCATGGCAAAGGTCTGGAGGATCTCCCGGGCATAATCACGCAAAAGCTGCCTGTGCAGGCGCAGAAGCGGTTCACATTCCGCGCAGTTCAGCAGAATGGTATTGGCCCTTTTATCTATTTTCATATAAGTCGGGAACCCGGCGCCGCCGGCACCTACAATTCCATGATCCCGAACGATCTGACTTAATTCTTCCGCTGTCATATCTATTCCCCGCAAACCAGATTTTTCCACCGACTGGAAGCTCTTTAAAAACTCACTTCATGAGCTCCGCAGGATCATCTATAATACCCACAATAGCGGCGTCCACCGGAGAACTTTCCACGCCGCAGCCGATCCTCGCCGCACTGCCCAGGGCTACCAGCACATATTCCCCGATTCCGGCCCCGATATTATCAATGGCGACAAAAGAGCCGCCATCACCCTTCATGCTTGGCACCGGCTCCACGATCATAAATTTATTGCCGATGAGATTCTCATTTTTGCGTGTGGACACAATGCTGCCCACCACCTTGCCTGCTATCATATCTGCACCATCCTTCCCGTTATTTCAAAAGATCATTTTCTATTTCTGAATGATCGTAACGGTATCCCCAGTGGCGATCTGGCTGGCATTGGCCTCATCCGTATCAATATGCATCTCCAGGGTAAAGGACTCGCTCACCCGGATCTTGACCTGGTTAAAGATCGTTCCTCTCTCATTGTCCGCCTTCACCGATACGATATCCCCATCATGCACGCCCGCTGCCAGAGCGTCTGCCGGGGACATATGGATGTGACGCATTGCCACAATACAGCCTTCCTTCAGATAGAGCGCACCCTTAGGCCCCACAATGGCGATGGGAGCGCTGCCGGCAATATCGCCGGATTCTCTGACAGGCACCCTGATCCCCAGCTTAATGGCGTCTGTAGCGGAAATCTCCACCTGGGACACTTTTCTCACAGGGCCAAGAACTCTTACATTCTCTAAAGCGCGAAGCTTTAAGCCCACCAGGGTCACCATTTCATTGGAGGCAAACTGGCCGCCCATCAGATCTTTTTTCTTCGTTAAATGATATCCCTCTCCGAAAAGAGCTTCCACATGCTCCTGTGTCAGATGAACATGCCTTGCGGATACCCCTACAGGCACCACAAAACCCTTTTCGTTTGCGTTCTTTTTTTCCAATGCGGCAATCACCGCTTTTGTGATAAATTCAATATCTTTCGTTTCCAATTGGTCACCTGCTTCCTGGTTGCCATCCTGTTTCTTTCCAATATATCGGAGCAAAATTCCCTGCGCCATAAACTTCAGGCATTCTGTGCCCTGGCGCCGCGAGTAAAAACAGCGCGGAAATCCCCGGGATGGTTCCAAGACGCCTTACCGCATCCGGAATCATCCCGCTATTTTCCAGCACTGCTTACCAGAGCTGCCGCATCCGGCAGTCTCCTTCAGCCCTTAACGTTTGGACGATTACTGAATATGGGGCAGAATCATCTCAACGTCATTGTGAGGTCTAGGAATTACGTGAGTAGCGATCAGCTCACCCAGCTTGCTGGCTGCAGCCCTGCCGCTCTCAACAGAAGACTTCACCGCGCCTACATCTCCCCGTACCATTACGGTAACAAGACCGGAACCGATCTTCTCTGTGCCGATCAGGGTAACGTTAGCGGACTTGCACATTGCATCCGCCGCCTCGATCGCTGCAACGAGTCCTCTTGTTTCCACCATTCCCAATGCTTCCTGTGCCATTCTTTTTTCCTCCTTTTTTGTTGCGGGCGTCTCTGTCCTTTTAAGCTGTACGCCTGCAGTATGCTCAACTTGATCTGTTGCTTTATTTACGGTCGTCTGTGCCGTTTTTTCTGTGTTCTTTCCGGTCCCGGACGCCGATTTCGCTGCGCGAACACGGTTCGCTGCAGTTACTGCCTTTTTGGGGGTTCCTTTACTCTCCGCCATCTGATTTCCTCATTTCCGGGCTTGCGCCCTTACTCCAGCTCTTCCGCATTTCTGAACCGACTGGCGCTCAGATGCACCAGACGTACGATCTCAGGATGCGGGTTGGCAATCACGCCATGGGATACCGGTTTCTTGATCGCCTTTGTACAGGCCGCTTCCACCGCCTGCTTCACTGCGGCGACCTCCCCCTGGATCACTATCGTGACCAGCCGGCCGCCCAGCTTACGTTCCCAGGTAACAAGATCCACCTCTGCCGTTTTACACATAATATCCAGCGCGTCCATTGCTGCCACAACACCGGTTATTTCGATAAAGCCATATGATCTGCCCATTGTGATGCCCTCTTTTACCCTTACGGATCATGCCGCTTTTCGCGCGCTTTCCGAATATCAGGCTGCTTTCAATGTTTTCTGTCAAATGGTCGGAAGGATCTTCTCCACATCCGCATGAGGTCTGGGAATGACATGAACCGCCACCAGCTCGCCCAGTCTGCCCGCCGCTGCGGAACCGCTCTCCACCGCTGCTTTTACAGCGCCAACGTCTCCGCGCACCATAACGGTAACGAGACCGGAACCGATCTTCTCCGTACCGATCAGGGTAACCTCCGCTGCCTTGGTCATCGCATCCGCCGCCTCAATCGCTGCGGTCAATCCTCTGGTTTCCACCATTCCCAATGCTTCCTTTGCCATTTTTGTATCCTCCTGTTTTCTTTTTTTATTTTAATAATGATCACCTGACGCCGCATTCCTCCCTTGCTTCATCAGGTTTTATCAAAGGCGTTTAACTTCAACATCTTGCAGGTGTCGTCTGTAGGGCTGGCTATAATGTGGTGCTGGACGATGCCGGACACGTTTTTTGCCACTTCCATCGCCGCATCCATAGCCGCCTCCACATCCGCTATGCTTCCGCGGAACTTTACCGTCACCAACAGCGGAACCGGAAGGGAATCCGCGTTGGCAGGCTTATTTTTATCAAAATTTTCCAGAGTCACACTGGCGGCCTTGCATCCGGCATCCGCTGCCATGAACGCACACACCAGCCCATATACCTCCAAAATTCCTACTGCTTGATTCACCCTGGCTCCTTCCTGATCCTTTTATGAATCCTTACTGATTGATGATGGCGATCTTCAGTCCCTGCATGGCCAGGTTGGTCTTGTGTCCCTCGTTGATCTGATCCAGCGGGAAGGTGTGGGTGATCAGCTTCTCAATGGGAAGGCCGATCTGCTTCGCGCTCTTTAAGAAATCAAAGGTGGTGGCGTAATCCCTCAGGGTGTAGACCCAGCTGCCCACCGTGGTGATCTCCTTGGAACAGATGTCGAAGTGGGGATTGATGGTGGCGTCGCCGCCATTGATAAAGAATCCCAGCTCGCACAGGCCGCCGCCATTGCGGATGAACTTATAAATATTGGAATGCGCCGCCGGGGAACCGGTACACTGGAAAGCGAAGTCCGCCAGGTAACCGCCGAAAGCATCCTTCACGCCCCCTGCCAGGGCTTCAATTCCCTTGAAATCCTTAAAGTTCACAGTGCCGCTGGCTCCCAGCTGCCTGGCGAAATCCAGTCTCTTCTGCTCGCCGTCCACAGCGATGATGTTCTGGATCCCCATGGTCCGCAGGATGGCGATACAGATCAGGCCGATGGGGCCGCAGCCCTGAACCACAACCCTGGAGTTGAAACGCAGGATCCCTGTGCTCTTAGCCCTCTCCACCGCATGGATCAGCACCGCGCAGGGCTCGATGAGGATCCTGGAATACAGATCCAGGTCGCTTACGTTGAAGACGGTGGAACCGCCCCTGATGAAAATGTAATCGGAGAACCAGCCGTTGAGATGGATGTCATCATCCGGCAGAAGCCCGTATACATCGGCGCCCCCCACATTCTGCTTATTTAAGTCAAACATGGTGATGTCCGGGTTATCCTTAAAGATCATACAGGTAACCACCTTATCGCCCACATGCAGGTCCTTTCCTGCGCTGTCCTTCTTTACATTCTTGCCCATCTTCACGATCTCGCCGGTTCCTTCATGTCCTAAAGCCACCGGGATGAGGCCGAAGGGATCTCTTTTGAACTCATGGGCGTCGGTGCCGCAGATGCCGCAGCCCTCTACCTTAACCAGCATATCGTCATCCCCTACCTCAGGGATGGGGAATTCCTTGATGTCAAAATGCTCCAAAGCCGTGAGCATCGCTACCCTGGCAGTCTTGGGAATCTGCCTGCCTGCGCCGGAAGCCGCTGTCGCAGACGCTGATGCAGTCTGGGCCGCGCTTACGGACTGTCCCTTATTTTCCATGTTCAGGATAACCTGTCTCACAATTTCTTCCACATTTACATTACTCAAATCCATTGTGCTCTTATCCTTTCTATACTAACTAAAAGTTTCATTACCGAATGCACAGACTGTCGGTCATGACGCAGCGTCTGCTCTTGGTAAAGCTCTTGGCGCTGGTTAATCCCTCTCCGGTCCTGCTGGCGATGGTAAAGGTACAATACCCTTCCCCGCCGAAGCCCAGGGCGGAATAGGAAGGCCCGTTCTTCACCAGGATGGCGGTATCGATGGCCTTGGCATACTTGGTAATGTTGTCGATGTTCTTGGAATGGATGTGGGCGGAATGACGGTTGCCGTGCTCCAGCCACACTGCCTTCTCCACCGCATCGTCGAAATCCTTGGCGCGGACAACGCCCAGGATGGGCATCATCAGTTCCTCGGAGATCAGCGGATGCTCTTTTTCTCCCTCAAACACGATACAGCGGATATTATCGGGAACCGTTACGCCGATCATCCCAAGCAGAGTCTTGGCATCCCGACCCACGCATTTCCTGTTCAGACCCTTGGGAGTCAGCACTGTCTTCACCAGCTTATCCTGCTCCTCTTTGGAGGCCAGGTAGCAGCCCTGCTCCGTGATCATGTAATGCATCAGCTCGTCCATAATGGAAGAAACCGCCACGATCTCTTTTTCCGCGATGCAGGGAAGGTTATTGTCAAAGGTACATCCGTTTACAATGTCTCCTGCAGCCTTGCGGATATCCGCAGTCTCGTCCACCAGCGCGGGAGGATTGCCTGCCCCTGCGCCGATGCCCCTCTTGCCGGAGGAAAGCACAGCCGTTACAACCCCGGGACCTCCTGTGGCCACCAGCAGGGGAATGTCCTTGTGCTTCATCATGATGGCGCTGGTCTCCAGCGTAGGATTCTCCACGGTGCAGGCCACATTATCGGGACCGCCTGCCGCCAGGGAAGCCTCATTGATCATATTGATGGCATAGATCGTGGTCTTAATGGCTTGGGGATGAGGATTGAACACCACCGTATTGCCTGCGGCGATCATGCCGATGGAATTACAGATTACGGTCTCGCTGGGATTGGTGCAGGGAGTGATGGCTCCGATCACACCGAAGGGTCCCATCTCGATCAGGGTCAGTCCCCTGTCGCCGGACCATGCGGTGGTCTTAATATCCTCCGTCCCGGGAGTCTTCTCCGCCACCAGGATGTGCTTCAGGATCTTATGCCCCACATTGCCCATGCCGGTCTCCTGAACTCCCATGCGGGCGATGGTCTCCGCCCTCTCCTTGGTCATCTGCCGGATATTGGAAATGATCTTCTCCCGCTGATCCATGGACATATTGCGGACCTGGGCCTGGGCGGCCTTGGCAGCGGCGATGGCGTCGTTCATATCCTTGAAGACCCCGTGCATCCCTGCCGAATCTCCTGAGAGCTGAAGCTTGGCGATCACTTCTTTTACAATATCATTCACCATTTGCTCGTTCATTTTTTCTGCTCCTATTGCGGCACCCGCGCCGCATATTATAATCTTTTCACATACACACCGGCTGTTCCATCCGTTTCTTCCTGACCAGCCGTTTCTCTATTGCCCTGTCATCGCAAGGAACGCATCCTCCGCAAAATGGGCCAGGTAAGTATCCTGCTCGGCAGTGCCGCCGCTGACGCCAAAGGCGCCGATGATGCTTCCCCGCAGCTTCAAAGGAACGCCGCCGCCAAAGATCACGATCTTCCCCTGGTTGGTAAACTGGATGCCGTAGAGGGGGCCTCCCGGCTGGCTTAAGGTACCGAGTTCCTCAGTGGTCATCTGAAAGGCGATGGCGGTATAGGTCTTGTTCAGAGCCACATCGTAGCTACCTATAAAAGCCCCGTCCATACAGCGCACCGCCACCGGCCGCCCGGCGCAGTCCGCTACGGCTGTAACCACCTTCATGCCCATTTCCGCCGCCTTCGCTTCCACCCTTTTCATCAGGCGTTCCGCAAAATCAAGGGTGATACTGGCATTCAGACGGGCTGCCTTGGGCAAATCCCCTTCCTGGCTGGCTTCTCTTTTCAGGCTGCCTTCCCTCTTCCCATATTGCTGTAGGACGGAAGTTACCAACTGTGCGATCCTTGCCTCATCGAGATTTATGTTATCACTATTATTCATATGTTTTTTATTTCATGCCAAGCTGTGCCAGAACCTGCTTGGTGATCTCAGCTACCACCTCAGGGCTCACGCTCTTGGGCTCAGCGTTCACGGAACCGGAGCATCTGCCGCCGCAGTTATGGCAGTTGGTCTTACCCTTGTTCAGGCAGAGGTCTGCAGGATGCTTGCCGGGAAGACCGAACTTCCTTCTGATCTCATACAGCTTCTCAACAGTCGCCTGATCGAATTCCTTAGGGCCGCCCAGCATCTTAGACTTGTACAGCAATTCGGCATAGAATTCAACGGACTCCATCTTATGGTAAGCTGCCAGCAGGTCGGTGGACCAGGTCAGGGCGCCGTGGCTCTCCAGAAGCACTGCATCGTAATAAGGCAGATATTTCTCTACATTATCGGGAATCTCCATGGTGGAAGGGGTGCCATACTCAGCGATGGGCACACAGCCAAGGGCGATGACCGCTTCCGGCATGATGGGCTGGGTAAGAGGAATCCCTGCAATGGCAAAGGCAGTTGCGAAGGTAGGATGGGCATGTACTACAGCGCCTACATCCGGTCTCTTCTGATACACTCTCATATGCATCTTGATCTCAGAAGAAGGCTTAAAACCCTTGTTCGCCTGGATTACATTGCCCTCGGCATCCACCTTGCAGATAAATTCCGGTGTCATAAAGCCCTTGGACACGCCGGTAGGAGTGCACAAGAATTCGTGGTCATTCAGCTTTACGGAAATATTGCCGTCGTTGGCCGCAACCATGTTCCTGTTGTAGATTCTCTTACCAATCTCACAAATCTGTTGTTTCAGTTCGTACTCATTTACCATTAGTTGAGTCCTCCTTAAGTTCATAAGATTTTGGTTTGTTTTCTGTTGCTTTTAGTGACATTATATCTCTAAATCCCACACAAGTCAACATATATATGAAGATATGCCGGGAAATCTAGACCAATTCTCGATAAACCTGGGCAAAACCATTGTAATTATTTTTGCGACTATGCCAAACAAGTCCACAAGCCGAACAAGTCCGTAAACCAAACAAGTCCGTATGCCGAACAAGTTTGGCTGGAAGGCTGTGGGAACACGGCATGACCAAACTTCATGACCGCATCTCCCAGGGCATCACGTCCCCCTCCTCCCGCAGGTATTCCAGGATATCCGGGATTCCTTCCCCGGAAGTGGAATCCACAAAAAAGATGGTCTTGCACCCCGCCAGCCTGAGCCACCTGGCGCTGCGCTCCGGATTCCCTTTCGGGTCGTCGATCTTGGTGACGATCCCGATCACATCCCGGTTGCACATACAGGTGATGCAGGGCGGATACAGGGAAAAGGGCTCCGTGGCGGACAACAGCAGCCCCACCACCTGGGCTTCATATGTATAGAGCGCCAGGGCATGTCCCAGAGTATGGGTCTGCAGGTACTCTCCCGGCGTATCAATGATCACATCAAAATTGTTGACGTACTGGGTTTTGTGATATGTGATTTCCTTCCCCTTCATAGCCTGGGTGAGGGTTGTCTTGCCGCATTCACTGCGCCCCATAAAAATGATCTTTTTCATACCATCACGCCTCTTTACAGGGCCGGTACCAGCCGATCACACCGTTTTTCTTTACAAGACAGCCCATGGGAGTCGCATTGAGCACGGACAGACTGTCCCCTTCGGCAATCTCCAGGCAGGCGTCGGAAAAGTCGTCACAATACGTCTTCCCGTTTCGGTGGTATACATAGCTTTCCGGCGCCAGGAACTCTTTTCCCGAGCTCACATGCCGAAGTCGGATAAGATTTTCAAGATGGATTCTATTATCCTTGGGCTCCGGCAATCTCTGGCCGACACTGTTTTCCTGCCCAGATTCAGCGCCCAGGTCTTCCAGAAAACCCGAGCTGGCACTGTTCCCCTGCCCTAATCCAATGCCCAGGGTTTCCGCAAAGCCCTGTCCGGCAGCGTCCATCTGCACAAATCCCAGTTCCACCACTTCTGCATCCGTATACTGGATAAATACTGTATGCTCTTTTGATTTTTGCGGCTTTGGGGCAATGATCACAGGGTAATCATCAAAGGCTTCAAACTCCGCCCCATCCATGGAAAGAGCCTCGCCCGGCAGCACCAGGGCATTGAGCTGCGCCCCTGTCTTCAAACCGCAGCCCCCATCTATGGCGATCACATGCTTCCTCTCATCATAAATAGGATTCAAACTCACCTCATCCGTCCGGTACAGGCACACCGGCCAATGCCCCACCACCACATATTTTTCAAAACAATGCTCCTGCCTTAAAAAAGCATCGGTTCTCAAAAATTCTTCCGCATCGGTTTCCCGCAGGCGGTCCAGATCGTCCGTAGGGATCCCGGCATGGACAAAGATAAAATTCCCCGCCGCAAGGATTGCGGGCTGATTCCAGAGGAAATCGATTTCCTTTTTAAAATGATGAAGAAGCTGCTCCTTAGCCGAGCCTATATTCCCCTCATTCAGTTCATCCAGGCTCATTCCCAGTTCAGCCAGCATATCCAGGAGCAAACCCCTTTTCCACTCCCGCTTTATCCAGCGCAGGACTTCCAAGAGATGGATTCCCGCCTCCGGCCCATCCTCCATCAGACGCCTTATCCTGCCATAATCCACATTTCCCATCACGGTGTGTACCTGATAGCCCCCGGCCATCAATTTGAGAATGAAACGCACTGTTTCAAGGCTCTTTGGACCCTTTTCTATGCTGTCTCCCACAATAACCAGGGTATCCCGTCTGGTAAAGGAAAGTTTTTTCAGCAGGCCCTCCAGGTAACGGACACAGCCGTGGATATCGCTGACCGCGATCAGCCGGCCTTCCGGGTTCGGGACAATATATTCGATCCTAGTCCTCATTCCTATGATTATCCTATTCCTTGAGTTGCTCTAATTCCTTGTATTTTCTCTAATTCCTTGTATTTTCTCTAATTCCTTGTATTTTCTCTAATTCCTTGTATTTTCCCAAATTCCTCGTTCTTCCCTGCGCCGCTCATAAAACTCCAAAATATATTTCTCTCCATTTCGCGGATCGGTTCGTTCCTCCGAATGGATGTACCGAAACCCGCAGGAAATCTGCAATGCCCGGGAAGCAGCGTTCCCGACCCGGCAGGAACAAATCAAACGTCTGGCTCCCAACTCATCAAAGCAATACTCCGTCAGAGCATTTAACACCTGTTTCCCATACCCTTTCCCTACAAAATCAGGTCCAATGGCGATGCCGGTATCTTCGTAGGTTTCCTCATCAAGCCGAACCAATCCGGCAAAGCCGATAGGCTCCAGGGTTTCCCCACCGATTTCCTCAGCGGCTTTCTCATCGGCTTCCTCGGCCTTCCTTCTATAAATAAACCACGCCAGTCCACTTTCTTCCTGATGCTTCAGGCTCTTCCACATCCGTTCCTTCGCCTCTTCCTCCGAAAAGGCGGGCCTCCACAGCATGTATTTTGCACTTTCCTCGTGACTCCACAGATTCTCATACAGGGCTTTCCAGTCCTCAAAAATGCCCGGCTTCAGGATCAGATCCTTTGTCTGCAATATCCTATTTTCTTTCATCCAACTGCCTTTACCTTAAATATTCATCCAATTCCTTTTTCAATAAAGGTAAATCTTCTTTGATCGTATCCCAGACAATTTTCATTTCTACGCCTGCATAACCATGTACAATACGATTGCGCATCCCATATATCTGTTTCCATGGTATCGTTGTAATCTGTTCCTTTGTCTCATCACTTAAGGAAGATTTTGCTAATTCTCCAATCTGCATGAGATTGAATACGCACGCTTCCACCCTCATAGCATTTTCCTGAAATTCTACCAGGCTGTAACAGTCCTTGCAATAAGTCAAAACAGACTGAATGTGCTCATATATTTTCTCTATGATCTGTCTGTCCCTATCATTCATAAATAACCACTCCGCTTCTTCTGATCTCCCGGTCAACAGGCGATTCCGGCACAATTTCCGAAATATCCAATAAATCCACATGTTTATCCAATGAGTTTACCACATCTTCCAGAAGGCCAAAAAAAGCCAGTCCCCTTAACCCGCTGTCAACAAGGATATCCACATCGCTTTGCTCCCTGGCAGTTCCTTTTCCATAGGAGCCAAACAAAACCGCCCTGCGCACATTATGCTCACGGAACACTGGGATTAAAATCTGTTTTATCTGTTCAGGTGTATAAATCTGCTTATTCATATTGACCACCCAATCATATCCATTTTCTCAAAATTCATCATATCAAGGACTTTCCAATTTTCAAAAACACCCTGCTTCAAGATCAGGTCCTTTGTCAATTTCATCCTAATATCATACCCGATAAACCCTCAAGTTTTCGTGATCTTACACACCGTATACCCCAGGTTGCTCTGCACATAATTTAATATGGCGTTGGTGGCGGATTCCACTTCGGATACGCTGCCGGTGATGATCAGAGAACCGCTGAACCTGTCCACAAAGCCCAACTCAGCCCCGGAGGATTTTACGGCGATATCCGCGATGATAATGGCGGTCTCCGCCGGGGTAATGGTCATGACGCCGATGGCGGATTTGGAATACTCCACCCTGGGATCCAGACCCAGCTTCTCATACAAAACAGGATCCGGGTTCGCTATGATATGGGCCAGGGTGATCTCCCGCCCGGGCACCAATTCCTGTACAATTCTCTGTTTGATCTCCTCTGTCTGCGCCACTCCTGTCACCTCACAAATCCCT
This sequence comes from uncultured Acetatifactor sp., assembly GCA_947589075.1. Lineage (GTDB taxonomy): Bacteria > Bacillota > Clostridia > Lachnospirales > Lachnospiraceae > Acetatifactor. The sequence goes on from CANQBS010000007.1 coordinate 57,917, forward strand.
GTTCAGCCTGTCTGTCAGTATCACCCGCCGATCTGGCAGATCAGCCTGCTGTTCTCCTGCACCACCCGTTTCAGCATGTCCATATGCTCGTTGGTGGGAGGCAAAATATCCTTCATCAGATAATCCCTGCCCAGGCCGTCGTATTTATCCTGCCCCAGCCTGTGATAAGGCAGCAAATGGATCCGCCTTACCCCCGGCAGCTTATCCGCGAACCGGGCGATCTCCCGGATCTCCTCCGGGGTATCGTTAAAGGTGGGGATCACCGGCACCCTTATGATCAGCTCCGTCTGCCCGGAAGCCGCCACCCTGCGGGCGTTTTCCAGCATCAGTTCATTGCTCCGGCCGGTAAATTCCTTATGCTTCTGAGGATTCATATGCTTGATATCCATAAGATACTGGTCCAAATAAGGAAGGATGCTCTCAATCACCTCGTATTTGGCGCAGGCCATGCTCTCCAATGCGGTGGGGATGCCGATAGCTTTGGCGGCATGGAGCAGATCCCTGGCAAAAAGGGGCTGGCACAGGCTCTCCCCGCCGGACAGGGTCAGTCCGCCCCCGCTCCTGCGGTAATAAGGTCTGTCCTTTTCCACTGTCTCCATGACCTCCCGCACCGTCACATCCCGGCCGATGATTTTGGGCTTCCCCTGGACCATCATGGTCTGGATCCCGTACTCCTGGGATTCCGGGTTGCAGCACCATCTGCACCGAAGCACACAGCCCTTCAAAAACACGATGGTGCGGATCCCCGTCCCGTCATGGATGGAATATCTCTGTATGTCAAAAATCCGTCCTTTTGTCTCCAAATATTCCATGTAAACTAAACTCCTTACTTCCACCCCTGCTCCGTCCGTCTGATGATATCGTCCTGCAAAGACTTGGACAGAGTGGTAAACAAAGCGCTGTAGCCCGCTACCCGCACCACCAGATGCTTATAATTCTCCGGATGGGCCTGGGCATCCAGCAGAGTCTCCCGGCTCACCACGTTAAACTGCATATGGCTGCCCTTCTGGTCAAAATAGGAACGGATCAGAGCCACGAAATTATCCAGCCCCTTCTCGCCGCTCAAAGCCGTAGGATGGAACTTCTGGTTAAACAGGGTTCCGTTGGAGGCGATGCCGTGATCCAGTCTGGCCACGGAATTGGCCGCCGCGGTAGGACCGTGCACATCCTTTCCCGCGGAAGGGGAAACACCGTCCGCCACAGGGGTATGGGCCAGTCTGCCGTCCGGGGTAGCGCCGGTCTGGGCGCCCAGAGGCACATTGGCGGACACGGGATAAAGTCCCGCCTGGAACATGCCGCCCCGGGGGTTCTTATAATACTGCAGAGGCTTGGTATAGGTATAAGCCACGTCCCTGGCGAAAGCATCCACCACCTCGTCGTCGTTGCCGAACTTGGGCACCTGGTCGATCATCTCCAGGATCTCACCGAACCGCTTCTTATCTGCCTCGGAAATATCCATGGAACGAATCTGAGCCACCACCTTGGCCACATCTTCGTTGCCAACCGCGATTCCCTGAGCCTGCATACCCCGGATAATGCCTATGGCCATATCTCCCACGCTCACATCGTCCAGACCCTTGCCGAAGTTCAGCTTCAAAGCCCGCTTTAACTCCGCCATGGTCACCTTTTTCTCATCGAACACAAGAGTCTTCACCGCATAGAGGGCGTCCGCCATATTCGCCACACCGAAGCCCTGAGGACCGGTGAAGTTGTAGACGGCGCCGCCTTCCTGCAGGGATTTGCCCCGCTTCATGCAGTCGTCCACCATACAGGACTCGAAGGGCAGCGGACACAGGGTGGCATGGGCCACATCGATGGAATTGTCCGCATTCACCAACAGGGAGATAAAATAATTCATCTGCGCCTTATAGGCGTCGTAAAACTCTTCAAAGGAGGTCATCTCCTCCACCGGCTTGGTGGCCACGCCGATAAATTCCCCTTTGTCATAGCCGCTCTCAAACACTACCTCCAGGGGACGGCACATATTGTAGAAGGCGGCGTCGTGCCAGCCTTCCGTCTTCCCCGCCTTCTGGGGCTCCACGCAGCCGATGATATTGTATTCCCTGGCATCCTGCAGGGTCAGTCCCCTGCTCATCAGGGAAGGAATGATCACTTCGTCATTATAATAAGCCGGCAGTCCGATGCCCGTCCTGGTCAGGGACGCAGCCTTAAGCAGCAGAGCCTGGGGCGAGCCGTTCCACACCCGGATGGACAGGGAAGGCTGGGGCAGGAACACATGGGCGGAGGCGCTGATGCACATAAAGGACAGGTCGTTGGTTACATCCAGGCCTTCCTTATTCTGGCCGCCCACGATCAGGTTCTGGAACAGGCTGTAGCCGGCGAAGCCTTCGGCGCTGGCGGCATCCCGGCATTTGTTCAGATCGTTTAATTTCACCCAGATACAGTCGATGAGCTCCTGGGCGTCCGACCGGGTGATCACACCCTTGTCCAGATCCGCTTTATAATAGGGATACATATACTGATCGAAACGTCCCGGGGAAATGGAGTGTCCGCTGGACTCGATCTGCAAAAGCTGCTGTACGAACCAGAAGCTCTGGCAGGCCTCCCAGAAGCTGGTTGCGCCGTTTTCCGGCACACGGGAACAGTTTTTGGCGATCTGCGCCAGCTCCGCCTTCCTCGCGGGATCTTTTTCCTTCTGAGCCATCTGGGCAGCTAACAGGGCATAGCGGTTGGCGTAACGGATCACCGCCTCGCAGCTGATGATCACAGCCTGCAGGAACCTGGAACGGGTGGCGTAATCCCCATCCCCGAAATTGCACTGATCTAACAGCTCCTTTGCCTCATTGATGATGCCCCGGTAGCCGATCTCCAGCACCTTCTCATATTTTACGGTAACATGCCCTACACCGTTGTAAAAATAGTTGCCCGGGGTGAACATGTTGTGCTCCATGGCCTTCAAAGTCTCCGGCGCCATATAGGAGGTGGCCAGCTCGCTGGTGGTCTTGCCCTTCCAATACTTATGTACCTTCCGCAGATCCTCCTTGGTCTTCTCGGAAATATAGAAGGGATCCGCCGTCCGATGCTCCACCGTATCGAACTCCGCCTCCAGCCATTCAAAGGAAAACTCCGGATAAGTCTGGCAGCCTCTGGGAGCGATGGTGGTGCTGCCCACCACAAGCTCCCCATCCCGGATGATGATGGGAATGTTGTCCAAAATATGGGCAAAGGCCTTGGCCCTTCTCATGACGATGGGCTGACCCTCCGTTTCCTGATAGCTTTCCGTCAAAAGCACCGCCCTGGCGGATTCAATCTCCGGCATCTTCGCGAAAAGATGCTCCACCAGCTTCGGGATCCTGTCCGTCTTCGGAATCTCCTGCGTGTAAAAACGTTCCATACCTTCCTCCATTCTGCTGCCGGGGCAGCCGCCTGTACCTGCACATTCTATATTTCTGCGCACCTGCATTTCTGCACGTTTTTTCCTGTACGCTCCGCATTGCTGTGCAACTGCGCATCCCGCAGTTCAACGCATCCTACAATTCACACATCTTACCCTGCATTATACTCTATTTTCCTCATAAAGTCAACATATGCAAACCTTTTATTCTGTTGTTTTTTGTGGGTTTTGTTGTTTTTCCTCTTGCTTTTCTTAACGAAAAAAAGCAACGGAGGAAATAGAAGAAAAGCAGAGACAAAAATGGGGAAACACAAAGGACGTAAGGATGAAAAGCGATAAAAAGCGAAAATCCAAAAAGCAAAAATTGCATAGACAACAGCTTTTAAATATTATATACTAATAACATAATATTTCCCAGTAAAATACTATAGATTGAGGTGTTATCTATGCAATTCATCGGAACCTTTTGGGCCATGGTGCCGCCTATCGTAACCATTATCATGGGACTTGCCACCAAAAAGGTCAATTTGTCCCTGATCACGGGACTTCTTCTGGGGGTGCTCCTGTACTGCGGCTTTGCCCCCGGCTCCTCCCTGGTAACGATGGTAAGCGTTATCAATGAGAGCGTATCCAGCCACATCGGGCATCTGCTGTTCGCGGTGCTTCTGGGGATGTTCGTCTACCTGATCACGCAGTCCGGCGCTTCCCAGAGCTACGGGGAATGGGCGGTCCGCAAGCTGAAAACGAAAAAATCCTCGCTGCTTGCCACCGCTGGTCTCGGGATCCTGATCTTCGTGGATGATTATTTCAACTGCCTGACCGTCGGAACCGTCATGCGCCCTCTGACCGACAGGCATAAAATATCCCGGGAAAAGCTGGCGTATATCATCGATACCACCGCTGCCCCGGTCTGCATTCTGGCACCTATTTCCAGCTGGGCGGCAGGCGTCAGCTCCTCCCTTCCCCCAGGATCCGATATTGACGGATTCAATCTGTTTCTTCGCACCATGCCCATGAACTATTACGCGCTGTTCTCCATTTTCATGGTGTTCCTGATCATTATCATGAATTTCGATTTCGGCCTCATGAAGCATTTTGAAAAAGAGACCATGCTGCATCCCAGGATTGAAGATATAGCCGTGGGAAAAACAGATGATAAAGGCACCGGCGCTGATCCTTCAAAGGCTCCTGGAAATGCCGGCAGTTTCAATGCTTCCGGGGCAGGAAGCAGCTCTTCCAAAGTTACAGAAGGCAGGGGACGCGCCAGGGTATTCGACCTGCTGCTGCCCGTGATCTTCCTGGTGGCGGCCTGCGTTTTCTTCATGGCTTATACGGGCGGATTTTTTACAGGGGAAGTAGGACTGGTAGACGCCTTCGCCAACTGCGACGCTGTGGCGGCCTGCTGCATTGGAACCTTCCTGGCGGATCTGTTCATGCTCTTCCTCTATGTGCCCCGAAAGATTTATACCTTTAACCAATATATGGACGGTCTGGAGCAGGGCTTCCGCAACATGGTGCCCGCCATGCTGCTTTTAAGCCTGGCCTGGTCTTTGGGCAATATCTGCGGGGAAAGCTACCTGGACGCAGGCTCCTTCATCGCCGGCATCGTTGACAGATTCAACGTACCCCTGGAATCCATGCCCATGTTTTTCTTTATCGCAGCGATTATCCTCGCCTTTGCCACAGGAACCTCCTGGGGGACCTTCGTTATCCTGATCCCCATGGAGATCAGTGTATTCGCCGGCGCGGACACTGCCCTTATGGTCATGACCACCGCCGCCGTCCTGGGCGGAAGCGTGTGCGGGGATCATCTGTCCCCCATTTCCGATACCACTATTTTAAGCTCCGCGGGAGCCCAGTGCGACCACCTGAACCATGTACAGACCCAGGTAATCTACGGCGCCCTGGTGGCTGCCATTTCCTTCCTCTGCTACATACTGGCAGGAGTTACGCAGAACAGTGTGCTGGGACTGATCGCAGGAACGATTCTGCTTGTCGCCGTTTTAAGCGGGCTTAAGCTGCGCGACATGCGCATGGAAAAGGCTAAAGAGTAACATACTTACAAAAACAGGAGGCTTCCCATGAACGCCAATCACTTCTTAAACGATAATCACTTTCCCGGCGGAGTCTGGCCCGTCATGCTGGCTCCTTTTACCCGGGAAAACAAAATTGACTACACTGCTCTGGGAGAACTGGTGGACTGGTATATTGAAAACGGCTCATCAGGACTTTTCGCAGTCTGCCAGTCTACGGAAATGTTTTACCTGAATCTGGAAGAAAGGGTTGGATACGCCCGCTTTGTAAAGGAAAAAGCTGCGGGCAGGGTTCCTGTGATCGCTTCCGGGCATATATCGGATTCCTTTGAAGACCAGGTGAATGAGATCAGGGCTATCGCCGCCACCGGAGCGGACGCGGTTATTCTGATCACCAACCGTCTGGCAAAGGAAACAGAGAACGACGAGATCTGGATGAAAAATCTGGACCGGCTGCTCACGGCGCTGCCGGAGGATATCAAGCTGGGCTTCTATGAATGTCCCTATCCTTATAAGCGCCTGCTTTCCCCCGATATGATCCGCCAGTGCGCCCGGACAGGGAGATTCTATTTCCTGAAGGATACCTGCTGCGACATTGGCCAGATCAGGGCAAAGCTGACAGCGATACAGGGCACCAATATGAAGCTGTACAACGCCAACACCGCCACTTTGTTGGAATCCCTCCGGCTGGGCGCCGCGGGCTACAGCGGCGTCATGGCCAACATGCAGTGCAGACTCTATGCGGCGCTGTGCGAAAATCCTTCCGACAGCCGTATGGATGCCCTGTCGGACATCCTGACCATCTGCGCCCTGATTGAGAAACAGGTGTACCCCGTGAATGCAAAATATTACCTGCAGCTGGAGGGACTGTCCCTCACCACCGTTACCCGCACAAAGGAGGAATCCCTTCTAAACGCCACCGCCAGGAGCGAAGTGGAAATGTTAAGGCGGATCACCCAAAGACTTCTTACAGCCCTTCCTGTATAGTATTTTTGCATCGGCCGTCAGTTTCTTACGTCCGTCATGCATCTTTCAGCATATAATACTGCAAAATACGATATTCGGGAAAACTCGTAGTTTCCCATTCATAAAAATTACCGTCCCGATCCATATATCCATTTGCATTGATCACGGGATACTCCTTCATAAGTTCTTCCAAATAATGAAAATAAGCTGATTGCTCAAGGCCCGCCGTCTTTAACAGCAAAACTCCCAAGTAATTCATACTGATATTAAGGTTATCTTCTTCCGGGATATCATAATTAGCCCATATAATAAAAGGCGTTTTATACTGATTCCATAGAATATCCGTCTGAGTCAGCCCTTCCGTCTGCTGATAAATCCCGTTATAAAAATCATCATCATAAAACTTCGGCTGATGATCCCCATACAAACAGATCAGCACCTTTTCGTCCTGTCCTGAAAAATACGTGATCAGCTCTTTCAATGCTTCGTCAGATTCTTTCATCAGGGATAAATACGTATCCGCCTCAGAACTGCTCACATTAACAGCCCGAATATCATGTCCTGAATCATTCTCGTTATAACCGCCATGATTTTGCATGGTCAGATCAAAAAGAAATAATTTCTCATTTTCCTGTCTGTTCTCATAAATTTCCTCAAGACGGTCATAGGTCGTCCGATCCGAGACTCTGCCATGTACCATGTCGGCATTTGAAAAATCTTCCAGCCATAGGCTGTGATCAAACCCTAAATACGGATATATTTTGTACCTGTTCCAGTTTGTGGCAAGTTCCGGATGCATGGAATATGTCGTGTAACCGGCCTGTTTCAGATCAGAAACAAGCGATGGAACAGGCTGCCTGAGAAGCTGCATATAAGGGAAATATCCTCGTGGGAAAAACCCCATAGTGCACCCTGTAAACACTTCAAACTCCGCGTTTGCAGTGCCCCCCCTAAAACCGAAGAATATGTCGTTCCCCGGATCACATTCTCCGTCAGACTTTTGAAAAAGGGCATATTTTCCTCACTGATCTGGAGATTTCCCAATACCCGCAGATCCGAAAAACTTTCATTTAAGATCAGCAGAATATGAGGCAGATCCCCAGTCTCCCTGACGTCCCCATTTTCGTATTCCCTGAGCAGTTCTTGTGCAGTTTCTTTGGAGTAACCAGCCGGCGGCAGGATCTTCGAACTTCTGATGTCCAAATATGTGGAGATCAAAAAACCATTGCTTTGGTACATGGCATAGTCATCTGTAGTATGTTTCGTAAGGAAGCCCTGCCGATCCAGGAAATCTGTCCTCAATAAGAATCCATTGGCGCCGATCAGCAGGACTATCCCCAAAAATAAACCTGCAGAATGTACGGCAAAAAAAATCTTTTTAGAAAATAACCTTTTCCCGGAGGTATCCCTCAGAATGCTTCCGCCGCAGGACAAAGCATAAACCACAAAAAGGACAAGAATGCACCATGCCATCGCCATCTCCCCATTCGGGCTCAAGTGATATCCTCCCATCACACGCGCCGCGGTTCTGTAAGCCGCGATATCATTCCATTTTAGCGGAGTTCCCCGAAAACTTCGGACAAAATAATCTACGCAATATACAAAGGTATAAAAAACATTAGGTACAATAATGCTGATACGGAAGGAAAAAGTACTTAATAAAAAGCAAAGCTCTGTCAACAGCATCAATGCGCAGCACCATTCTATGGCGTTTGGAAGCAAACTGGACAGATCTGAATCCAGGGAAATAGTTTCCAGCTGACGTCCTAACACGACAGGAGCCAATAACATCAAAATACAGGCGGCGACAATACGAAGCCTTTTACTTTGGGGCAGACCAAAGGCAATCCCCAAAGCAGTCAGGAAACACAAAAACAAGGTCAAGAAACGTTTTGCAGGCGTTATTGCATAAGAATAAGAAAAACGAATCACCAGCTGGGTAGAATCAATCTCTGTCTCTGGAGAAGCAGTCTGCAGAACGCTTTTCGCATAATATAGTCCGCGATTTTCCGGAAGCGGCAGTTCTGACGAACACACCCCAATATTCACAAAGGCATCGCCTTCCCGCGTCTGGCAATCGACGGTAAGATAATATGACCGTCGGGGGTTCAGGGAAAGATCCAGATTGTTGATATCAGTATAAGTGCCAAGACGAATAACGGAATATGAAAGGACTCGGGAAGTGAGTACATTTCCCTTTTGATCACAGATTGTAATGGTAACATCGCCGTCAGGCACAGTCTGACCATTCTGGAAAAACAACAGCGAAATGCCGTTAAGTTTACGATAAGAAGGGCGGAATTCTTGTATGAACTTCGCAGCAGCCTGATCATCCTCTACTCCCCAGGATCCTTCCCCGGAAAGAAAATTCTCACGATCTTCACCTACCCGGCCCAATGGTCCCGCCAGATAGACGGCTTCCAAAATGAAGACAAAGATTGCCAGAACGATACGCGTTTTCTTTAACAGAAAAAAATGTCTGATCTTTGAAAATGATAGCAATGCTACTTTCCTCCCATATCAAATATGCGCTTAAAAAAGAACAACACATGAGTCAGTCCAATATATCTGTAATGGTTTTGTCACTGATGATCTGTTAAAAGTCTCTCTTTCCATCATGCAACGAATCAATAGCATTATATCTGGAATGTTTATTTTTAGCAAGTATTTGTTAAAGGATATTCGCTGCAACAGGTTGAAAACAGAATTTTAAAAAAGTAGTTGACATTCTGTTTCTTTCCAGCTATACTTAGCAAAGGTCAAATAAAAAAGAAAGGAGACAAAAGCAATGACCAACTTAAACAAAGTCTTTTTTGTACGGATTTTACCAGAAGTTCTTTCTCAATTTAAGAAGCATGATTTTGTCTCCCGAGGTATAGCTGACTGACTTCTTTTTCGTGTCGGAATGTGCCAGAGCGCATTCCATGGACATATAAGGATGAATGGACACCACGGCTAACTTTCGGAAGCCGTGGTTTTTTTTATGCAAGTCAATCTCACACTCTCCTTCTTGCAGGGCAGCGCTTTCCCGCTGCATTTCCCACGGCGTTTCGGTCTCGGGAGGCAATCGTAACAGTTCAGCCGCACCATTCGCAAAGCCGCGCTTACGCGCTTTCCGTCGCTGCGCGACTACCTTTGCTCATTAAATGGCGCTCCCTCAGCCGCCAGACATGATGGAAAATTCGTGCAAGCACGATTTTCCATCAAATCAGGCGGCTGGCTGAACTGTAACAGGCAATATGCCGACCAGTAAATTTTTTATGGAGGTTTTTATGGAACTGCCGAATAGTTTTATCCGAGCGGTGCAAAAGTATGGGATCGCCAAAGAGGATCTTATTTTCACCGCCGCCGCGGATTTTGATCTGGAGGATCGGTTCGCGGACAGTATCGCTGCATTGACAAAAACGCATCTGATTTTTGCCGCCTACCCTTATCGGGAAAAAAGGGAATATCGTTTCGGCGGGTACAGCGGCTGGCAGATCAAGGAAGACGCCGTCCTGTTGGAGGAGCCTGCCCTGCAGCTCTTTGAGCTGGAAAGGGTGGAGCGTCTGGAGGTGCTGCGGGAAATCAGCTCCGGCGCCCTGATGGCGGTCATCGACGGCACAGACCGGCTTTTGTGCCATTTTTCCAACACCAGGATGGAATCCTTTACCAGGATCTGCCGTATCCTGGACAAGATCAAAAAGGAAGAGGAGATCACAAAGGAGGACCTGGACATCCAGAAAGGACGGGAATGCTGTCCCAAGTGCGGCATGATCTACCCCGACCAGGAGCGGAAGGTCTGTCCTAAGTGCATGGATCGGAAGTCCATCCTGCTGCGGATTCTCTCCTATTTTAAACCCTATAAGGCTTCCCTGGGGGTGATGGTCCTCTGTTACCTGGGAACTGCCCTCTTAAATCTGGTCTGGCCTTACCTTAGCGGAACCATCCTTTACGACCAGGTTCTTGGACGAAACGAAGCCTTTCTTTCCCTGCTGCATATTCCCCAGGGAAGATTTTTAACGGCGCTTACGGCGCTGGTGTTTGCCATGATCGTGACCAAGGTGGCTATCCAGGGACTGGGCATCCTTCAGGGTGTCATGACCGCCAGAATCGCCCCGGAGGTGATCTCCACCCTGAAAAGCCAGGTCTTCGCCGCCATGGGGAAGCTGTCCATCAGCTTTTATTCCAGAAGGCAGACCGGAGGGCTGATGACCAGGGTGGCGGACGACGCGGACGAGATTTCCAGCTTTTTCATCGATGGATTCCCTTATTTTTTCATCAATGCCGGAACTCTTGCCGCCACCTGTATCATCATGCTCTGTTTAAACCCGCTGCTTGCGGTCTGCACCATCCTTTTTATGCCGCTTCTCATGATCCTGAGCGCCAAAATGCTTCCCCATCTGTGGCATTATTACGGCAAACGGCATCGGGCCAACAGGCGGCTGAACAGCCAGATGAACGAAAATTTCACCGGCGCCAGGGTGGTGAAGGCTTTTGGTCAGGAAGAGCAGGAAATAACCCGTTTTACCAAAAGCAACGCCTATGTCCGGGATGCGGAAGTGGATCTGGCCCGGTACGACAACAAATTTTACGCCCTTTACTGCTCCGTGGAGGATACCATCAGCTTCCTGGTGTGGGCCGTAGGGGGAGCCATGATCATCAGCGGCTCCCATATAGAGGTGGGGATGCTTTTAACCTTTTCCGGCTACGTAGGGCAGCTGAAGGGTCCCCTGGATTTTATGTCCCATATTGTCCGCTGGTACACGGACTGCATGAACTCCGCCCAGCGGATGTTCGAGATCATCGATGCGGTACCGGAGGTAAAGGAGGCCCCTGACCCGCTCCGTCCGGACAGGATCCGGGGAGAGATCGAGCTGAAAAACGTAACCTTCGGCTACGAAGCCCACAAGCCGATTCTGAAGGATGTGAGCTTTCATGTGAAGGAAGGGGAGGTCTTCGGCATCGTGGGACGTTCCGGTTCCGGCAAATCCACCCTGGTGAACCTGATCTCCCGTCTTTACGACACGGAGGAAGGGGAGATTCTGGTGGACGGCGTAAACGTCAGACAGTACGGTTTCCGGGAGCTGCGTAAAAATGTGGCCATGGTTTCCCAGGAGACCTATATCTTCATGGGAACCGTGGCGGAGAATATTGCCTACGCCCGCCCCGACGCCACCAGGGAGGAGATCATCCGGGCCGCCATCCAGGCCAACGCCCATGATTTTATCTGCAGGATGCCGGAGGGCTATGACACCGTCCTGGGCTCCTCCAGCAGATCCCTCTCCGGCGGGGAAAAACAGAGGATTTCCATTGCCAGAGCCATTCTGGCGGATCCCAGGATCCTGATCCTGGACGAGGCTACCTCAGCTGTGGATACGGAGACGGAGCTTGCCATCCAAAGATCCCTGGAGAGGCTGGAACAGGGAAGGACCGTGCTGTCCATTGCCCACCGCCTTTCCACCCTGCGCAACGCCGCCCATCTCATCGTCCTGGACGACGGCAGGATCACGGAGGCCGGCACCCATGAAGAGCTGCTGGCGAAAAAGGGCACCTACTACAAGCTGTGCCAGCTCCAGACCAAGGCCCTGGCCATGCGGGGGATTGAGTAGGAGGAAATCCCATCATATGTAATTACTGCGAACGGGAACAACAGGGCTGAAATGACCGATGGAAAGCGGTGTGCCCGGGATAAAAATGAAATAAATGAAATAAAAGAAGATTCAGAAAAGAGGTTATTTATGACGCCTATAGATATGGAAACTATGGAAGAAGGGAACCAGCAGGACTTGCTGGACCTGGAAGAATTTGACGAGGAAGCTTTGAAAAAGGAATCAGAGGAGCTTCTGGAAATGCATCTTCTCACCAGGGAAAACGCCCGTTTTGCCCGGACAGGGGGTGGGTTCATCTCCCTAAATTATAACGGGAAGGAGTATTCCAGGGTCGGGGTCTACCTGACCTTCCCCCTGACAGAGCCGGAGGAGTACATTTCCATCCGGGAAGCCGATGAAAAGGCGAAGGAGATCGGGCTCATCGAGAAGCTTTCCGATCTTGAAAAAGAACAACAGGAAATGATCCGGGAACAGATCCGACTGCGATATTTTATGCCTGTGATCACAAAGGTATTGGATGTGAAGGATGAATATGGCTACGCCTACTGGAATGTCCAGACAGATTTCGGCGTATGCCGTTTTACCACCCGGATGAGCGGGGATGCCGTGGTCTTTTTAGGGGACAGCCGTCTGATGATCACCGATATCGACGGCAACCGCTACGAGATCCCGGATTTCTACCGTTTAAGCGTGACGGAGCGCAAAAAACTGGATCTGTTTCTGTAAAAAGAGGAGTGAATCACTATGAAATTGTTATATACTTTAACCCCTGTCCAGCTGGACTCCCTGGGGCTGTCCCCGGGGGAAAAGCTGTGGTACTGTGTCCCCGTGGACCTTGCCTTTGACAATCAGGGGAAGCTGGCCGAAAATGCGTATACCGGCCAGATTTGGTTAGCCGTGACCCAACAAAGGTTCCTGGTGCTGGATGACACAAGGGTTACCGCCTCCTATCCCCTTATGGAATGCGAGACGGTGAAATGTGAGCATCAGGTGCACAGCGGGATCCTCACTGTCCGGACGAGGGACGGGCAGGAAACCTGCATCGCCCGCTTTTCCATGCGGCACATCATCCGGGTATCCTATGTGGCCAGAGGCGCCCAGGCCCTCATCACGGCATTGGAGGAAGGCCGCAGCCCCGGGGAGGAAGAGCGGGTACGGAGCCTGGAATATGAGAAATACTGTGAAAAATGCGGCCGCGCCCTCCCGGGCACCAGCAAATGTCCTTATTGCTCTGGAAAGGGAGCCACTGTAAAAAAATTTATGACCCTCTGCGGAGATTATATCGGGAAGCTTCTCCTGATCTCTCTGCTCATGATCCTGGTGGCGGGAGTCAACCTGCTGACCCCCAGGATCCAGCGGGATTTCATTGACAACTCCCTTTCCTCCGGGAAGGGCACCTGGACCGATTTAGGCCTGTTTGTAGGCTTAAGCTTCGTCCTGCTGGTGGCCAGGATCCTGTTGGAGGTCTTTCGGTATTGGAACTGCGCCAAGCTGGGGGCCGCCTTAAGCATGACCCTGCGCCAGAAGCTGTATTTTAAGATCCAGACCCTTTCCCTCTCCTTCCTAAACGACAGGAAGCCGGGGGAGCTGATGAACCGGGTCTCCCGGGATACCAGACAGATCAGGCAATTCATGGAGGAAGTTTTCGGGGATATGTTTTCCACCCTTCTTACCATGGTGGTCTCCCTGGCGGTGATGCTTTTGATCAGCTGGCAGATGACCCTGTTGTCCATGGTCTTTATCCTGGCAGTTTTTGTGCTGTTTAAAGCCTTTTACCACCATACCCATGTGATGTACCATATGCAGTGGCTGAAATCCGACAACTTAAGCAGCTGCCTTCAGGACATCATTTCCGGTATCCGGGTGGTTAAGACCTTCGGCCAGGAGGAAAAAGAAGCGAAGCGCTTTCAAAAGGCGGCAAAGGAATTCGCGGCGGTCAGCCGTAAGAATGAGACCTTCTGGTCTGTATTTTACCCCATCCTCACCTTCCTCATGGGCTGCGGCACCTATGTGGCGGTGCTTCTGGGCGGCCGGGATGTGCTGGCAGGGGACATGACCCTGGGGCAGCTGGTGCAATACATCACCTACTGCGGCTACCTCTTCGGACCCTTAAGCTGGATGACCCACCTGCCCCGTTCCGTGATGCAGATGCTCATCAGCCTGAACCGGATCTACGATGTGCTGGACGAAGAGCCCCAGCTCACCAACCGGCCAGACTGTAAGGAATTCCCCATCCGGGGCGCCTTCACCTTCGAGCACGTATCCTTCGGCTACGAGACCTATGAACCTGTTTTGGAAAATGTGAACTTTGAAGTGAAGCCCGGGGAAATGATCGGGCTGGTGGGAGCCTCCGGCGCAGGCAAGTCCACCCTCATTAACCTGATCATGAGGCTCTATGATGTGGATCAGGGCAGGATCACCCTGGACGGGGTGGACATCCGGGATATCAGATTGGAAAGCCTCCACTCCCAGATCGGCGTGGTGCTGCAGGAAACCTTCCTGTTTTCCGGCACTATCCTGCAGAACATCCGCTTTGCCAGACAGGACGCCCCCCTGTCGGAGGTGATCCAGGCGGCGAAGGCGGCCAACGCCCACGACTTTATCTGCAAGACCCCCGACGGCTACAATACCTACGTGGGGGAGCATGGCTACAACCTTTCCGGAGGCGAGAGGCAGCGTATCTCCATTGCCCGGGCCATCCTGAACAACCCCAGGCTCCTGATCCTGGACGAAGCCACCTCCGCCCTGGACACGGAAAGCGAATTCCTGATCCAGCAGGCGTTAAACCGCCTGGTAAAGGGAAGAACCACCTTCGCCATCGCCCACAGGCTTTCCACCCTGCGCAATGCCGACCGCCTCGTTGTCATCGATAAACACGGCATCGCCGAGATCGGAACCCACAACGAGCTCCTGGAAAAGAAGGGGATCTACTACAACCTGGTGACGGCCCAGCTGAAGATGGCTGAGGGGAAGTAACCGGGAGGGAGGCAACATTCCGCGGGACCGGTTCATCTATCCCGACGACGCGGCAGCTGCAAACTTACTCGGCGGCCACAGACTTGCACGGCGGCCTTCCCCCCTACAGCCGGTCCAGCAATATCGCCAGAATATCCAGCTCGGACATTCCAAAGAAATCGACGCCGGTTTCGGGCAATAGAATTTCCTCTGTCAGGGGTTCCACTGTCAGCGCCCCTGACATTTCTATTGTCTTGTCTGCGAAGAACGGGAAAACCAGAGAATCCACATTTAAAGTAAGACTATCCTCCCGGGCTGCCTTCAAGCTTCCCTTTAACGAAATCTGATAGGGCTTACCGGTCTCCCTCTCTTTTGCGCCCTCTTTTTCCGCTGCGATCTCAAAATCCTTGGAATCAAAAAACCAGCTGCAGTCCAGTGCATAGTCCGTGTCCGGCGTTTTCAGAGCCCACTGCTCCTTTCTCCCATCCTCCAGAGGGGTCATCTTCCCCGCCAGGGAAAAGCTTTTCTCCAGCTGCTCTTTCACGAGCCGGACGCTGCCTTCCACCTGATCCAGGATTTTCTCGGTTCCCTCAAGCTCTGCCTCTATGGTAATTCCCAGAAACGCCTCCGTAAAGGAAAGAGGTTCCGCTGTCTCAATGCCCCTGATCCTGTCATTTTCATCCAGACGCACCAGAAACTTCAGGTCTTCCGCCAGCTGCAGGTTCGCGCTCCGGATTCCCATGTCCGACATCAGTTCTTCCCAAAAATCCTTGACGTTCTCCCCGTATTTTCCGGACCGGATTTCCTTCTGAACTGACTTTAACCCGCCGTTCAGCAGCTGCGCCGGAATCGTGAGCACATAGCAGTCCGGCTCTGCTTCTGCCTTTTCCACATCCAGCACCAGCGCCACGAGATAAACGCCCCGGGAAAGGAGCTTACGGCCGGTCTGAATCTTCTCCTTCCATACCTTTGTGGTTTCCTCCAGTCTGGTGCTTTTCCACTCCGGGACAAATTTCAGGGCATAATCCTCATCAACGCTGAACCTCAGCCATCTCGCCCACATGGAGTTCTGGTACCTGGCGCCAAAGTCCTTGGTCCCTATCCGGAAAACCTGATCCGTCACTCCGGGAAGCTGCAGATACAGCTGATCCTCATCGCCGGCCAGCATCAGGGATCCGAGTCCAAAGCCCAAAAGACGGGAATCCGCCTCGATCCTCATCTTTTTATCCGCCTCATCCAGGGACACCGCTGCCTGCATGCTGAAAGCTTCCTTCTGCTCCTGGGTCAGAAAGCTTCCATCCAAATCGACGCGGACCGCGCCTCCTGTGATCCGGTCTATTATCCTCTCCCATCCGGCCTCCTCCAGGATCGGGTTCCCATATTCCCCTGCCTCCTCTGCGAGATTGACAAGCCCCTTTGCCACATGAATGGCAGGAAGCTTCCGCCAGTACAGAAGTCCCAACGCCGCGCATCCTGCCAGAAGTATCCCCGCAAATATTTTGATCATGATCTTTACTGCCTTCATATGATATCCCCTTAATGAAAACGGCAATACCTCTTCAAAGATATTGCCGCTTTTGTATGAAATATATGTAACAGTTCAGCCAACCGCCTGATTTGATGGAAAATCGTGCCCGCACGAATTTTCCATCATGTCTGGCGGCTGAGGGAGGCATTAAGCCCTCTTGGACAGCACCTCGGACTCATACTTTAACATCTCGTCGATCCACTCTTCCTGTACAGGAACGCCGTTCTGCTCGCAGAAATAATTCCACACATCGCCTACAGGATACAGCTTGTATTCCTCCTGAAGGGCAAATACCTCGGTGAGCCTTCTCTCCTGCTGCAGCTCGGCAAGCTTCTTATTGGGAACAAGCAGGGCGGAAAGCAGAGCCTTCTGCATATTTCTCATGCCCAATACCCAGGCTGCGATCCGGTTGATGCTGGCGTCGAAGAAATCCAGGGCAATGAACACTCTGTCCGCGCCGCCCATAACGATTTCCTTGGCGATCTCCCTGGTCTCGTCGTCATAACGCACCACATGGTCGCTGTCCCAGCGCACGCCCCTGGTTACATGGAGAGCCAGCTTGTCATAGAAGCAAAGCATGGAGGATATCTTGTCGCTGACCACCTCGGTAGGATGATAGTGACCGTTGTCCAGCAGGCAAAGCAGACCGTTGCGGGCCGCATAATTCATATAGAACTCATGGCTTCCTACCGTGTAGCTCTCGAAACCGATGCCGAACACCTTGGATTCCACTGCGATATAAACCTTGGACTTATCATAGTCAATGCCGATGATCTGATCCAGGGAATCCTTTAACCTTGCCCTGGGCGCCGTTCTGTCCGCAGGAATATCCTTGTAGCCGTCGGGAACCCAGATATTCATAACGCAGGGAATTCCCAGCTCCGTGGCAAAATATTCGCTGATGCGGATGCAGGCCTGGCAGTGGCGGATCCAGAACTGACGGATCTCCTCATTTTCAGAAGAAAGGGTTGCGTCAGCGGAAAGGGGATGGGAGAAACAGGTAGGGTTAAAGTCGATGCCAAGTCCTCTGGCTTTGGCATATTCCACCCACTTTTTGAAATGCTTGGGCTCCAGCTTATCCCGGTCCACAGCTTCCCCATCCTCAAAAATGGCGTAGGAAGCATGGAGATTGATCTTGTGCTTGCCGGGGATCATGCTGAGCACCTTATCCATATCCGCCATCAGCTCCTCCGGGGTCCTGGCCCTGCCGGGATAATTGCCGGTGGTCTGGATGCCGCCGGTCAGGTCGCCGGGATTATCAAAGCCCCTTACATCATCTCCCTGCCAGCAGTGCATGGAAATGGGAATGTTCTTCAACTGCTCCAATACAGCGTCGGTATCCACCCCGATCTTCGCATACATGGCTTTTGCTTCTTCGTATCTTGTCTGAACAGACATCTTCCTCATCCTCCTTATAATATATTGAAATTAATATGTTTGATATTTTTTGCTTTGTCCCGGGAAGTTTACACCACAGGGCGATAGGTCTTCACCGCAAAGGATTCAAAGACACAGTCCCTGGCAGCGGTCAGAGAATCCAGCTCTCCCGCCGTCATCATCTGTACCATCACGTTGCCGATGGCGGTCGCCTCGGTAGGACCCGCGAACACGGTACGTCCGGTATATTTTGCGGTCAGCTCGTTCAGATACTCCGCATTGGCGCCTCCGCCTACGACGCTGATGCTGTCATATGTCTTGCCTGTCATCTGCTGGATCTCTTCGATGGTATCTCCATAGCATTTCGCAAGGCTGTTGTAGATCACGGACGCGATCTCGCCGGGAGTCTCCGGCACCGCCTGCCCGCTTTCCGCGCAGGCAGCCTGTACTTCCTTCGTCATATTTTTGGGAGCCAGGAAACGGTCGTCGTTGCAGTCCACCAGAGAAGAAATGGTCTGTCTGGAGGCATCCTCGCACAGCTCCCCGAAGGACAGATCCAGACCCTTTTCCTCCTTCAGCTCCTTTTTCACCGACTGGATCATCCACAGACCCATGATATTTTTCAAATAACGGAAACGGTACTGATAGCCGCCCTCATTGGTGAAGTTATGGGCCTTGCTCTCAGGACTGCAGTCCGCTTCCATGCGCTCTACCCCCATGAGGGACCAGGTGCCGGAGCTGATGTATACCGTATCGGGATTATTGCTGGGAACCGCCAGCACGGCCGATCCTGTGTCATGGGTAGCGGGCAGCACCACCTTACAGTTAAAGCCCACCTCTTCCTGTACCTCTTTGGACAGATCCCCCAGCACGGTTCC